>JAZBOA010000067.1:0-35444 GCA_036350935.1 Anderseniella sp. | reverse complement strand
GCTCGACATTGCCATCCACCGCCGCGGCTGACCGGTTGAAGGCAATCGCAGCAATCGCGGCGGCAGTATAGGGCCCGACGCCGGGCAGCGACTGCAAGCCGTCCTCGCTGCCGGGAAACCGCCCGCCATGTTCATGCGCTACCACCTTGGCGCAGGCATGCAGGTTGCGGGCGCGGGCGTAGTATCCAAGCCCCGCCCACTCGCGCAGCACGTCATCAAGGTCGGCAGCCGCCAGGTCCTCCACCTTCGGCCAGCGCCGGGTAAAGGCCAGGAAGTAACGCCCCACCGTGGCCACGGTAGTCTGCTGCAGCATGATCTCCGAGAGCCAGACCCGGTAAGGATCGGCCGCCTCGCCCGGCAGCGCACGCCATGGCAGGGTACGCCGGTGACGGTCGTACCAGGCCAGCAGGCCAGCGCTCAGGGAGTCATCATTAACTTGCGGCGACGTCACGGACATGTGATGAAAACTGTCATGGCTTGGGCCAGAATTCAGCTACGGTTCAGGCTGGTCAATCTATAGCTGGCACGCATGGAAAGTCTCGACAAGCATTTCAGGCAGATTACAAGGCCCGCGTTCGAACGCTATGGCTTTGCCCACGGCGAGCTGGTGGCGCAATGGGCGGCGATCGTCGGCGAGGATCTTGCCGTGCGCTGCTCACCTGAGAAGATGGTGTGGCCGAAGGGCCGAGAGGCCGGCAACCGCCATGCGGAAGGCGCGACGCTGACCGTCAAGTGCGATCCTGGGCTGGGGCTGGCGCTCAGCTACGAGACAGACCGCATCGCCGAGGCCGTCAACGCCTTTTACGGCTATCGCGCCATCGCCAGCGTCAAGGTGGTGCAAGGCGCCCGGGCTGCCCCCCGCCAGCAGCGGGCGCAACCCCCGGCACCGCCTGCCGACGTGGTCAGGACGGTCGAGGCGAAGGTGGACGGCATCACCGAGCCCGGCCTGCGCGATGCCCTGACCCGGCTTGGCCAGGCAGCGCTCGGCAAGACCTCCCGCCGGCCGACCTGACAAGTTCTCCACAGGCCGATTTATCGGCTCGCATCAATCCCAAACTTCCAGTAGGACACCGCCCCATGATCATCAATCGCCGCACTTTCACCACCACCGCCGCCGCTGCCGCCATTGCTGCAGCAGCAGGCGGCCTGCTGACCGCACCAGCCCTTGCCCAGTCCCTCGACGTAGCGGAGTTCCACGCCGAGCCGCGCATCGGCGACAAGGCAATCGGACCTGCCGACGCAAAGGTGACCATCGTCGAGTATGCCTCGGCCACCTGCCCGCATTGCGCGAAGTTCCACACCACGGTGTTTCCGGAGATCAAGAAGGAATTCGTCGAGACCGGCAAGGTGCGCTACATCGCCCGGGAATTTCCGCTGGACGACCTGGCGCTGGCTGCTTTCATGGTCGCCCGCTGCGTGCCGGACGACAAGTATTTCGGCATGCTGGACCTGATCTACGAACAGCAGCAGACCTGGGCCACGCAGAACGCGCGCGAAGAACTGCTCAAGATGGCAAAGCTCGCAGGCCTAAGCGAAGCGCAGTTCGAGGAGTGCCTGAAGAACGAGGACCTGGCCAAGGGCATCCTGGAAATTCGCAAGGACGGTTCGGAGAAATATGGCGTCGACGCTACGCCGACGCTCTATCTCAATGGCCAGAAGATGCAAGGCGAGCGCGATATCGAGGCTTTCCGCAAGGCAATCAACGAGGCGCTGGGTAGCTGACGGCTGGGGAAAACCGTCCCGGGCCGGCCTTGCATTGCTGACGAATCAGCCCCTTGAAGGGCACATTCAGGTGTTGTTGTCCGCAGGGCGGGCAGCAACGGGGGCAAAACGTCTCCCGCGTGTGAGGTGTAGGGCGCATGAAGTTCTCAAAGCTCCGGCTGTCGGGCTTCAAATCTTTCGTTGAACCGACCGAGCTTGTGATCAAGCCCGGCCTGACCGGCATTGTCGGGCCGAACGGCTGCGGCAAGTCGAACCTGCTTGAAGCATTGCGCTGGGTGATGGGCGAAAGCTCGTACAAGTCCATGCGCGGCGCCGGCATGGAAGACGTGATTTTTTCCGGCACCTCCAGCCGGCCGTCGCGCAACATGGCGGAAGTCATGCTGACGCTCGACAACGAGGACCGCACCGCACCACCCGCCTTCAACCAGTTCGACCAGCTCGACATCTCGCGCCGCATCGAGCGCGATGCCGGTTCGGCCTACCGGATCAACGGCAAGGACGTGCGCGCCCGCGACGTGCAGCTGCTGTTTGCCGATGCGTCCACGGGCGCGCGCTCGCCGGCGCTGGTCAGGCAGGGCCAGATCGGCGAGATCATCAACTCCAAGCCGCAGGCACGCCGGCGCATTCTTGAAGAAGCCGCCGGCATTACCGGTCTGCATACCCGCCGCCACGAGGCCGAGCTCAAGCTGCGCGCAGCGGAAACCAACCTCGAACGGCTGGAAGACGTGCTGGCCCAGCTGGAAAACCAGCTGCAGAGCCTGAAGCGGCAGGCCCGCCAGGCGATCCGTTACAAGGAGCTGTCGGCGGAAATCCGGCGGCTCGAAGCGGCGGGCCTATACCTGGCCTGGAAGGACGCCGGCGCGGCGGTGGAGGCCGAGAACCGCACGCTCAACGAATTCACCCGAGTGCTGGGCGAGCAGACGCGGGCCGTCTCGGAGATGACCCGGATGCGCGACCAGGCCGCCGAAGGCCTGCCGAAGCTGCGCGAAACCGAGGCCGTGCGCGCTGCCGTGCTGCAGCGGCTCACACTGGAGCGCGAGGGGCTGGAGCGCGAGGAACAGCAGGCGCTGGACAAGCGCCGCGACCTTGAAGGACGCATCGAACAGATCAACCGCGACCTTGCCCGCGAGAAAGAACTGCTGGGCGACACCGACGGCGTGATGCAGCGTCTGGCGGCCGAACAGGCGCAACTTGAAGAAGCCACGCGCGGCGATGGCGATGCCCGTGCAGCCGCCGCCAAAGCGCTGCAGGCGGAAGCCGACAAGCTGGCCGCCGCCCAGGCAAAGGCCGACGAGGCCAATGCTAAGCTGTCGGACCTGATGGCCCGGCACAACGCCATTGCCCGGCAGATTGCCGAGGTGGAAGCGCGGGTGGCGCGGGACGAAGCCGACCTTGCCCGCACCAGCGAAAAGCATGCCGCCATCGTCGCAGAGACCGGCGGCGACGACGCCACCCAGTCGCTCAGCGGCGACATCGACACCGCCGTGGCCAGCGCCGCCGCCGCCGAGACGGCTGCGACCATGGCAGAAACATCACACCAGGCCGTCCGGGCGCGTCAGGCGGAAGCGCACCAGGCCTATGACGAGGCGCGGCGCAAGTCGGAAGCGCTGACCACCGAGGTGCGCACGCTGACCAAGCTGTTGCACGTGGCGGACGACGAGCTGTGGCCGCCATTGATCGACGCACTGAAGGTGGAAACCGGCTATGAAACCGCGCTGGGCGCGGCGCTTGGCGATGACATCGATGCGCCGGCAGATGAAGCAGCACCCGTGCACTGGCGGGCGCTGCCGGAGCTGGCCGACGCACCCGCCCTGCCGGCCGGGCTCAAG
Organism: Anderseniella sp.; assembly: GCA_036350935.1. Lineage (GTDB taxonomy): Bacteria > Pseudomonadota > Alphaproteobacteria > Rhizobiales > Aestuariivirgaceae > Anderseniella. The sequence continues at coordinate 31,893 of JAZBOA010000067.1, read as the reverse complement.
CGGTTGGCCGACGTGGTCAAGGCGCCGCCGGCGCTGGCGCGGCGTTTGAACATGGTGGCGATCGTCAGCAAGGCTGAAGGCGCCAAGCTGCAGCGGGAGCTGAAGCCCGGCCAGCGGCTGGTTTCGCTGGAGGGCGATCTTTGGCGTTGGGACGGCTATACGGCCGCTGCCGATGCGCCCACCGCTGCCGCCAAGCGGCTGGCCGAGCGCAACCGGCTGGTGGCGCTGCAGGCTGAAAGCGCACTGGCCTCGGCAGCAACCGAGAAGGCGCGGACCGCGCTTGAGAAGGTGCGCGAAGAAGTCAGGCAGGCTGAAGCGGACGAGCGCAACACCCGCCAGGCATGGCGCGAGGCCACGGCGGCCGTCGAGGTGGCGCGCAAGGCATTGAGCGAGCACGAGCGGGTGATGGGCGAGCGGATGCGCCAGGCCTCCGTGCTCGAGGAAACGGCAAGGCGGATCGAAGCGCAGCTTGGCGAGGCCAGGGAAGCGCTTTCAAAGGTCAAGGCGGAGCAGGCTGGCCTGCCGGATACGACGGGTGTTGAGGACGAGCTGCGCAGCGTACGCGCCACCGTCGACCAGCAGCGCGCCACCTACACCGAGGTGCGCGCCGCCCATGACGGGCTGGAGCGAGACGCAAGGGCACGGGCGCAGCGTCTTGCCGCCATCGAAACCGAGAAGAAGCAGTGGGCGCAGCGGGCCGAACGGGCCAATGGCCAGATCGGCGAACTGGAGAAACGGGCTGAAGGGTTGCGCGCCGAACTTGGCAGCCTCGCCGACCTGCCGAAGCAGTTCGAGGTGCGCCGCACCAAGCTGCTGAACGCGGCGGCTGAAGCCGACAAGGAACGCCAGCAGGCTGCCGATGCGCTGGCCGAAGCCGAAAACGCGCTGAAGACCCGCGACGGCGAGCTGCGCGACGCCAATGAGGCGCTGGTCCGCACCCGCGAAGAGCACGCCCGCGCCGGCGCCCGGTCGGAAGCGGCGGAAGCCCGCGTCGAGGAAGCCCGCCAGCGCATTGCCGAGGCGTTGCAGTGCAAGCCGGAAGACGTGGCCGCGCGCGCCGGCATCGATGCGGACAAACTGCCGCCGGCAGACGAGGCCGAGCAGAAGCTGGCCTCGCTGAAGGACCAGCGCGAGCGGCTAGGCGCGGTGAACCTGCGCGCCGAGGAAGAGGCAACCGAGATTTCCACCCAGGTGGAAACCATGATCACCGAGCGCGATGACCTGGTGCAGGCCATCGGCAAGCTGCGGCACGGCATTTCCAGCCTCAACCGTGAGGGCCGGACGCGGCTGCTGGAAGCCTTCGACCGGGTCAACGCCAACTTCTCGTCGCTGTTCGAGACGCTGTTCGGCGGCGGCAAGGCGGAACTCAAGCTGATCGAGTCCGATGATCCGCTGGAGGCTGGCCTTGAGCTGATTGCCAACCCGCCCGGCAAGAAGCCGACGGTGCTGTCGCTGCTGTCGGGCGGCGAGCAGGCGCTGACCGCCATGGCGCTGATCTTCGCGGTATTCATGACCAACCCGTCGCCGATCTGCGTGCTCGACGAAGTGGATGCGCCGCTGGACGATCACAACGTCGAGCGGTTCTGCAACCTGCTCGACGCCATGCTGGAACGCACCGAAACGCGCTTCCTGATCATCACCCACCACGGGCTGACCATGGCGCGCATGCACCGGCTGTTCGGCGTCACCATGATGGAGCGCGGCGTCAGCCAGCTCGTCTCGGTCGACCTGGAAACGGCGGAAGGCCTGCGCGAGGCAAGCTGAGGGTTCAGCCTGCCCCGCCCCGGAGCGTCTTCAGACCAGCGGCGTGCTGCCTTGCAGGACAAGGATCGGCGCGGGCGTGCGCACCTGTTCGTACAGGTGGATGACGTCCTGGTTGATCATCCTGATGCACCCCGACGACATCGACCTGCCGATGGATTGCGGCTCGTTGGTGCCATGCACGCGATACAGCGTGTCGACGCCGTTTTCGTGGATGTACAGGGCGCGGGCGCCAAGCGGATTGTCGAGGCCCGGCTCCTTGCCAGTGCGGTACTTCTCAAGTTGCGGTTCACGCGCAATCATCGAGGCTGGCGGCGTCCAGGTCGGCCACTTGCGCTTCCAGGCAATCTTGGCCCGGCCCTGCCATTCGAAACCGGCCCGGCCTACCCCGACCCCATAGCGGATAGCCCGGCCGGCGGGCAGCACCAGGTAGAGATAATGGGCGGGGGTGTCGACCACCACCGTACCCGGCGCCTCGCCGGTGGGATCGTCCACCTCGGCACGCCAGAACTGCTCGGCCAGCACGCCGCGTCCGACGGCAGGGATGGGGAATCGCTCAGCGGGCATGGGGCCGTAGATTGCCGGCGGCCGCGGTCCCGTTGGCGCGGCTGGACGCGTTGCTTCCCGGCTGCGGGGGGGCCGGATGCGCGCGGCCGGCTGCTGGGGCGTGAGGTTGAAGTTGCGGTTGACGGTCTGGGCGCTGGCGTCCGCCGCCCAGCCGGCGGCCGGCAAGGCCAGAATGCCGGCGAGAACCTTGCGGCGGTCCGGCAGACTGATTGCAGCGGCAGGCATCGCGCCAGAGGCGCGGCTGTCATGGTCGTTCATTGCTGTAGTCCTGATCTGATCAATAGGGAGCGCTCCCGTTGCGGGGAGCAGTTTGCTGCTGCAGGTCAGGAGGCGATCGGCGGTCCATGCGACGGGTTAACGTCAACGCCGGTAAGCCGGCCTGCCGGAACCGGGACCGGTTCTGCGCCGCCGGAACTGCCGTTTTCGTACTGGACGGCCAAGGCGGCGATCGCGACAAGGCACGGCACCGCGGATGGTACGGGGACGAAGCCGTCTTCAGCAGGAAGGTGCGCAACCATGGCAGCCGCGTCCGCAGCGGCCACTGCCGGGGGCAGCGGCGCACCGGCGAAGCTGACGCCCTTGAGTGGCGACAGCAGCGCGCCGGCAAGCATCACCATGATGAAGAATCGTATGAAAAAAGCCTTCATGACCTTGTCAACAGCCATAAATCGTCCGTTCTTTCAATGAAACTCGCATAACATTTGAGTGAACCATCTGCCTGATCAGCATCCGGTGACGGATGGAAAACCTGCGGTTCAGGTCCAAATCCGGCGAAATCGTGCCCACAGCTTGGCAGGCGAATTGCCGCACGTCCGACCGCAATCGAAAACTCCAATTATCCCAGAGGCTTAACTATCCAACTCGCAGCTTGACACGATATCGCCCTGTCTCTAATTTCCGGCCCGAATTGAGCGGGTTCTACGGGCGGGCAGCATGGCTGTTTGCGGTGCCGGAGTTGACCTGCCGGAGCGTGCACCGGAAGCTGGAGGCATGATCATGGCAGACAACGGCAAGCAACACGGCGGCAAAAACACCGGTGTAGAGCCCGTAAATGTAGGGCCAGACAAGCGGTTTTCAGAGATTTCAGCGCGCATCGCTGCTGAACGCAAGGAAGCCGAGGCTGCCCAGGGCCAGACCGGACGGCGCACAACCTCCATCGGGAACACCTGGGGGTCGGCGTTCAGGCTCGGCAGCGAGTTCGTGGCGGCTGTCCTCGTGGGTGGCGGCCTGGGTTACCTGGTCGACCGGCTGCTGGGCACCTTGCCCTTCGGGTTGATCACCCTGCTGCTGGCAGGTTTTGCGGCGGGCATCCTGAACATGGCGCGAACCGCCGGCAGGGTGCCCAAGGCGGGCGAGAGACTGAATGACGGCCCTGACGGGCCAACAGACTGAACGACCAGCCCTTGCAGGGGCTGCTGCGCAAGAGGGATTAGATCGTGGCCAACGATCCGCTAAGCCAGTTCCAGATCAAGCCGATTGTCGACATGTTCAGCGTCGGCGGCATGGATTTCAGCTTCACCAACTCGTCGCTGTTCATGGTTGCAGCCGCTGGCACGGTGTCGGCGATCCTGTTTGCCGCATCGCGTTCGGCCTCGCTGGTCCCTTCCCGCATCCAGTCGGTCGGTGAGCTTTGGTACGAGTTCATTGCCAACATGGTGCGCCAGACCATGGGCTCGGACGGCATGAAGTTCTTCCCGTTCGTGTTCACGGTGTTCTCGTTCGTGCTGATGTCCAACCTGCTCGGCATGTTCCCCTATTTCTTCACGGTGACCAGCCATGTGGCGGTGACAGCGGCGCTGGCTGTCTTCATCATCGCCATGGTGGTGGTGGTGGGCCTGGCCAAGCACGGCCTGCACTTCTTCAAGCTGTTCGTGCCGTCGGGCGTACCGATCGCCATCCTGCCGTTCATCTCGCTGATCGAGATCATCTCGTTCCTGTCGCGCCCGGTGTCGCTGTCGCTGCGCCTGTTCGGCAACATGATGGCCGGCCACATCGTGCTGAAAGTGTTCACCGGCTTCGTGGTTAGCCTCGGTGCGCTGGGCATCGGCGGCATCATCGGGGCGTTGTTCCCGCTGGCGATGGGCGTGGCCCTGACCGCCTTCGAATTCCTGGTGGCGTTCCTGCAGGCCTTCGTGTTCGCCATCCTGACCTGTGTTTATCTGAACGATGCGCTTCACCCGGGTCACTGATCCGGGCCGGGGCGGGTCCTACCCTTCAACCCTTTGACCAATCCGACCAACCTCAAGGAGAATTATCATGGAAGCGGATGCAGCCAAGCTTATCGGTGCAGGCATCGCATGCATTGGCATGGGCGGCGCCGGTATCGGCGTGGGCCACATTTTCGGCAACTACCTGGCCGGTGCGCTGCGCAACCCGTCGGCAGCCAGCGCCCAGTTCACCAACGCGCTGATCGGCGCGGCCCTCGCAGAAGGTCTCGGCATCTTCTCGCTCGTTGTGGCCCTGCTGCTGCTGTTCACCTGATCTGACGGCAGTTGGTCGGAAGCACCGCATGGCTTGCGCAACCCGCGCCGGCCATGCGCGCAAGGGATGCGGCGGGCACGAAATGCCTTGCCGCTCATCCCGTTTCCCGACCGTTTCCTTGCTGCCGGCGTGACGGTTCGAGCCGGCATACAACATTAACTGATGGACGCCATGGCCAGCGAAACCACATCCCATACCGAAGTTCCGGGCGATGCCCAAGGCGGCGGCACCCTGCCGCAGCTGGACACGTCCACCTACCCCTCCCAGCTGTTGTGGCTGGCGATCACCTTCGGCGCCCTGTACCTGCTGCTTTCAAAGGTGCTGCTGCCAAAGATCTCCAACGCCATCGAAACCCGGCAAAGCCGGATCGCTGCCGACCTGGCGCAGGCCGAACAGCTCAATGACGACGCCCGCAAGGCATCCGACGCCTATGATGCCGCCCTTGCCGACGCCCGGGCGAAGGCCAACGCCATCGCCCAGGAAAACCGGGCGAAGGTGATTTCCGAACTGGACGCCGAGCAGTCCAAGGTGGACGCGGAACTGGCTGAAAAGCTGGCCAAGGCCGAAAAGCAGATCGCCTCGACCCGTGACAAGGCGATGGGCGAGGTCGAAGGCATCGCCAGCCAGCTGGTCGAGGACGTGGTAAACGAACTGACCGGCGCCAAGCCGTCCGCTGCCGCCATCAAGGCGGCCATCTCATCCACCGGCCGATAGGGAGGCGCGACGCACATGGACGCAACATTCTGGGCGCTGATCGCACTGCTGCTGTTCTTCGGCATCCTGCTCTATGCCAAGGTGCCGGGATTGCTCGGCTCCAAGCTGGATGCCCGCGCCGAGACCATCAAGGCAGACCTCGATGACGCCCGGCGTCTGCGCGAGGAAGCGCAGGAACTGCTGGCCGAATACCAGCGCAAGAAGGTGGAAGCCGAGAACGAGGCCCGCGCCATTGTCGAGCAGGCCAGGCGCGAGGCCGAGATTTACGGCGAGGAAGCCCGCAAGAAGATGGTCGAGCAGATCGAACGCCGCACGAAACTCGCCGAACAGAAGATCGCCCAGGCCGAGGCCGCCGCGGTCAAGGACGTACGCGCTGCCGCATCGGATCTTGCCATCGAGGCGGCTGCCAGGATCATCGGCAGCGAGGTCAAGGGCGCCAGAGCCGCCGGTCTTGTCGATACCACCATCGCTGGCCTGAAGAAGCAGCTCAACTAACGACGGCGCCGGTATAACGGCCACCGTCACAAGATTGACCCGCCCCGGTGCATCGGACCTGATGCGCCGGGGTTTTGTTTGCCCGGTTGCAGGTGTTGCAGGGGCGGGCGCGGCATGTCGGCAACTTGACAATGCCCCCCGAGTTCAACCATGTACCTGTCAGAACCCGAATGAGCGCAGGCGCGCCAGCGCAACCAACGGAGCAGGACACCGATGTCTGAGCAGCTTCCCGACCTGAAGATATTTCTCGCCGCCCCGCGCGGTTTCTGCGCCGGCGTGGTGCGCGCCATCGACATCGTCGAGCGTGCGCTGGAACTGCACGGCAAGCCCGTCTATGTGCGCCACGAGATCGTGCACAACAAGTACGTGGTGGAAGACCTCAAGCAAAAGGGCGCCATCTTCGTGGAAGAACTCGACGAGGTGCCGGATGGCGACCGCCCGGTGATCTTCTCCGCCCACGGTGTCCCGAAGTCAGTGCCGGCAGCCGCCAAGAGCCGCAACCTGTTCTATCTCGATGCCACCTGCCCGCTGGTCTCCAAGGTGCACATGGAAGCCTCGCGGCATTACCAGGACGGCTACGAGATCGTGCTGATCGGCCATGCCGGCCACCCGGAAGTGATCGGCACCATGGGCCAGTTGCCGGACGGCGCCATTTCGCTGGTCGAAGACGAGGCCGACGTGGCCAGGTTCGAGCCGCGCGACCCGGACAAGCTGGCCTACATCACCCAGACCACGCTTTCGGTGGATGACACCAAGGGCATCATCGATGCGCTGGAGAAGAAGTTCCCGAACATCCACGGGCCGCACAAGGAAGATATCTGCTATGCCACGACCAACCGGCAGGAGTCGGTGAAGTCGGTGGCGCCGCATTGCGACATGGTGCTGGTGGTCGGCGCGCCGAACTCGTCAAACTCGCAGCGGCTGGTCGAGGTGGCGAAGACGGCCGGCTCGAAGCAGTCAATGCTTGTACAGCGCGCCTCGGAGATCGACTGGGATGCCATGGCCGGGGTGAAGACGCTGGGCATCACTGCCGGAGCTTCGGCGCCGGAAGTGCTGGTCAATGAAGTGGTGGATGCGTTCCGCGCGCGCTATAACGTGACGGTCGAAACCATCAAGACCAAGGACGAGAACGTCGAGTTCAAGCTGCCGCGGCAACTGCGCCGAGAGGGTGAACCGGGCGCGCCGGTGCGCAGCAGCACCACAGCGGCCGAGTAATCGATCCGCCAGTTCAAGCCAGCTCCTTGTCAGACGTCACCATCTATACCGACGGCGCCTGTTCCGGCAACCCGGGACCGGGCGGCTGGGGCGCGATCCTGATGTCGGGCGACCACCGCAAGGAACTCAGCGGCGGCGAGGCCGCGACCACCAACAACCGCATGGAACTCACCGCCGCCATTGAGGCGCTCAACGCGCTGAAGCGGCCATGTACGGTGGCGCTCTATACCGACTCGGTCTATGTGCGCGACGGCATCACCAAGTGGATTCACGGCTGGCGGCGCAATGGCTGGCGCACCGCCGACAAGAAGCCGGTCAAGAATGCCGAACTGTGGCAAGCGCTGGAACAGGCGCTGGAAAGGCACAAGGTGGACTGGCACTGGGTCAAGGGCCATGCCGGGCATCCGGAGAACGAACGCGCCGACGAACTGGCGCGCGAAGGCATGGCGCCCTACAAGCGCAAATGAAAAGCCGCAGCACCGGCTCCCCGGTCCTGCGGCTCCCACATACGGCAAATCAGATGTCAGAGAGCGGCGAGAATGGTCTCGGCGCTGGAAACTTCGGCCTTGCCGGGTGCTTCTTCCTCGTTGATCAGCTTGACCACGCCGTCATCGACCAGCATGGCATAGCGCTTGGAGCGGATACCCATGCCGAAGCCGGACGCATCGAGATCCATGCCGATGGCCTTGGCGAAGTTGGCGCTGCCGTCGGCGAGGAAGGTGATCTTGTCCTTCGCACCGGACTGTTCAGCCCAGGCGTTCATCACGAACACGTCGTTCACCGAGACGCAGGCAATGGTGTCCACGCCCTTGGCCTTGAGCTCGGCAGCATGGCTGATGAAGCCCGGCAGGTGCTTCATGTGGCAGGTCGGCGTAAAGGCGCCGGGCACGGCGAACAGCACGACCTTGCGGCCGTCGAACAGTTCGCCCGTGGTCATCTGGCCAGGGCCTTCGGTAGTCATCACGTTGAAGGTGGCTTCGGGCAGCTTGTCGCCCACGGAAATGGTCATTTGGTCGGCCTTTCTGATGCAGTGGTGAAAACGCAGAAGTTGAAGGACCCGCACAGGCGTAACGGGCTGTCCGCCCTCCTCTACTGCACCAAGCCCTCATGGGCAATATTGGTTCCACCAGCCGCAATGGTCAGGCGCACCGGCTGGCCGCGCAGCACGTCCGGCCCTTCAATCCCGTCGATCATCAACCGGTAGGTGGCTTCACCGTCCGCCACGCTGGCCAGTTCCGGCTTGCGGAAATAGGCGGTTGTTCCGCTTTCGGCAAAGATGTCGGCCTCCGCCGGCGACGCCAGCCCGGCAATGCCAACCTCAAGCACCGGTTTGCCGTCAGCGGTTTCCACCAGCCGAATGGCGCGGACTGTGACCGGCTGTCCGGCGGCAGGTTTCGGCACGTCGTTTGCGGCAAGCTGCAACCGGAAGCGATCTGCGGCGGACACAGTATCGGGCGAAAGATCGAGGCCCAGCCCGGCCTGGACCGGCACGCAGATGTCATTGCACACGGCGTAGAACATCTTCAGGTCCAGCTGCACAGGCTTGCCCGGCTCGGCAGGACTGACGGTCACCGGAAAGATCACTTCGGTCTTGTAGCCGATGCCGTCGCCATTGCCGTCGCTGAAGCGCAGCGGCACCGGCATGGCAACGGAAATGTCCGAGGCGTTTGCGGACGCCGACCAGTCGAACTGGGGCGGTACGCCCGACTCGCCCGGCACGCGCCAGTAGGTCTTCCAGCCAGGCTGCAGGGTGACATGAATGCCGGCCTGCCAGACCCCATCCACCAAGCCGGCATTCAGAAGACGAACGGCAGAAAACTCCGCCTTGACTTCGCGCGGCGCAGCCGCTGCAGACGCACTGCCCGCCAGCCACGCAAACGCAGCCAGTACGGAGCAGGTCAGGACAACAAGAATGCGAGCGGTTCCGGTCATGGCCCCTTATAGCAGGCAGGCCGTAAACATGCAGTCACCTTGCATCACATCGGCGGGAGCAGCCCCGGCGCAGCATGCTGCAGTTTGCAGTCAACCGGCACGAGATGCTATCCTGCCGGAAGTTTTAAACTGTCCGGACATGCAGGCCAGCGAAGATGGCGCATCCTTACCTCGACGGAAAAATGCTGATCGCAATGCCAGGCATCGGCGACGAGCGCTTCGAGCGGGCGGTCATCTATGTCTGCGCCCACTCGGCCGATGGCGCCATGGGGCTGATCGTCAACCACGAGATCGAGAGCCTGTCGCTGGGCAGCCTGCTGGACCGGCTCGACCTCGCCGCCGGTGACGACGCAATCCGCCTGCCGGAAGACATTGCCTCCACCCGGGTCCTGCAGGGTGGGCCAGTGGAAACGAGCCGCGGGTTTGTGCTGCATTCCAGGGACTACTTCTCCGATGAAGCGACATTGAGCGTCGACAAGCGGGTCGGCCTGACGGCCACGCTCGACGTACTGCGCGCCATCGCCAGCGGGCGGGGGCCCAGGCTGAGCCTGCTGGCGCTGGGCTATACGGGCTGGGGACCGGGGCAACTTGAAAGCGAGATCCGGCAGAACGGCTGGCTTACCTGCGATGCGGATGATGAGTTGATCTTCGGCAAGGATCTCGATGCGAAGTATCCGGCGGCGCTGGCGCGGATCGGCATCAACGAGGACATGCTGTCCGGCGGGCACTTCGGCAACGCCTGACCGGCGCGGGAGCCGTCAAGCCTTTGCCTGGTCAGAAGACTGGGTGCTTCCTGCCTTCTTCTTGCTGGCGCGACGGCGGCGCTTGCGGGCCGGTTTCTTGGCGGCAGGCTTCGCCGCGTCAGGACTTTCAGGCTTTTCATCCGCTGTTGCAGCCGCCTGCTGATCGGCGGACTGCTCATCGTCATCCGCAAGCGCCTCGCGCACCTGCCGGCCAACGGTTTCAACATCTGCCGGGACAGCGGCTTTGCCAGCAGATGTCCCGGACTCTGGTTCCGGTTCGGGTTCGGGCGGCAATTGCGGTTCCGGTTCGGGTTCGGGCAACAGCGGCGGCTTGGGGCGCGGCGGCTCCTGTTCCAGCGCCGGCTTGGGGCGCGGCGGCTCCTGTTCCAGCGCCGGCTGCAGACGCGGCGGCTCCTGTTCGGGCGCCGGCTTGGCACGCGGCGGCTCCTGTTCGGGCGCCGGCTTGGCACGCGGCGCCCAGGGCGCGGGGTGGAAATCGTACGGAGACCAGGGCGCAAGCTGCTCTTCTTCCGGCTCCGGCTCGACAGGCACCGGTGGCGGCGGTGGGGTCGCCTGAGGTTGCTTGCGCGTGAGGCGCCGCCACAGGGCGGCAATCCCGTGCTCGCTTTCCGCAGGGTCGCGAGATGGGGCGCCAAGCGCTTCCAGCACCTGCTGGGCATCAATCGGTTCGCCGATCAGGAAACCCTGCACCAGATCGCATTCAAGTGTCGCCAGATGCTGCATCTGCGCTTCGGTCTCAACGCCCTCGCATACTACCTGCAGGCCGAGATCATGGGCAAGCAGGATGATGGCGTCCAGCACCACCGAGCCGCGCTCGTCCTCGAGACCGGCCAGCAGGAAGGAGCGGTCCACCTTGAGCGTATCGAAGGGCAGGCGGCGCAGATAGGACAGCGAAGAGTATCCCGTGCCGAAGTCGTCGCACGACAGGCCGATGCCAAGCGACTTCAGCCGCTCCAGCACTTGCAGGGACAGTTCCGGGTTCTCCATCACCAAGGTTTCGGTCAGTTCGAGCTTCAAGGTGCCGGGCACCAGTTCCTCGCGGGCCAGAATGGTGCGGGCCAGGTGCAGCAGGTGCGGACCAGCCAGTTGCGCGGAGGACACGTTGACCGCCACGAATACCGGCTCGGCCGGGGTAAACATGCGTTGCCAGATGCCAAGCTGGCGCGCCGCCTCGGACAGCACGTGCGCGCCGATGTCGCCGATCAGGCCACAACGCTCAGCCAGTGGAACGAAGCTTGCCGGATCCAGCACCACGCCATCGCGCCGGCGCAGACGCACCAGCGCCTCGAACCCCGCCAGCTGACGGTCAGCCATGCGCATGATGGGCTGATAGACGATCTCGAAGCGCTGCTCTTCCAGTGCGTGCTGCAGGTCTTCGATGGTGAGGCTGCCTTGCCCCTCTGATACCGCATGCATCCCCGGACGGTAGAAAGACACCCTGTCCTTGCCGCGCTTCTTCGCGTCGAACAGCGCCACTTCGGCATACTGGTGCAGGCTCAGCGGCGACTCTATCTGGGGATCCCACTCGGCAACGCCCATGCAGCAGGTGAGGTAGATCTCGTTGGGCGGCACCCTGAGAGGGCTGGAAACGGCCTGCCGCACCTTGTCCACGAACACGATCAGCTCTTCGCGCCCGGCCTGTTCGTGACCGGGCGCCATTTCGTGGATCAGGGCAAACTGGTCGCCAGGCAGCCGGGCGAGGCTGGACGTTTCCGGCAGCAATGCTTCCAGACGCCGGGCGATGCTCTTCAGCAGGCTGTCGCCAATCTCCTGGCCGAGGCGGTTGTTGACCACCCGGAAACGGTCGATGTCGATGATCATCACCGCCAGCCTGAGACCCGGCGTGGCGGCAGCACGACTCACCGCCCGGTTGAGGCGATCGGTATAGAGCGCGTAGTTCGGCAGCCCGGTAATGACGTCGTAGATCGCGTCCGACAGCATCCGCTCCTGCGACTGCCGCTCCTGCGAGGCATCGCACAGGACACCGGTCAGGCGCAGGCCGGTCTCGGAGGCATTTGCCAGCGACCGTCCTTTCAGCTGATACCAGCGATAGCGGCCATCTGCATGGCGCAGGCGAAGCTGCTGGTCGAAGCGCTGGCTGGGCCTCGAACTGGCGGTCTGCAGCACCGCATTGAAGACCGGCAGGTCATTGGGGTGCAGCAAATCGGCCCAGTCCTGCAACGACGCCTCGTGCAACAGGTCTGGCCCATAGCCAAGCAAGGCCGCAAGCTGGCCGCCGACGTGGAAAGAGTTGTCGCCGGGCTGATAGTCCCAGACGACCTGTTCACCGCTGGCCAGCGCCAGTGCGTTGCGGTCGGCTTCGATCGCGTCAGGTTCCGGGTTCAGCACGCTGGAAAAGGCAAAATAGGTCAGTACGAAGGCCAGCGTCACCAGCACCAGGGACAGCCCGCCGACCAGCACCGGCGAGGCCATCTCGCTTGGCGGACGGGAGGAGGCGACATAGCCTGCAGCAACTGTCCACAGGCCAAGCATCACCCAGACCAGAAGTGACGAGCGCGCCCGTACGCCGCCACGGGTAACAAGGGTAGCCGCCGTGAGCAGCACGATCACCACCGCTGCGGCAAATGCCGGCCGGACGAGCTGCTTTACCAGCACCGGTTCGAGGAAAGCATATGCGGCAAGCCCCAGACACCCGCCGCCAGCCGCAACCAGTATCGCGGACAGGGCCGGCATCTGGCGCCGGGTGCGCATGATGGTAACGCCCATGAACAGGACACCTGCCGTCATCAGGGCCTCCACGATGGCGCTCAGCACTTCCTCGCCGGGCACAGGCACCGGCAGCAAGGTGCGCAAGGCCGGCTGCAGCAGGCCGGTTTCCAGCGCGATGAAGGCCACCGCCGACCAGGCAAACATGGCCGAAAGCGGAAACAGGATCTGCGGCGACAGGACTACCAGGCAGGTGATGACCAGCACCGCCAGTACCGACATGCCGAGCACCAGGCCGCGATACAGCGACTGGCGGAGAACATTGGCGTCGAAAGCCGCCCGCTGCCAGAGCCGCATGCCGTTAACGCCCAGTTCCGACAGCTCCAGCGCCACGGTCATTGAAGACCTCGGCGGCACGGTAATCGCAAAGGCATCGCGGTCCGGAGTTGCCAGCCGCCGCGGTTCGGCGCTGCTTGAAGAACTGGCGGCGGCAACACGGCTGCTCAGCTGCGATGGCCTGGAGATGCCGGAACCCGGGAACGACTGGCGCGCGGCGTCAGCAACGACCTCCACCGGACGCACTTCCGGGTTGTAGATGGTGAAGATGGCCCAGCGATGGGTGGGGCCTTTTCCAACCGCCTGCAGCACCATCGTATCGGTGGCGCCGGTGGTGGCGGACGGCACCTGAACCGAAACCTCAGGACGATCAGCCTCGACAGCGCCGAGGTACGGGACCAGGTCGACATAACTCGAGGTGAAGCTGGCCTGCACCAGCTTGTCCACGCCCTGCGCAAGCGCTGGCGCCACCCCAGCCAGGAACAGCGCCAGGATGCTTGCGACTATGGCAGCAATGCTCGTTCGCGATGGAATGACCATCACCTCCCCACGTGTTTTCCCCTACGCAAAGAAACTATCCGTCAAGGCACCTTGTACAAAGTGCAAGCTTACACCGGATGCAGACTATCCACCGGTATTGCCATGGCCGGCCCGGCTGAAACGCCCGGGCGGATCGTTGTCCAGCAGTGCGAACAGCAGGTGGTCCTGCCACCGGCCGTTGATTTTCAGGTACTGGCGGGCATAGCCTTCCTCGCTGAAGCCAACCCGCAGCAGCAGCCGGCGCGAAGCCTGGTTTTCCGGCAGGCAGGCAGCTTCCACCCGATGCAGGCGCAGGCTGTCGAAGGCGAACGACACCGCGCCGGTCAAGGCATCCGTCATGTATCCGTTCCGGGCGAACGGCAAACCGATCCAGTACCCCACCGAGGCCGCCTGCGCCACGCCACGGCGCACATTCGACAGGGTCAGACCGCCGACCAGTTCACCGCCCGAGCGGCTAAAGATGAAGAACGCATAGGCATAGTCATCGCGCATGTCGCGGTTATAGCGGCGCACGCGCTGGCGGAATGCCGAGCGGGTCAGGTCGTCGCGCGGCCAGGTCGGTTCCCACGGTTCAAGGAATGCGCGGCTGGTGGAGCGAAGCTGCGCCCAGTCGGCATAATCGGCCATGGCGGGCGCGCGCAGCATGACCCGCCCGCACTGCAGCACGGGTTCGGCATCCAGATACGCGTAGCTCCTCAGAAAGGCCATGCCGGCCTCCTTGCCGTCCCTCTCGGTCCATCCACAAGCGGACCAGGGTCCAGTCCCTAGAGCATCATCCGGCCAGTGGAATCATCTGATCGGATGATGCTCGATTCCAAAGTGCTAGAGCAACTTTAGCCGTTCAAGGTGAACGGCTGTTGCTCTAATGCGAAAACCTTGCAGCAATGTCGCCAGACTTCGCAAGCCTGTCTGTCGCTCCAACGGCGGCATGGGCCAGGCCCTTCCCCGTAAAGGTTGCTTCAGCCAGGCGTGCAATGTCGGCGACCGTTACTGCATCAACCCTGGTCAATATATCGGAAACAGGTGGGACACGGCCATAGGTGAGATACTGCCGGGCAATCTGGTCAGCACGCGCCGAAGGGCTTTCAAGGCTCATCACCAGCGACGCCTTCAGCTGGGCGCGGGCGCGGCGAAGTTCGGCATCGCTGACGGAGACCGCCAGTGACTGCAGGATGTCCGCCGCTACCGCCACGAACTCGGCGGCCGCGTCCGGTGCGGTGGCGGCATAGACCTGCAAGAGGCCCGCATCGGCATAGGCGCCAACGTAGGCAAACGTCGAGTAGCACAGGCCGCGGCGTTCACGCACTTCCTGGAACAGGCGGGAGGACATGCCTCCGCCAAGAATGCTGGCCATCAGGTGAACGCCATAAATGTCATCGTCATGGTAACCGATGGTGGGAAAGGCCAGCACCTGGTGAACCTGGTCGAGCGGGCGGCGCTTGATGATGCTGCCGCCCTTGAATGCCGGCGCCGTGCGCTGGGAGGCCTCACCGGCGGCCAGGCCTTCAAGGCTGCGGGCTGCCGCATCAACCAGAGCAGCATGTTCGATGTGACCGGCGGCCGCCACCACCATGCGTCCGGCAGTGTAGTGGCGCTGGCGATAGGAGCGCAGGTGATCTTCCCTGAACGCCTTCACCGTATCGCGGGTGCCGAGAATATCGCGGCCGAGCGGATGATCCGGCCAGGCTTGCGCCTGCACCAGATCGAAAACGAAATCGTCAGGCGTATCCTGTGCGGCGGCGATTTCCTGCAGGATGACGCCCTTCTCAAGCGACAGGTCATCCGGCTTGAACAGCGGCCGCATCACGATGTCGCTCATCACCTCAAGCGCCAGGCGCCATTCGTCGCGAAGTACGCGCGCATAGTAGGCGGTCTTCTCCATCGACGTGGAGGCATTCATGTCGCCACCCGCCGCCTCGATCTCGGCGGCTATGTCAAACGCAGAGCGGGTGGGAGTTCCCTTGAAAGCCATGTGTTCGAGCAGGTGGGCTAGGCCATTTTCGGCAGCCGCCTCGTCACGCGAACCCGCGCCTGCCCAGACGCCAAGCGCCACTGTTTCCACATGAGGCATGTAGTGCGAGATGACCGTGAGGCCACTGTCCAGCCGGGTGATCGAGACTGTCATGCAGCGCCGCCTGCGCGGGTGCGGGAACCGATATAGTCCTTCACCTGGTCCAGGTCGTTGGGCAGGACATCAAAAACTTCCTCGCGCGCCATCAGGTCGCCCAGGCGCGGCGGCAATTGCGGGCGCACGCCACTGGCTGCCTCGACCGCGTCGGGGAACTTGGCGGGGTGCGCCGTGGCCAGCGTCACCATCGGGGCGCCGGATGAAGCGCGCCGGCGGGCAACCGCATAGCCCACCGCGGTGTGCGGGTCGAGCAGTTCGCCGGTTTCGGCCAGTGTCTGGCTGATGGTTGTGGCGGTTTCGGCCTCGTCCGTACGGCCCGACAAAAAACCCGCCCGGATACAGGTGAGCATGGGTTCGGGCAGGGTGAACGAGCCCGACTGCTTCAGGCCATCCATCAGGCGGCGGACTTCGCCCGCATCGTTTCCGGCAGCCTCGAACAGCAGGCGCTCGAAGTTGCTCGATACCTGGATATCCATCGAGGGGCTGCGGGTGGGCGCCACGCCCAGCACCTCGTAGCGCCCCGTTTCGAGCGTGCGGTGAAGGATGTCGTTGACGTTGGTGGCGATCACGAGGTCCGCCACGGGCAGGCCCATGTGGCGCGCCACCTGACCGGCGAAAATGTCGCCGAAATTGCCGGTCGGCACGCAGAAGCTGACCGGTCGGTCCGGCGCGCCGAGCGACAGGGCGGAGGTGAAGTAATAGACAGTCTGGGCCATGATGCGGGCCCAGTTGATCGAGTTGACGCCGGACAGCAGCACACGGTCGCGGAAGGCCGCATCGGCGAACATCGCCTTCACGTGCGCCTGGGCGTCATCGAAGGTGCCTTCAAGGGCGATGTTGTGAACGTTCGGCTTGCCGACCGTGGTCATCTGGCGGCGCTGCACATCGGACACGCGGCCATGCGGGTGCAGGATGAACACGTCGGTGCGGGTGGAGTTGGAAAACGCCTCGATGGCGGCTCCGCCGGTATCGCCGGAGGTGGCGCCGACAATGGTCGCGCGGCGGCCGGACGCGGCAAGCGCATGATCCATCAGACGGGCCAGCAGCTGCATGGCGACGTCCTTGAAGGCCAGCGTCGGCCCGTGGAACAGCTCCATCAGCCACTGGTTGGCATCAAGTTGCTTGAGCGGCACCACGGCCTTGTGGGCGAAGCTGGCATAGGCTGCGTCGATCATCGCCTTGAGGGCCTGATCGGCGATCTCGCCGCCGACGAACGGCTTCAGCACGGTGAACGCCACGTCGGCGTAAGGCTTGCCGCGCATCGAACGTAGCTCGTCTGCGGTAAAGGTGGGCCACTGCGCGGGCACATACAGGCCGCCGTCGCTGGCTAGACCCGCCAGCAACACGTCGACAAAGCCGAGCGATGGGGCCGCGCCCCTGGTCGAGATGTACTTCATTCCTTCATGCCCGGCTGCTGCCGGCTCCGCTCTCGCGCCGCCGGCGGCGTATGAACAGCCAGCTCATCACCATCAGCACCAGCGCGAGTGAATACCAGGTCAAAGCGTATTGCAGATGATTGTTGGGCAATTCAACCTTCAAGTCTTCCGGTTCCGGTGATTTTTCCTCACCGGGCTCGGCGCCCGGCTCGACCTGCACGAACACCGAGGCGGTGATGGGCGGTTGGCCATCGACTTCAGCCGATACGTCTTCCGGCAGCGAGGCGGCAATGGCGGGCAGGTCGTACCAGTACCAGACATTGCGGGCACGGTCGGCGTCGGGCGAGAACAGGTTCCTGTCGCCTGCCCGGATGCGGGTAATGCCGGTGATGGTAATCTCGCCTTCCGGCAGGCGCAGGCCTTCAGCAGAGCCCAGCCGGGCTTCGTCGATAAAGCCGCGGTCGGCAAGCACGACAAAGCCGGTGCGATCAATGAACGGAGTGATGACCTGTACGCCGGCGCGCTGGCCACGCGGGCGGTAGACGTAACGGGTGGCGTCATGACGGTATTCACCGGTCATGCGGACCTTGAGGAAATCGACATCGTAGCCATGCTCGATGCCGGCCTCGATATCGGCCATGGTGACCGGGTTGGCAGTGAGCGACTGCTCGCGCGCCTCGATCAACTGTTGTTTCCATTGCAGCCGGAAGACTTGCCAGGTGCCGAGCGCCAGCAGCAGCGCCACGCAGACGGCAGTGGTGATGATGACGGCGCGATTCGACCGGGGCTTCGCGGTGGACACTGGGCTGACCTCACTCACTATGAATGCGGCCCTCTTCGGCCCGGGTCTGGTACTGACGGTTGATCATCACGCCCTTGATGGGGCGAAGCATGACCAGCGGCAGGATGACGGCGAGCGGGATGGCGACGAGCGCATGGACCCAGTAGGCCGGCTGCCAGGTCAGTTCGACGAACAAGACGCCTGCCACAGCCAGGGTGCCGGCAATGAGCATCACGAACCAGGCGGCGCCATCGCCGGCATCGGCGAAGGAAAACTCAAGGTCACAGCGGCCACACTTTGGCGCCAACGTCAGATAGCCGTCGAACAGCTTGCCCTGGCCGCAACGCGGGCAGCGGCCTGCGAGGCCGGTGCTCAGGGCGGGTTGCGGCGGATAATATGGCGTGGTGCTGGTCACGATTGCAGTCTTTCAGCTCCGGTTTGCAAAAGAGCCGCACGGGAGGATTGCTCCCGCGCGGCCCCGCGATGTTGTGGTCTGACGGCAGATTGCGCGTCAGTGCTGGGCGATCGTGGCCCCGACGCTACCCCACACGTAGATGCAGGCGAACAGGAACAGCCAGACCACGTCAACGAAGTGCCAGTACCAGGCGGCGGCCTCGAAGCCGAAGTGACGCTGCGGCGTGAAGTGGCCAGCCAGCGCCCGGAACAGGCAGACGATCAGGAAGATCGTACCGATCAGCACGTGGAAGCCGTGGAAGCCGGTCGCCATGAAGAAGGTCGAGGTGTAGATGTTGCCGCCGTTCTCCATCTTGAACGCAAACGGCGCCACCGAATACTCGTAGGCCTGGATGACCGAGAACAGCGCGCCAAGCGCGACGGTGCAGATCAGGCCCCACTTCAGGCCATTGCGGTCATTGTTGATCAGCGCGTGGTGCGCCCAGGTCACGGTGGTGCCCGACAGCAGCAGGATCAGCGTGTTGAGCAGCGGCAGGTGCCAAGGGTCGAACACCTCGATGCCGGCCGGAGGCCACATGCCCTGGGTCAGCTCAACGCGGGTGGCCTGAATGGCCGAGTCGGCATACAGCGAGGCTTCAAAAAAGGCCCAGAACCAGGCCACGAAGAACATCACTTCCGAAGCGATGAACATCAGCATGCCGTAGCGCAGGTGCAGCTGCACCACCGGCGTGTGGTCGCCCTGGTGGCTTTCCTTCACCACATCGCGCCACCACATGAACATGGTGTAGAGCACGATGGCCGTTCCAAGCAGGAACAGCCAGGACACTGCCCAGGTCTTGCCGGCGTGCATCCAGTGCACGGCGCCGATTGCCATGGTCAGCGCACCGATCGATCCGATCAGCGGCCACGGACTGGGGTCTACCAGGTGATAGTCGTGATTTTTAGCGTGGCTGTCTGCCATAGCCCTCTTCTCCCGCGCTAGAGCATCATCCGATCAGATTTAATCATCTGATCGGAAAAAGATGCTCGATCTAAAAGTGCCAGAACAACTTTAGCCGTTCAACACGAACGGCTGTTGCTCTGGTGGGCCCGGATTGTTGTTGTTGTCCGGGCAATGCTCAATTCACTGTTTCCTTGCCGGCCCCGCCGGACACCGACGAGGTCTGTACCGTGTCCGTATCGGCCTTGAAGAAGGTGTACGACAGGGTAATGACTTGAAGATTCTTCAGGTCCGGATCGTTGGCGATCTCCGGATCGACGTAATAGGTGACCGGCATGTCGATCGACTGGCCGGGCTCCAGCAGCTGTTCGGTGAAGCAGAAGCACTGGATCTTGGAAAAATACTGACCGGCGTGCGGCGGGCTGACGTTGAACGTCGCCGTACCGGTTACAGGAGCAGCGCCAACATTGCTGGCGTGGTAGAAGGCCAGCGCCTGCTCGCCGATGCGCACGGTCTGCCGGGCTTGCACCGGCTTGAACTCCCAGCCGAGCGCAGCATTGACGTTGGCGTCGAAGGCGATGGTGATCTTGCGGTCGAGCACGATGTCCGGCGCGGCGGCGGAGCGCTGGGTGGTCCCGCCAAAGCCGGTGACGCGGCAGAACAGGTCATACAGCGGCACCGCCGCATAGGCGACGCCCACCATCCCCATCGCAACAGACGCCACGATGGTGGCCACCTTGAGGTTCTTGTTGCCGCCGGCTTGCACTGTCATGGCTCAGGCTCCCGCTGGTCCGCCACCAAGGCGGACAATGGTCGTAACGAACACCAGCAGCATCAGCGCCAGCAGGATCACCGCAATGGCGATGGAACGCTTGCGGCGCCGGGCAGCTTCCTCCGGGGTCGGGGTATATGTCTCGATTTCCTGCACGCGCGTTGCTCCGGTGGTCATGCGAAAGCCTGCCACAGCGCCATCGCGGCACGGTCCACCAGGGTGGCGCCGAACATGGCGAACAGGTAGATGATTGAATAGCCGAACAGCACCTTGGGACCGCGCTCGCCCTGCTTGCCGTCGCGGACTCGATAGACTGTCCATGCGTGCTTGATGAACAGGCCGGTCAGGACGGTGGCCGCCAAGGCGTAGACAATGCCGGAAATGCCGAACAACACCGGCAGCGCCGCCACCGGCGCCATGGCCAGCGAGTACCACCAGATCTGGTTGCGGGTGGCGCCGGCGCCAGCCACGTTAGGCAGCATCGGCACGCCGGCGGTTTCATAATCGCCCATCTTGAACAGGGCCAGGGCCCAGAAATGCGGTGGCGTCCACATGAAGATGATCAGGAACAGCGACACGCTGGCGAAGTCGATGGTGCCGGTGACGCATGTCCAGGCGATCATCGGGGGGAACGCACCGGCGGCGCCGCCAATGACGATATTCTGCGGCGTCGAGCGCTTCAGCCAGGCAGTGTAGACGACGGCATAGAAGAAGATGGTGAAGGCCAGGAAGGCAGCCGCCGTCCAGTTGGCGGCAAGGCCCAGCATGGCCACCGAACCGACCGACAGCACGAGGCCGAAATACAGCGCCTCGCCCGGCTCGATGGCGCCGCGCGGCACCGGGCGCTTCGCGGTGCGGCTCATCTGCGCGTCGATATCGGCGTCATACCACATGTTCAGTGCACCGGAGGCGCCGGCGCCCACGGCAATGCACAGCAGCGAGACGAAGGCGGTCCAGGGATGGATATGACCCGGCGCCAGGATCAGCCCGCAAAAGGCGGTGAAGATCACCAGCGACATGACCCGCGGCTTGAGCAGCGCCCAGTAGTCCTCAACCGCGCCCTGCCCGCCGAGCGTCAGGCCCGGGGCGGCGGCATTTGGCCGGATCATGTCTGAGGCGTCACTCATTGCCGAAGGCTTTCAACAGGGTGCAGTGGCTTGGCCGGCGGACCGGCCTGTCCGGGCTCCGGCCCCGCACACCATCGCGATGGCATGGGGGCCGGAAGCCGGTTGTTGCGTTACTTGATGACCGGCAGGGTCGAGAACTGGTGGAACGGCGGCGGCGAGGACAGGGTCCACTCCAGCGTCGTTGCAGCCTCGCCCCACGGATTGTCACCGGCAACCCGCTTCTTCATAAAGGCTTCGATGATGCACCACAGGAAGATGAGCACCGAGAAGGCCGAGATGTAGGAGCCGATCGACGAGACGTAGTTCCAGCCGGCGAAGGCGTCCGGATAGTCGATGTAGCGGCGCGGCATGCCAGCCAGCCCGAGGAAGTGCTGCGGGAAGAACAGGATGTTCACGCCGATGAACTGCACCCAGAAGTGCGCACGCGCCAGGGTGGAGTTGTACATGTAGCCGAACATCTTCGGGAACCAGTAGTACCAGCCCGCGAAGATCGAGAACACCGCGCCCAGCGACAGCACGTAGTGGAAGTGGGCAACCACGTAGTAGGTGTCATGCAGCGAGCGGTCGACGCCGGCATTGGCCAGCACCACACCGGTCACGCCACCGACGGTGAACAGGAAGATGAAGCCGATGGCCCACAGCATGGGGGTGCGGAACTCGATGGAGCCGCCCCACATGGTGGCGATCCACGAGAAGATCTTCACGCCCGTCGGCACCGCGATGACCATGGTGGCGGCAACGAAGTAGGCCTGGGTGTCAACATCCATGCCGACCGTGTACATGTGGTGCGCCCAGACGATGAAGCCGACGAGGCCGATGGCGACCATGGCGTAGGCCATGCCCAGGTAGCCGAAAATGGGCTTCTTGGAGAAGGTCGACACGATCTGCGAGATGATGCCGAAGCCCGGCAGGATCAGGATGTACACTTCGGGGTGAGCGAAGAACCAGAACAGGTGCTGGTAGAGGATCGGGTCACCGCCGCCTTCGGGACGGAAGAACGCGGTGTCGAAGTTGCGGTCCGTCAGCAGCATGGTGATCGCACCGGCGAAAACCGGCAGCGACAGCAGCAGCAGGAACGCAGTCACCAGCACCGACCACACGAACAGCGGCATCTTGTGCATGGTCATGCCCGGTGCGCGCATGTTGAAGATGGTGGTGATGAAGTTGATCACGCCGAGGATCGACGAGGCGCCGGCAATGTGCATGGACAAGATGGCATAGTCCATGGCCGGACCGCCCTCGCTCGACAACGGCGGGTACAGCGTCCAGCCGCCCCCAACGCCCATGAAGCCGTCCTGGCCTTCGACGAACATCGACAGCACCAGCAGGATCAGAGCCGGCGGCAGCAGCCAGAACGAGATGTTGTTCATGCGCGGGAAGGCCATGTCCGGCGCGCCGATCATGATCGGCACGAACCAGTTGCCGAAACCGCCGATCATGGCCGGCATGACCATGAAGAAGATCATCAGCAGGCCGTGGGCGGTAACGAACACGTTGTACATGTGCTTGCCGGCGTCAACGGCGTCGGCAGCGCTGTCGCCCACGCCGTAGACCATGTGGGCAAGGCCATGGAAGTACTGGATACCGGGATCCTGCAGCTCCATGCGCATGACGACAGACAGAAGACCGCCAACCAGGCCGGAGAAGATGGCGAACCACAGGTACATCGTGCCGATGTCCTTGTGGTTGGTGGAGAACAGGTAGCGCTTGATCCCTGTCGGGTGATCATCATGAGCGCCGTGCGTTGCTGCTGCGTTAGCCATTTGGGCTTTCCTCGCTTTTATGCAATCTCAATCAGTTGTTTTCGGCGGTGCCGGCTGCGTTCAGCGCCAGCTTGCCGCGGGACGTCAGGATCGACGCCAGGTGCTTCTGGGCCTCCTCGACGCCGGCCGTCTTGGCCTTCTCGACCCAGGCCGTGAACTCGTCCTCGGAGACGATGCGCACCATGATGGGCATGTAGGCGTGGTCCTTGCCACACAGTTCGGAGCACTGGCCGTAGAAAACGCCTT
Source organism: Anderseniella sp. (assembly GCA_036350935.1). GTDB lineage: Bacteria > Pseudomonadota > Alphaproteobacteria > Rhizobiales > Aestuariivirgaceae > Anderseniella. Next base: position 8,874 of record JAZBOA010000067.1, on the reverse strand, counting down.
CCTTTTCGGCCTTGAACCAGGTCTCGTTCAGACGGCCCGGAACCGCGTCGATCTTGGAGCCGAACGAAGGAACGGTCCACGAATGCAGGACGTCGTTGGCAGTGACAATGACGCGGATGACCTTGTTCACCGGCAGCACCACCTCGACGTCGGTTGCCAGCAAGCGCGGCTCCTTTTCCATGTCGATGGCGGCGGTAAACGCAATGCCGCCATGGTCCGGGTACTCGTAGTCCCAATACCACTTGTTACCAATGGCCTTCACCGTCATGTCAACGGCCGGCAATTCTTTCTGGAAGTAGAGCAGACGGAAAGACGGGATGGCAATGGCGATCAGGATGAGGATGGGCACCACCGTCCAGGCAACCTCGATGAAGGTGTTGTGGCTGGTTTTCGATGGCGTCGGGTTCGCCTTGGCGTTGAACTTGACCATTACGTAAATTAGCAAGGCCAGCACGAACAGCGAGATGACCGTAATGATGATCAGCAGAAAGTTGTGGAAGCTGTGGATGAACTCCATCACCGGCGTAGCAGCCTGCTGCAAATTCATCTGCCAGTCGACCGGCTGGCCGAGACCCGCGGCATTGGCCTGAGCAGCCATTGCGATGAAAGTTGCAATTAGAATCGGTGTCGCAATCAGCTTGCGCATGTGTGCCCTCATAAAAACTCGCCTTCCGGCGGTTTGCCCGTCTTGCGGTCTTCTTTTTCCGGAGGCCCGCGAAACCGGACGGCCGAAGGCTTCGGATTAATGGATGTTGAACCACAATAGCCAACAGCCCGCAACTGTATAAGGCGCGTCAAAAATGCGCGCTTGCCTGAAAGCAAGGCAAGGCTGCGCAAGCCTGCCTGACGTTGCCCGATCAGCGCAAACCGGGCTGCTCACGGCGCATAATGGCTTGTGCTGACCGTACAATTGCCTCATTTGGGCACGAAGGAGAGCCCGTTCCGGCGAGGCCACGGGCCTTTGCCGGAAGACCGGCCAAGTGCCGGGTTGATGAATCGGCCGCCGGTCTGGCATACACGGCGTCTCGTACCGGGCGCGCAGCAGCCCACCCAAGGCTTTAGGGAGCAGGTAATCACGTGGCCAAACTGACAAGCATGATTCGCATTTGTTCGGCGGGTTTTCTGGCAATTGCCCTTGGCGGCACTGCCATTGCCCAGCAGCAGCCTGTCAATCCGCAACAGTTCGGCCCGCGGGTGAACTCAGGTGGCGCGCCAGCAGGCGCAGCGCCAGACCGGCCCGCCCCGGAGCTGGTGGCGGAGAACGGCCAGTGGAAAGTGCAGTGCGAGACCCGGCCTGCCGGCAAGGACGAGAACGGCAACGACGTTCCGGAACTGAAGGCCTGCGCGATGGTGCAGGTCAGCCGCGACGAGGCCCGCCCGCAACTGGCGCTGTCGCTCATCATGCGTCACCAGAAACAGGACGGCAAGGAAACCACCATGATGCAGATCATGGCGCCGATCGGGGTGTTCCTGCCAACCGGCATAGCGCTGGAAATCGATGGCCAGGCGGTCGGACGGGTGCCGTTCACCCGCTGCCTGCCGCAGACGCGCGTTTCGCCGCCGCTGTGCACCGCCACGGCCGAGGCGCAGCCCGAGACGCTGGAGAAGATGAGGAAGGGCAAGGAAGCCAACTTCATCATCTATGAAGCTCCGGGCAAGGCCATCAAGATGCCGATCTCGCTGAACGGCTTTACCGCCTCGTTCAAGGCACTGGCCGACAACAGCTGACGCCTGAAGCCGGCCTTCCCGACCGTCATCGTACAGATGCGGGGTTGAACCGGCGGAAGGTTCACGCCAAGTTGGGGTCAGCCGTGTGCTGACGCCGTTATCGCGCGGTGACAGCGGCGGCTTGTTCGTCCGCCTGCTGCATGGAGACCTTGCGTGACCGGCCACCCGACCTCCGACGACCTGTTCTTTCGTGATGGCGACCTGACGCGGGAACGCGCAATGTCGCTGACCGAGGATGCGCTTGCATCCGCCGATGACGGCGAGCTGTTTCTTGAATACCGGCAATCGGAGAACCTGGTGTTCGACGACGGCCAGCTCCGGACCGCCAGCTTCGACGTCAATCACGGGTTCGGCTTGCGCGCGGTGAGCGGCGAGGCGTCGGCCTACGCCCATTCGGCCGAGATTTCCGAAGCCGCCATCCGCCGCGCCGCGCAGACCGTGCGCGCCGTTCAGTCGGGCAGCGGCAGCGTGTCGCCCGGCCCTGCCCGCACCAATGTCAGCCTGTACGCCCCCGATAACCCGGTCGAGCAGATGCCGTTCGAGGACAAGGTACGGCTGCTCAGGGAAGTAGACAATTTCACCCGCGGGCTCGACCAGCGCATCGCGCAGGTCAGCGTGTCGCTGGCCGGCGAATGGCAGGCCGTGGACATTCTTCGTCCCGGCGGCCAGACCATGTCGGACCGGCGTCCGCTGGTCCGCTTCAACGTTTCGGTGGTGACGCAGCAGGGCGACAGGCGCGGCAACGGCAGTCACGGCATGGGCGGGCGCATGGCCTATGCAGCCTTCATCGGCGAGGACAACTGGCAGGCCGCCGCGCGCGAGGCACTGCGCCAGAGCCTGGTGGCGCTGGAGGCGGAAGACGCCCCAGCCGGCGAGATGGACGTTGTGCTGGGGCCAGGCTGGCCCGGCATATTGCTGCACGAAGCGATCGGCCACGGTCTTGAGGGCGACTTCAACCGCAAGCAGACCTCGGCCTTTGCCGGCCTGCTGGGCCAGCGCATCGCCGCACCGGGCGTCACCGTGGTTGACGACGGCACCTTGCGCGACCGGCGCGGCTCGCTGTCGATCGACGATGAAGGCACACCGGCTCAGTACACGCCGCTGATCGAGGACGGCATCCTGGTCGGCTACATGCAGGACCGGCTGAATGCGCGACTGATGGGCGTGGCGGCCACCGGCAACGGGCGGCGCCAGTCCTATGCCCATCACCCGATGCCTCGAATGACCAACACGGTGATGCTGAACGGCGACAAGCACCCGGACGAGATCATCGCCTCGGTGAAAAACGGCCTTTACGCGGTATCGTTTGGAGGCGGCCAGGTCGACATCACCTCGGGCAAGTTCGTGTTCTCCTGCACCGAGGCCTACCGCATCGAGAACGGCCGCGTCGGTGCGCCGGTGAAGGGTGCGACGTTGATCGGCAACGGCCCGGATGCGCTGACGCGCATCTCGATGGTCGGTAACGACATGGCGCTCGATCCCGGCATTGGCACCTGCGGCAAGAACGGCCAGGGTGTTCCCGTCGGCGTTGGCCAGCCAACGCTGAGACTCGACCGGATCACGGTCGGCGGAACGGCCGCCAGGGCCTGAGCGCGGCAATCATGCCCATAACCACGCTGATCTGCGACTTCGACGGTGTCATGTCCGGCTATGACGTGCCCCGGCGGCTGGACCTGCTTGCCAGCATGGGCGGGCTTACCCGGGACGAAGTCTATGGCCGGGTCTGGCTTTCCGGGTTCGAGGACGACGCCAATGCGGGCCGTTATCCGGACCCGCGCGTCTATCTTGCAGAGTTCGGCGACCGGCTGGGCGTACGGCTGACGCGGACGCAGTGGATCGAGGCCCGGCGTGGCGCCATGCAACACTGGCCGGCCATGCACCAGCTTGTCGAACTGGCTGCATCGCGGGTACGGATTGCCCTGCTCACCAACAACGGCCCGCTGACCCGCGATGCCTTCGAAGAGCTTGCCCCGCATACGCTGAAGCTGTTCGAACCCAACCTGTTCTTCTCCTACCAGTTCGGCACCAAGAAGCCGGACCCGGCCATCTTCAGGGCCGTGGCAGAACAACTCGGCGTTGCCCCTGAGCACTGCCTTTTCGTTGACGACAAGCCGCACAATGCGCATGGCGCACGTGAGGCCGGCATGACCGGCGTACACTTCTCAGGTCAGGCGAGCTTCGAGGCGGCACTTGCGCAAGCCGGCATCCTGGAGCCGGAGGAATGAGCGCGACAGCCCGGCCGCGCGCCGGGGCGCGCTTCGTCGAAGGTTCGACCATGCGCCATGTCGTGGTGATGACGCTGACCAGCGCCGTCGGCATGATGGCGATGTTTCTCGTCGATCTTGCCGACCTGTGGTTCCTGACATTGCTGGACATCATCGAGGTAACGGCGGCGGTGGGCTTTGCCGGCACCATCATCTTTTCCAACCTTTCGGTGGCGCTGGGCGTGTCCATTGCGGGTGGCGCGCTGGTGGCGCAGGCGCTGGGGCGCGGCGACGAGGAAGGCGCGCGGCAGGCCGCCTCTTCCGCGCTGGTGATGTCCATGGCGACCGGGGCGGGCATGGCGCTGCTGGTGGCGGTTCTGGCAAAGCCGATGCTGCAGTTGCTCGGCGCTCAGGCGGACACAATAGAAATTGCGCGGTCCTACCTTCTGGTGACCGCGCCAGGCTTTTTGCTGCTGGCAGGCGCCATTACCGTGAGCTTTACGTTGCGCGCCCTTGGCGACCCGCGACGGGCGATGTACGTGACGCTTACCACGGCGGCCGTCAACGCGGTGCTGGATCCAATCTTCATCTTCGGCCTGGGGCTGGGCGTCGAGGGCGCGGCAATGGCAACTGTTTGCGCCAACCTCGCGTCGTTCTCGATGGGCTTTTATGGGTTGCAGAAACACCATGGCTTCCTGGTGCGGCCAACGCTTGCGGGTATCCGCGCCCATGTCAGGCCGATGTCCAGGATCGCGCTGCCGGCCATTGCCACGCAACTCGCCACGCCGTTCTCGATCGCCTACCTCACCGCCGTCACTGCCCGTTTCGGCACCGACGCGGTGGCCGCGGTGGCCGTGGTCTACCGCCTCATTCCGGTGGCGTTCGGCATCATCTTTGCGTTGTCCGGCGCGGTTGGTCCGGTGATCGGCCAGAACTATGGCGCAGGCCGTTTCGACCGGGTGCGGCAGACGCTGCTCGACGGGTTCAAGTTCTCGACCGCCTACACGGTCGCCATTTCGGCCGTCATGGCGATGCTGGCCGGCAGCCTGCCCGGCTGGTTCAACGCCACGCCGGAGGCAGCGCGGCTGATCAGCTTCTATTACACCTTCATCGGCATCACCTGGGTATTCGCGGGGGCGCAGTTCGTGGCGCAGGCCGCGTTCAACAATCTTGACAAGGCGTCCTGGTCGATGTGGTTCAACTGGGGCAAGGCGACCATAGGCACCATTCCGCTGCTCTACCTGGGCGCGGCACTGGCGGGCGCGGAAGGCACACTGATCGCCATGGGCGCAGCCAACGTGCTGTTTGGCCTGGCGGCAGCAGCAACGGGTCTGGCGCTCGTCGGCGCCCTCGAAAAGCGTTCACGGTCCTACGGGGAACACACAGCATGAGCCAGACAACCGGCAGCAATGAACTGATCGACATCATCCTGGCCTCCAACCAGGGCAGGACGGCGGGTGCGCTGGGACTGGCCGGCGGCTACCCCGCCGATACCGCCGAGAAGGCGTTGAAGACGCTGGTGCGCGATATCGGCCATCGCATGGCGATGAAGGCGCAGGACCCGGAAGAACTGGAGCTGATCCTCGACGTGATCGAGGCCGGCGAACACGACGACTATCTCACCAACCCGGACGCGCTGCTGTCACGCGAGGCGGTGCAGGAGGGCGAGGAAATCCTCGCCCACGTCTATGGCTCGCTGGAGCGGGCGCGCACGGTGGCGCGTTCGTTGCGCCGGCCGCACGGCATCAACGAGGACAAGATGGAGCGGCTGATGTCGCTGGCAGCCACCTTGTGCGTGGCGGCCGTGGTCAGCCGTGGCCGGCAGGGGTTCATGGCAGCCGATCTCGGCGGCGCAACGCAAAGCTTCTGGTCGGAACTGCTCAACGCGGTCATCAAGGGCATCACCTATGTGCCGCCGAAGCGGCGCAAGCGGCGCGGCCGGGCCACCGTGGCGCGCTCCTACGCCAGTTCGCGCAAGCGCAAGCGCCTGCGCAACCGCTCAAGACGCAAGTCCAGCCCAAGCCTTGCGGATGTATTTGGCGAGTTGATCAAACGCGCGATATGATCGTCAGCCGGCATCGCGCCGGAACCGGAAAACCGAGGGAGCTTCACATGAACATCGTCGAAATGATCGCCAGGTCGCACAACGGCCAGGGGCTCGACCTGCTGGCCCGGCAATTTGGCCTGGACCGAAGGCAGACGCTGGAGGCAGTTGCCGAACTGGCGCCGCTGGTTACCGCCGGTGTTCGGCAGAACACGCGCCAGGACGACGGACTGGTTTCGCTGCTGGAAGCGCTCGGCGGCGGCCGTCACGAGCGCTACATGGATGACGACGATGCCGTGCAGTTCGAGCATGTGCGCGATGACGGCAACGCCATTCTCGGCCACCTGTTCGGCGGCAAGCAGGTCAGCCGCGAAGTGGCGATGCATGCTTCTGGATCGACCGGCATCGGTGAGGCAATTCTCAAGAAAATGCTGCCGGTGATTGCCTCGATGGTGCTGGGCGCCATCTTCAAGCAGATGACCGGCGGTGGACGGCAGCCTGCTCCCCAGCCGGCGCCGCAGCCACAGGGCGGCGGGCTGGACGACCTGCTGCGCGACATCCTCGGCGGCGGACAAGGCCAACCCGCGCCGCAGCCTAGGCCTCAGCAGCGCGCGCCGCAGCCGCAGGGCGGTTCACTGGAGGACCTGTTGCGCGACATTCTTGGCGGCGGCATGGGCGCCCCCCGGCAGACCCCGCAAGGTGGCGGCTACAATGATGACGCGGTGCGACGCGGGCGCGAGACACTCGACGACATCATCGCCGGCGACACAAGGACAAGATCTGGCAACCCGGCAGACGATCTGCTCGACTCGGTCCGGCGCAGGACCGGCCAGCGCTAGATGTGGAGCATCATCCGATCAGATTGAACCATCTGATCGGATAAAGATGCTCGAGGCTGTTGCTCCATGGGTCACAATTCGAACCGGTTGTGACGGCGGCGGTGGAACGACGCCGCCTCCAGTTCCACCGCAGCATTGACGCTCAACGGCAGTTGCGAGGCCCATTGAACCTCGTCACGGCGCACGCCGATATCGGCGAGCATCCGGTCGTCCAGTTCCTGCAGTTCGCGCACCTTGCGGCGGGCCTGCCAGTGGCGGATGAACTGCTGCACACGCCCGGCCAAGGACACGGAAACAACATCGCGGCGGGTGATGACATGATCGGTCATGGCACTTTTCTCCTGTTCACGCAGAAGGTCACTTCTGCGGGTTGAACCACCCTTGTCAGGGCGGCGGGGTCAATCCGTCTGTTGACGTGGCCTTAATATGCCGGTTGACATTTAATCAATCCAACGAATAGTATTTATGAAATTCATCAATTTCCGTGATGATTGGAAACGCCATGATCCCCAACCTCGATGTCGACCTGCTGAAAACATTTGCGGTGCTCGCCGAGACCGGCAACTTCACCCGCACGGCGCAAGAAGTTGGCCGCACCCAGTCGGCCGTCTCGATGCAGGTGAAGCGGCTGGAAGAGCTTGTCGGCAAGCCGCTGCTGACCCGCGAAGGCCGGTCCAATACGTTGACCTCTGACGGGCAGATGCTGCTGGACTATGCCCGGCGGATGATACAGCTCAACGACGAGGCGATGACGGCTTTCACACGCCCCGAGGTGTCTGGCCATGTCCGCTTCGGCACGCCGGACGACTATGCCGACCGCATACTGCCGGACGTGCTGGCGCGGTTTGCCCGCACCAACTGCAAGGTGCAGGTAGACGTCGATTGCCTGCCCAGCCGGACCTTGATCGAGAAGATGAAGACGGGCGACCTGGACCTGGCGCTGATCACCTGCGAAACGAATGTCGCGAATGTACAGACAGTTCGCACCGAACGGTTGTTGTGGGTCACGTCAGCGAAGCATTCGGTGCACCGGGCAGACGTGCTGCCGGTGGCGTTCTCGCAATTCGGCTGCGCCTGGCGGCAACTGGCCATCGACGCGCTGGAGGGGATGAAACGCGAGTATCGCGTGGCCTATGCCAGCGCCAATTCCAGCGCCATCAGCGCCGCCGTCCTGGCCGGCCTTGCCGTGGCGGCCATTCCGGAAATCTGCATGCGGCCCGGCATGCGGGTGCTGGGCGAGGCGGACGGCTTTCCGCCGCTCGGGCTGTTCGACATCGGGTTGATCCGTTCATCGAAGACGAACGATGCGGTGGACTCGCTGGCCCGTCACATTGCCGACGCCATGTGCTGCATGACGCCGGCGGGCATGATGGGCGTTGCGGCGGAGTAGAAACTTACGCCTTATCAAGAACAGTGATGAAGCCTTCTGGCCACTGATCTCTATCAATTTCAAGGTTAGCAATCTCGAGGCGCCCGTTGTCTGAATTGAACCCAGGAAGCTTCGCCAACCTTGTGCGAGCCTCCTTGGCGGTGGCTTCTGACGAATAGACACCCAGTAGCTTTTCATCATTATTTCCGTTAGGGAAAGGACGGATATGCCACAAAATATGAACGCAAGTTTGTCTTGCAGTTCTGGTGACTGCAAAGTGCTCGCGTTGAGCCGGACTGATCGACAGAGGTGTGACACCATCCTCTCGCAAGACAGGATATGTTTTCTTGTAGCGCCTCAATCCGTAGAAAATTGTCCCATGGATACCCAGAGCATCGCGCTTGCGAATTGGACGATTCCAAATATTTTCCAACGCTGCCGCTAGTGTTTCATCATCCTCTGGAAAATCCACTGAGAACTGGATCTCCTGATCTTCTCCAGGAAAGATCAGGGCAAACTCCTCATCTGTTGCTTGAAAGATGCTGAAGGTACAGTTTGCTGCATCGTCAATGATCTGAATGTTCTTCATCTAAATCTAGAACCTAGCCCGCCGCCTTTTCCAGCGCCTCCTCGGCCCACTGGTTCAGACTTTTCCCCGCCAGTTCTGCTGCGAGCGCCGCCTTGCGGTGC
>JAZBOA010000066.1:0-3385 GCA_036350935.1 Anderseniella sp. | reverse complement strand
GAATCTTCTCGATCAGGGTCACAACTTGTGAACCATTCCGTCTGGTTGTAGGGGCGGGACCTGTTGCACGTACGCTGGATTCGCCTAAAATTTGCCTCTTGTTAAAATCTACCCGCGAAAGTGGTGGCTGTTACGGACGACGTGTCCGTGATGGTTCGAAGTGGTGAGACCGGCAGCAAAAGCTGGCCGCCATGCCGGGCCGGGGAGAGCAGGGCCTATCGCCATCCGCCAGGGCAAGTGCGGTTGCGATGTGGCTTCAAACAGGGGTTAAACACGATGCTTATTACCAATCTCTCGCAGATTGCCGGGTACGACATTGCCTGTGCCTACGGCATGGTTTCCACCACCGCCTCGATGACGCGCCGGGTGCTCAAGAGCTCCATGGGCGGTGCTCGTACGGCGCAGGAGTCCGGCACGGACGGCTTCAGCGCAGAACTGGAAGAGGCCCGCAAGGAGGCCTTCGTGCGCCTCAAGGAAGAGGCCCGCGAAATGGGCGCACACGCCATCATCGGGGTAGCCGAACAGCTGCATCGCGTTGGCGACAATGGCTACATGCTGCTGCTGGCTGGAACGGCGGTGGACCTCAAGAAGGCCGAACCCGTCGCGGCCGCACAGTTGCAGCCCCAGGTGGTTTATGTCCAGGCCGGCACAGATGAACTGGCTGCACAGCCGGAGATCATTGAAGCCGTGGTGCGCGACAACGTGATCTATCCGCAGTTCGCACGCGGCTGATCTGGCGCCTGCCCGTCACGAAAACACGGTGCGCAAATCTTGCCCAGGCAAGCGCGCACCGTTTTTGCTTGCTTGCAGTCGGGCACCGGGCAGACTACCTAGGGAGTCTGCACTTCACGCTCCAACAGGATAAGCTTTACGCCCCATGCTCGACAGCATCATGTCCATTTTCGTGCCGGTCCACCGCGAGGGGTACCGGTTTATCGGCATTTTTGCGGCGGTCACGCTGGTGCTGTTCTGGCTGCTGCCCGATGTCTTCGGCTGGATTGGCGTCATCCTGACCTTGTGGTGCGCCTATTTCTTTCGCGATCCGCCCCGCGTCACCCCGCTCGATCCATCACTGGTGATTTCACCGGCGGACGGCCGCATCTCGGCCATCGAGCAGGTCGCCATTCCACCGGAACTGGCGCTGGAAGGTGAGCGGCTTACCCGCATCTCGGTGTTCATGAACGTGTTCGACGTGCATGTGAACCGCTCTCCGGTCGATGCCACCGTGCTGCAGAAGAGCTATGTGCCGGGCAAGTTCATCAACGCCGAACTGGACAAGGCCAGCGAAGACAACGAGCGCATGGCGTTCACGCTGGAACTGACCGACAAGCGCCGCCTTGGCGTGGTGCAGATTGCCGGCCTCGTGGCGCGCCGTATCGTGGCCTTCAAGGACCAGGGGTCGCGCCTGCAGGCAGGCGAGCGCTTTGGCCTGATCCGCTTTGGCTCGCGGGTCGATGTGTACCTTCCGGAGGGTTCTGCGGTGCGCGCCTGTGTCGGCCAGCGCGCCATTGCCGGCGAAACCGTGCTGGCTGACCTGTCCGTGGCGGCCCCTCGTCCAACCGGCCGCACCGCCTGAGGGAGACGGCGCCATGAGCGACAACGACAAGCTGCCGCCGGTCCCGCTGTCCTCACCTGGAGTTGGGCAGGATCCGCGGCTGCGGCAGATCCCGGTGCGCTATCTCGTCCCGAACATCATTACCCTGCTGGCGCTGTGCTCCGGCATCACCGCCATCCGGCTTGGCATGGATGGCCGGTTCGAACTGGCGGTGGCCTGCGTGATCCTCGCCGCCTTGCTGGACGCGCTCGACGGACGCATCGCCCGGGCCCTGAAGGGCTCCTCCAAGTTCGGCGCCGAGCTCGATTCGCTTGCCGACTTCGTCAACTTCGGCGTGGTGCCGGGCCTGCTCATCTACATGTGGTCGCTCAACGCGCTGAAAAGCCTCGGCTGGATCGTGGCGCTGGCGCTGGCGTTGTGCTGCGCGCTGCGGCTTGCCCGCTTCAATGTCTCCATCGAAGACCCTGACCGGCCGGCCTGGAAGATCAACTATTTCACCGGGGTCAATGCGCCCGCCGGCGCCATGCTGGCCATGCTGCCCATGTATCTGGGTTTCCTCGGCTGGGTGCCTTCAGGGCGGGAGATTGCGCCCTATGTACTGCCCTATATCGCGCTGGTTGCGGTGGCCATGGTGTCGCGGGTGCCGACCTTCTCGGGCAAGGGCATCGGCCGGGTGAGCCGCGAGGCGGTGCTGCCGCTGCTGGCTGCGGTCACCATCATCGCGGCCCTGCTGGTGACCTATCCCTGGCAGATGCTGACCCTGCTGGCGGCGATATACCTCGCCCTGATTCCGGTATCGGTACTGTCCTACATGCGCCAGCAAAAGGCATGGGAAGCGCGGGTGGCGAGCGGGCAAGCATCAACGCCGGCCACCGCCGCCGAAGACAGGCTGGCTGAAATCGACCGGACTTGACCGCGGGCCTCGGATCGCTTGACACTGCACGGACAGACCGCCCTCCAGGAGCCCGACCCGATGCGCAATCTCGACCCGTCCCTTTATGTCGACCCCGCCGTGTTCAACCACGAGTGCGAGCGCATCTTCTGGTCAACCTGGCAACTGATCGGCCCCGCCTCAAGGCTGGCTGAACCCGGCCAGTATGTCGCCACCGAAATTGCCGGCGCCAAGGTCATGGCGGTGCGCGGCAAGGACGGCAAGCTGCGCGCCTTCCGCAATGTCTGCCGCCACCGCGGCGCCCGCATCCTCGAGGAAGGCGAAGGGCGCTGCAACATGCTGCGCTGCCAGTATCACAACTGGGTCTACGATCTCGACGGCAGCTTGCGGCAGGCGCCGTGGTTCGGCGAGGATCCGGGCTTCGACATGAAGGACTGGCCGCTTCAGCAGATCTCCATCGAGCTGTGGCGGGGGCTGGCCTTCGTCGCCATCAACCCGGCCGGGCCACTCGGCAGCCAACTGGGCGATACGGTGCCCGAGCTGGCCGGTGAACCCATCGAGGACTTCCACTGCGTTGCCGAGCGCCGGCTGGAGTTCGACGCCAACTGGAAGATCTACACCGACAACTTTGTCGAGGGCTACCACATCCCCGGCATCCACCCGGGCTTCTTCCAGGCCATCGAGTTCGAGCACTTCGAAACGACAGCCCACGACAACCTCATCCGCATGACCGCCCCGCCGCGCGAGGGCCTGTTCTACAAGGGCAAGTGGCTGTGGATGTGGCCCAACTGGACGCTGTCGCTGTTCGACGGCGGCATGAACACCTCCCGCATCAACCCGCTCAGCGAGGGCCGCACCGAGCTGATCTACAACTTCTACTTCGCCGACACGTCAGAAGAGAAGCGCGCTGCCCGCGAGGACACCATCGCCCGCAACAT
>JAZBOA010000065.1:0-7073 GCA_036350935.1 Anderseniella sp. | reverse complement strand
TTCCGTCCGGCCTTCGAACTTGAATGCCGGGCGCTGAAACAGGTGCGCGAGAAGCTCGGCTTCTCCAACGTCGAGGTGATGATTCCCTTCGTCCGCACCGTCGAGGAATGTGCCGCGGTGGTGGGCTTGCTGGGGGATAACGGCTTGCGCCGCGGAGAGAACGGACTGCGCCTGATCATGATGTGCGAGATCCCGTCGAACGTATTGCTGGCCGATGACTTCCTGCAGTATGTCGACGGCTTCTCCATCGGCAGCAACGACCTGACCCAGCTGACGCTAGGCATCGATCGCGATTCCGGCCTGGTGGCGGAAGGCTTCGACGAGCGCAATCCGGCGGTGAAGCGGCTGCTCGCCGAGGCCATCGCCGCCTGTCGCAAGCAAGGCAAATACGTCGGGATCTGCGGCCAGGGGCCGAGCGATCATCCCGACCTGGCCGACTGGCTGGTGACGCAGGGGATAGTCTCGATCTCGCTCAACCCGGATACGCTGGTGGCGACCTGGCAGCGTCTGGCGAGTCAGCCCTGAAAGGCTCTAAGGCGCTGCGCGTCCTTGACGTGAATGGTGCGGCCATGGACCTCGATCAGGCCTGACTTGACCAGATGGCTGAGGGCGCGCGAGAAGGTTTCCGGCGCCAGGCTCAGCTGCGAAGCCAGGGTCTGCTTGCTGGTGTCGAGTTTGACTTCGAATTCCGGCAGGCCCTCTGCGGGAATCTGGTGGGAGAGGTAGCAGACCACGCGCTGCACGCTGCTCATCAGGGTGCAGGTCTCCATGTCCGACATCAGTTGATGCAGCTTCATCGACAGGCTGGCCAGCATCTTGCGGGCAAAGCGTGGATCATGATCGAGCAATTCGATGATGGCGTGCTTGCTGGCGACCAGCAGCACGCCTTCCTGGGTGGCCTGCGCCGATACCGGCGCCGGGATGTCGAGAAAAACCACGGCCTCGGCAAACGAGGCGCCGCTATTCATGGTGCCGATCACCTTTTCCGATCCCTGCGGCGTCGGCAGGAACAGCTTGATCTGCCCGGTCACCACGACATAGATGCCATCCAGCGCATCGCCCTTGTTGAACAGCATTTCATGCGCACGCACCCGGTATTCGCGCACCCCGGGCAGCAACCTGTCGACATCGCCCTCGCCCAGTTCGCAGAATAGCGGCAGGCGCGTCAGCACATCGCGGGTCGACTCCAGGGTATACGGGGTCATAGGCAGTTTTTCCTCAAATCCTCGTTTTTTTGAATTCTAGAACAACAAGTTGAGCAAATCTTGATCTGGGTCAAGGTTTGCTGTCGGCAATCTGATCACAATTCTTCCATCCTACCGGATCGAGAGATTATCAGATGAATATATCGGGAATTATGGTGACAGCCCTGCCCGAGCATGTGGCGGAAGTGGCACAGTCTCTGTCTGCCCTCGAGGGGCTGGAAGTATTTCAGGCCGATGTCACCAGCGGCAAGCTGGTCGTTGTGCAGGAAGCCCCCAGCGTCGGTGAGGAAGTCGAAGGCTTCAAACGCATCCGCGCCGTACCGCACGTCATCGCTGCGGATCTGGTGCAGCACTATTTCGAGGAAGACAACGAATTGATTCACGCCATTCCGGACGGGCTGGAGGGCCTGGAAGGCATCCGCGTGCCCACCGAACTACAGGACTGAAGGAGACCGTCATGCATCTATCCCGTCGCGAATTCATCAAGACCGGCATCGCCGCCAGCACCGCCGCCACGGTCGGTCTGCCGATCAGCAAGATGGCTGAAGCTGCCGCTGCCGAAGTGGAAAAGGACTGGCAGTGGGACAAGGCAGTGTGCCGTTTCTGCGGCACCGGCTGCGGCATCATGGTCGCCACCAAGGACGGCCGCATCGTCGCCACCAAGGGCGACCCGGCGGCACCGGTCAACAAGGGACTGAACTGCATCAAGGGCTATTTCAACGGCAAGATCCTTTACGGCAAGGACCGCCTGACCCAGCCGCTGCTGCGCATGAAGAACGGCAAGTTCGACAAGAAAGGCCAGTTCGTGCCGGTGACCTGGGAGCAGGCCTTCGACGAGATGGAGCGCCAGTTCCGCAAGACCTACGCCGAGAAGGGGCCGGCCGGGGTGGCGATGTTCGGTTCCGGGCAGTGGACCATCCCCGAAGGCTACGCCATGAACAAACTGTTCAAGGCCGGCTTCCGCTCCAACAACCTCGATCCCAATGCGCGCAACTGCATGGCCTCGGCGGTCACGGCGTTCTATAGCGTGTTCGGCACCGACGAGCCGGCGGGCAACTACGACGACATCGAGCATACCGACACCATGGTGCTGTGGGGCGCCAATATGGCGGAGATGCATCCCATCCTGTGGTCGCGCATCACCGACCGGCGGTTGGGTCACAAGGACTGCCGCATCGTCAATCTCACCACCTTCCGCAACATGTCGTCCGACATCGCCGACCTAGAGATCATCTTCAAGCCCAACACCGACCTGGCGATCCAGAACTACATCGCACGCGAGATCATCGCCCGCGATGCGGTGAACAAGGCCTTCGTCGACAAGCACTGTATCTTCGCCACCGGTCCCTACGACATCGGTTACGGCATGCGCGCCACCGACAAGTACGCCTACGCGGCGGAGAAGGACACCCAGGCCAAGGAACTCAAGGTCACGCTCGACAAGTACGAAGCCATCGGCCAGCGCCGCAAGGTGGGCGACGTTGTGGAGCAGAAGAACACCGCCGCGCCGGCGAAGCACTGGAGCATCAGCTTCGACGACTTCAAGAAAGGCGTCGAGCCCTACACCCTGGACTTCGTCGCCGAGCTCGCCAAGGGCGACCCCGACGAACCGCTCGACAAGTTCAAGACCAAGCTGCAGCAGCTGGCCGATCTCTACATCGAGCCTGAGCGCAAGGTCGTGTCGTTCTGGACCATGGGCTTCAACCAGCACCAGCGCGGCACCTGGGTCAACGAGCAGTGCTACATGAACCACCTGCTGCTGGGCAAGCAGTCGGTACCCGGCAGTGGCGCGTTCTCGCTGACCGGCCAGCCGTCGGCTTGCGGCACCGCGCGCGAGGTCGGCACCTTCTGTCATCGACTGCCGGCCGACCGCCTGATCCCCAATCCGCAGCACCGGGCGGAAACCGAGAAATACTGGAAAGTCCCGGCCAAAACCATCAACCCCAAGATCGGCTCGTTCTACGCCAAGATCCTGCGCGACCTCGAGGACGGCTCGGTCAAATGGGCCTGGGTGCAGGTCAACAACCCCTGGCACACCCATCCCAATGCCAACCACTGGATCAAGGCGGCACGCGAGCAGGACAACTTCATCGTGGTCTCGGAAGCCTATCCGGGAATTTCCGCCAAGGTGGCCGACCTCATTCTGCCGAGCGCGATGATCTTCGAAAAGTGGGGGGCCTACGGCAACGCCGAGCGGCGCACCCAGCACTGGCGCCAGCAGGTGCCGCCACCGGGCCAGGCACGTGGCGACATATGGCAGACCATGGAGTTCGCCAAGCGCTTCAAGATCAAGGATTTCTGGGGCGAGCAGAAGCTGCCCGGCCTCAAGCTCGATGGCTACCAGGACAACACCCTGCCGAGTGTGCTGGCCGAGGCCCAGGCGATGGGTATTTCGCCGGAGGACAACCTGTACAAGGTGCTGTTCGCCAACGCCGAAAATCTCAAGGTCAAATGGCCCGACGCGGTGTCCAAGGGTCACGACAACCACGTCGCCAAGCTGCTCGGCGACGGCTGGTTCCCGGAAAAGGCGATGTGGAACGAATACCAGTTGTTCGGCAAAGGCAAGGGCAAGGATCTCGCCGATTTCGACGTCTATCACCAGGACAGCGTGCGCGGCCTGAAGTGGCCGGTGGTGAACGGCAAGGAGGTAGCCTGGCGCTTCAACGAACAATACGACCCCTATGTCACCAAGGGCGCGGGCTTCGAGTTTTACGGCAAGCTGCTGAAGGCGATTCCGAGCGGCAATCTCGACGGGGTTACCGATCCGGCGCCGAAGAGCCTTGCCGGCAAGGCGAAGATCTTCTTCCGCCCCTACGCGGCACCGGTCGAGCAGCCGGACGCCAACTACGACCTGTGGCTGTCCACCGGCCGGGTTCTTGAACACTGGCACTCCGGCACCATGACACGCCGCGTGCCGGAACTGCACCGTGCAGTGCCGGCCGCGGTGATGTGGATCCATCCGGCCGACGCGCAGAAGCGCGGACTCAAGCGCAATGACCTGGTGTGGGTCGAGTCGCGTCGCGGCAAGGTCAAGGTCAGGGTGGAAACCGGCGGCCGCAACACTATGACGAAGGGCATGGTGTTCGTGCCTTTCTTCGACGAGGGCGTTTTCATCAACCGCGTCACCCTCGACTCGACCTGCCCGATTTCCAAGGAAAGCGACTACAAGAAATGCGCGGTCAAGGTCTACAAGGCCTGACTCTCGGCTAGGACAGGAATCGCCAGACCCGGATCATGGACAGCAAGCGGCGCCAGTTTCTGCTCAAGACCGTCCAGGGCGCGGCCGTTGCTGCGTGCGGTGGCCTGATCTGGGCGCACTTGCTGCGCCAGGAGGCTGCGGCCTCGGTGCTCGCCTTGCGGCCGCCGGGCGCGCTGGCGGAGGTGGATTTCGCCGCTGCCTGCATCAAGTGCGGCCAGTGCGCCCAGGCCTGTCCCTACGACACCCTGCGCATGGCGCGTGCCGAGGAGGTAATGCCGATCGGTACTCCCTACTTCGTGCCGCGCGACATTCCCTGCTACATGTGCAGCGACGTTCCCTGCGTCCCGGCCTGTCCGACCGGGGCGCTCAACCCCGCGCTCAAGGACATCAGCAAGGCGCGCATGGGCCTGGCGGTAATCGACGCCGAGTCCTGCCTGTCGTGGCAGGGCCTGCGCTGTGAGGTGTGCTATCGCGTATGTCCGGTCAAGGGTGATGCCATCAGCATCCAGAACCATCCGCGCAAGACCAGCAAGCACGCCCTGTTCGTACCCATTGTCCACTCCGACGCCTGCACCGGCTGTGGCATGTGTGAAGACGCGTGTCCCACCGAGGAAGCGGCGATCAGGGTGATCAATCCGAAGCTGGTGCAGGGCCGGATCGGCAGCCACTACCGCCTCGGCTGGAAATCCGATACCCCGATCACCCAGGAATTCCAACCGTCGCAATTGCCGGCGGCTGCTCCTGCGCTACTGCCGGCCGAAGCGCCGGCGCCGCAAACCGCGCCGGGGATGGACACCCTCAACCAGGGACTCGAGCCATGAGCGCTGTCTTCGATTCCGCGCGCGAATCGGGCGCGCCGCGCAAGCCGGTGCGGCTCTACACCCCGCCCGCGACACTCGGCGGCAAGTTGTGGGGCTGGCGCTACCTGATCCTGCGTCGCGTCACCCAGATCGGCATTCTGCTGATGTTCTTCGGCACCCTGCACTGGGGCTGGCGGCTCATGGGCGCACCCCTGCTGCGCGGCAACCTCTCGGCATCGGAGTTCGTTGGCATCGTCCCGCTGGCCGACCCGTTCGCCGTGCTGCAGCAACTCGTCAGCGGCCACTGGCTGCATACCACGGTGCTGCTGGGCGCGGCGATCCTGCTGCTGTTCTATGCCGTTGCCGGGCGGGTGTTCTGTGCCTGGATTTGCCCGATGAACATGGTCACCGATCTGGCCGGCTGGCTGCGTTCGAAACTCGGAATCAACGACCTGTTCCGGCTTTCGCGCAGCACCCGCTACTGGATCCTGGTCATGGCGCTGGTGCTGTCCGCATTGATGGGCGTCGCGGCTTTCGAATGGGTCAGCCCGATTTCCATGCTGCATCGCGAGATCATCTACGGGATAGGCCTCGGTCTGAGCGCCGCGCTGGGGATCTTCATTCTCGATCTGCTGATCCTCAAGCACGGTTGGTGCGGCCACTTGTGCCCGCTCGGCGCCTTTTACGGCCTGCTCGGCAAACAGGCGTGGCTGCGGGTGCGTTTCGACGAGCGCAGCTGCACGCACTGCGGTGAATGTGCCCGGGTCTGTCCCGAACCGCATGTACTCAATCTCAGGAAGGCTGCGGACAAGGGCAGGGTGGATTTCGGTGAATGCACCAATTGCGCGCGCTGCATACCCATCTGTCCGGAGGACAGTCTCGATTTCGCCTGGCGCTGGAGCGTGCACCCCGCGCCGCAAACTTCAACCCCGAATTAACCGTGAGGAACGCGAAATGAACAAGATGACGATGGCAATACTCGTTGCCGCTGGTGCAGTGGCGATCAGCTATGGAACCCTGCAGGCAGACGGAGTCGTCGTGGTTGACGACCAGATGGGACTATCCCCGACCAGCGTCTTCGACGACCCCAGCCCCAAGGCTTTCGAATACCCGGAAGGTTTCGACGGCAAACCCCTGACGCCGGCTTTCCTTGGCGCGCCGCCGCAGATACCGCACAACATCGACGATTACCTGCCGATCAGTGCCGACAGCAACAGTTGCACGCGTTGTCACGACAAGCCAGCAAGAATCGGCCAGAAGAAGATCAAGGGCATTCCGACGCCGATGCCGGAAAGCCACTACGTCAAGGCCGAGGACGGCAAGCTGAAGCGTGCGGGTGCACGGCATGTCTGCAACCAGTGCCACACCCCGCAGGCCGAGGTGAACGATCTGGTCGGCAATACCTTCTCCAAATGAGGTCCGGGGCGAGCCTGCCCGGACGCCTTGGGCAGGTTATCGGTCTGATGAAAGCCGGAGGGGCAGATACAAAAAATTGAATTTCTTGACATGGATCAAGAAGATTTTTGGGCGTTGCCTTTATCCTGCGGGCAGTTGTGATCGGCCTTTCCAGTCCGAAATAAAAAGTCAATAGAACATTCACGGGGGATGCGGGTGGTAAATCTGGTTGCCAGTCTTCTCGCGTGCTGCAAATCAGGAGAGACCATGCTGAATCCAATCCGCCTTCTTCCCGCGCTGGCCTTGATGATCGTCAGCCTGCCGTCGCTGGCCCAGCAGTATGTTCCCGTCGTTCCTCCCGCCGCTCCCGGCGTGCCCAACCCCTACCTGCAGATGGTGCCGGTTCCCACCATGCCGACCGTGCTGCCCTTCGCCGGCATGCCCATCCCGTTTGTCGGCACTTTGCAGCCGCAG
>JAZBOA010000064.1:0-32764 GCA_036350935.1 Anderseniella sp. | reverse complement strand
GAATATGCCTGGCGCACCGGCGTCAACGTGATGATGTATGCGCTCACCGGCAACTACAAGGCAGACCAGGTGCACGTGCCCGCGCTGCTTGAACGGCTGGGGCAATAGGCGCTGGAAACCATGGTGTGGACCCTCGACATACAACCCCTGGTGCCGCTGTGGCTGGCCGTGACGCTGGCCGCCATTGCCGCAGTCATGGTCATGCTGGCCCTGTTCACCCGGATGCGCGGTGCGCTGTTGCGGGCAGCGGCCGGACTGGCGCTGGCGGCAGCCCTGTTCAACCCGGTATTGCTGCGCGAGGATCGCGAGACCCTGCCCGACATCGCCGTGGTGGTGACCGACCGCAGCCAGAGCCAGCTCAACGGCAGCCGCATGGAACTGACCGATGCGGCGCTTGCCGGGCTGAAGTTGCGGCTGGCTGAGCTGCCGGATACCGAGGTCCGCGAGATCGAGGTGCGCTCCGGCATCACCTCGGCCGATGAAGGCACCAACGCCTTTGCCGCGCTGCGCCAGGCGCTGGCGGACGTGCCGCCCGAGCGCTATGCCGGCGCCATCATGATCACCGACGGCCAGGTGCACGACGTTCCGCAGGACGAGCCGCTGCCCGGCTATGAGGGCCCGCTGCACGCCCTCGTCACCGGCAAGCCCGGCGAGATCGACCGCACCGTCCGCCTAACCCAGGCGCCGAAGTTCGGCATCGTCGGCGAGACGCAGGCGCTGCGCTTCATCGTGCAGGACGCCGGCGGCAAGGCGGGCACCCCGGTGCTGGTCACCGTGGCCGTTGACGGGCAAGTGCTCGGCACCGTTACGACGGCGACCGGGGCCGAGAGCGAGATGGAACTCGAAATCCCCCATGGCGGCGACAACATCATCGAACTTTCGTCCGCGGAATTGCAGGGTGAGCTGACCACCCGCAACAACCGCGCCATCGTGGTCACCAAGGGCATTCGCGACCGGCTGCGCGTGCTGCTGATTTCCGGCAAGCCGCACCCCGGCGAGCGCACCTGGCGCAACCTGCTCAAGGCCGACACCTCGGTGGACCTCGTCCACTTCACCATCCTGCGCCCGCCGGAAAAGCAGGACGGCACGCCGATCAACGAGCTGTCGCTGATCGCCTTCCCGACCCGCGAGCTGTTCGTCGAGAAACTCGACGAGTTCGACCTGATCATCTTCGACCGCTACGAGCGGCGCGGCGTGCTGCCGGTCACCTATCTCGCCAACATCGCCGACTACGTGGAAAAGGGCGGCGCAGTGCTGGTTGCGTCGGGCCCCGACTATGCCGGCGCCACCAGCCTTTACCGCACGCCGCTGTCCGCGGTGCTGCCCGCCATGCCCACTGGCGACGTCACCATCATGCCGTTCAAGGCGCGCGTCACCGACAAGGGCGAACGCCACCCGGTGGTGCGCGGCCTGCCCGGCGCCAGCAAGACCGAGCCGTCCTGGGGTCAGTGGTTCCGCATTGTCGACAGCGAGGTGCGTGACGGCGACATTGTTATGGCCGGGCCCGATGACCGTCCGCTGATGATCCTGTCGCGCGTTGGCGAAGGCCGGGTTGCGCAGCTGATGTCCGACCATGCCTGGCTGTGGGCGCGCGGCTATGATGGCGGCGGCCCGCAGGCCGAGGCGCTGCGGCGCATGGCGCACTGGCTGATGAAGGAACCGCAACTTGAGGAAGAGGCGCTGAGCGGCGTGCAGTCGGGCAGGATGCTGACCGTCCAGCGCAACACCATGCAGCAGGAAGCCGCCGACGTGACCGTTACCATGCCCTCCGGCCAGACCCAAACGGTGAAGCTAGAGCAGGCCCAGCCCGGCATCTGGCGCGGTCAGGTCGAGGCCACCGAAGCGGGCCTGCACCGGCTGACGGACGGCACGCTTGAAGCTGTCGCCGCCGTAGGCACTGCCGACCCGCGCGAGGCCGCCGACCTCGTCGCCACCACCAGCGTGCTGGCGCCCGTGGCCGAAGCCACCCGCGCCGCCGCAAGATTCGTTTCGGAAGACGGCACACCGGCAAGCCTTGCCCTGCCCCGGTTGGCCAAGGTCAGCCCCGGCCGCGCCATGGCCGGGTCCGGCTGGGTCGGCCTCAAGGCCAACGGCGCTTACCGTGTCCTGTCAATCGGCAGCTTCCCGCTGTTTTCAACGCTGCTGGCGCTGGCCGCCCTGCTTGGCCTGATGTCGCTGACCTGGTACCGCGAAGGCCGTTGATCAGATCTTGTCCTTGCTGGCGAACCTTGACGGCGGCAGCACCAGCCCGCTCACCCCGTCGAAGGCGCCGGGCTCAAGTTCGCGGAACAGCAGCCGCGCCGGGTCCACCGGCCCGGGCAGCAGCAACCGCCCGTCCGGCACCCGCGAGAAGCCGAACGGCGCGTAGTATGGCTCGTCACCGACCAGGATTACCAGCTTGTGGTCCAGCCAGCGGGCCTCTTCCAGCGCGTGATGCATCAGCTTGCGGCCGAGCCCCTTGCCCTGCAGCACCGGCTCCACCGCCAGCGGTCCCAGCATGATCGCATCATCGCCGGCCTGGCCGATCTTCAGCCGCCAGAAACTGATCACCGCCGCCAGCCACTGCTCGGCCGCATCGTCAGCCGCCGGGAGCCAGAGGCCAAAACTGAGACCCGGCACCGCCGTTTCGCCTTCGCGAAAGCGATACGACGTCTTGGTGCGCCGGCCGATGCCGAAGGCCCGGTCCAGCAGTCCTTCGGACTGGGCCACCAGGGCGGTGTCGTCAAAGTCAAACGGCTTGATGATGGAAGCTTTGAAGGGCATCGGGGCAGGTCTTTCAGGCAGGAATGGTGATCACAATTCTTGCCGGTGCGCCCAGGCCCGGAAGCCGCTCACTCAGACCGAGTGCAGGACCTGCCAGGCGGCGGACAGCAAACCGGCGTTGCGCAGCGTGCGTGCCGCGCCTCGCTCGATTGCCAATCGTCGCTGCCGGTTGATCCGGATCATCCCGTCCTGTCCTGTTGTGCGGCAGTTGCCGCCGCGAAGAAACTGCACGTATCACGCATGACCGGCAGCGGTCAAAAACTTTGTGCCTCACCAGATACCGGCAGGCTCCACCCCGCCGGCCAGTTCATCAAGCCGCCGCTTCATCGCATCCGAACAGTCCTGCCGGATCTCGGCTGGCGGCAGAAATGCCCGCGCCGATATCTCCATCGACGGCTTCCAGGCCTCTTCCACATAGTCCTGCACCACGTACACCGCCACATAGTCGCCCGGAAAGTGAACATGGTTGGAGAACAGCCCGTGCATCTGCGGCCGGCCATTCATCCTGACGCCGGCCTCCTCGTGCAGTTCCCGCCCCAGCGCCTCCAGCACCGTTTCACCCCGCTCCACCCCGCCACCGGGAAATATCCAGCCGTGGGTATAGGACTGGCGCACCACCAGCATCCGCCCCTGCGTGTCGAGCACAACCCCCCGCACGCCCAGCGTCATGCCGCGCGTCACCCGCCCCAGCGGCTGCAGCAGCAGCCGGTTTGCCATTGGATAGATCAGGGACTTGAGCATGTGCGCCGCCATGGTCGGGTGATGAACAGTGTCTGCATGATCACCTGCCACGCTACGGTTCAAACAGCAAGAACGGGCAATTCAGCACTTGCCCCGGTCCTCGCGCGGTTCTAATCGTTGCGCCATGCATGTGACGTTCCATCCTGCCTGCCGCCAGCTTGCGGCCAAACCCGCAACGGCCGGTAAATGCTGAGACTGTTCAAGATATTCTTCACGGCCAGGGGCACCAATCCATGGCTGGTGCTTGCCTGCCTTGTGCTGGCATCCATCGCCGAAATCATATCCCTGAGCGTCATGCTGCCAGCCTTGCTGAGCGCATCAGGCGAGCAGGCCAGCCTGCCGCCAGCGTTCAACGCGATTGTCCAGACGGTGCTCACGGCAACCGGCCTGCCAAACTCGCTGGGCGGGCTGACGTTGACGGTCGTGGTCATGATGATCGCGCGCTCGTTGCTGCTGGGCGCCGCCCTCACCTATGCCGGCTTCTCCATCGCCAACGTATCGACCCGGATGCGCGAAGACCTGCTTCAGGCCATGTTCACCACCCGCTGGCGTTTCTTCGTCGAACACCGGGCCGGCGCCATCGCCAACACCATCTCGGTAGACGCCACCCGCGCCGGCCAGGCCTACCTGGAGTCGGCGCGCTTCGTTGCCGGCATTGTCCAGGCAACCGGTTACTTCATCATCGGGCTGATGGCGTCGGTCAAGTTCGCCTTTGCCGGCGTCATCATCGGCGTCGTGCTCATCGCCAGCCTTGGCAAGCTGATTGCCATCAGCCGCCGTGCCGGGGCCAAACAGGTCGACTCTACCCGCGATCTGGTAACCCTGGTCGCCGATGCGCTCAACAACATAAAGCCGATCAAGTCGATGGGGCGCACTGCGCCGTTCATCGCCATGTTCGCCCACAACCTTGTCCGGCTCAATGAATCGATCAAGACGCAGGTCATGTCCGCGCAAGCCCTCGAACGCGGTACCGACATCCTGATCGCTGTGATGGTCGGCATCTCGTTCTACCTGGGTGTGAGCGTGTTCGATGTGTCGCTGGCGGCGCTGGCGGTCATGGCGGCGATCGGCTTCCAGGCCTTCACAGTCGTGCGCCGCATGCAGGGATACCTGCAACGGGCCTCTGAACTGGAGGCGGCCTACAGTTCCGTCGAATCAATCTACCGCGAGCTCGACAACGCGAAGGAACGCCAGACCGGGGCCACAGACATCACCCTCTCGCAAGCCATCCGGTTCGACAATGTCAGCTTCGCCCATGGCGATGAGCCAACCGTGCGGGACGTCAGCCTCGAGATCCCGGCAGGACGGATCACCGTCTTGCAGGGCCCGTCCGGCGCCGGCAAGACGACCCTGGTGGACCTGCTGCTCGGACTGCACGAACCCCGCTCCGGACAGATCACCATCGACGGCCGGCCGCTGGACCAGCTGTCGCTCAAGGCCTGGCGCAACATGGTCGGCTATGTGCCACAGGAACTGCAGCTGCTGCATGCCAGCCTTCGCGACAATATTGCCCTGGGCGAAAAGCTCGACGATGAGCAGGTGCTGCGCGCCCTGGATCTCGCGCATGCCCGCGGCTTCATCGAAAGCCTGCCGGAAAGGCTGGACACCAATGCCGGCGAGATGGGTGGACGGCTGTCTGGCGGCCAGCGCCAGCGGATCGCACTCGCACGTGCCCTCGTCGGGGCGCCAAGGCTGCTCATCCTTGACGAAGTGACCAGTGCTCTCGACCCCAAAACCGAGGCCAGCATCTGTGAAACCGCACAGCAGCTGGCCGGCGATTACACCATCATCGCCATTACCCACCGTCCTGCCTGGTCCAAAATCGCAGACCGCCTCTACCGGATCGAGGCAGGCCAGGCGAGCGAGATCACCGGTGCGAAGCCCGGCCGGCGCAGCCGCAAGGCGCCTGGCAGATGATACGGATCGCCCATATTTCCGACGTACATCTCGGGCCGCTGCCACCAGTCAAGGCGACCGAGATGACCTCGAAGCGGCTGGTGGGCTACAATTCCTGGATGTTCCGGCGGCGTGGCATTCATGACCCGGCTATCACCGCCGCCATACTTCGCGACATCAAGGCCGCCGCGCCTGACCACCTGATGGTAAGCGGCGACCTGATCAACATCTCGCTCAAGCGCGAATTCATCAATGGCGCAAGCTGGCTGCAGCACGCCGGTCCGCCTGACTGGATATCGTACGTGCCGGGCAACCATGACGCGTATGTCCCCGTTGCCTGGGAGGAAGGACTGGGCCTGTGGGGCGACTACATGACCGGCGACCTGATGGTCGCGGGCGCACGGCCCACCGGCAGCGTGTCGATGGCCTTTCCCTATGTCCGCCAGCGCCGCAACGTAGCCCTGATCGGGCTGTCCACCGCCGTGCCGACACGGCCAGGCCGGGCTTCGGGTCTGCTGGGTCCGGCCCAGCTTGAGGCGCTTGCCCAGGCCTTGTCCGATCTGCGCAAGCGGGGCTTTTACCGTCTGTTGATGATCCACCATCCGCCGTTGCCGGGGCTGGCCAAACAGCGCAAGGCGCTTGACGATGCTGCCGAACTGGCCGGCATCCTGCGCGATGAAGGTTGTGACCTCGTGGTGCATGGCCACAATCACACCTCCACGCGCCACAAGCTTGCCTCACGTCATGGAACCGTGCACGTTATCGGCGTTCCTTCGGCGAGTTCGAACGGCGCCCGCAACACCGAACCTGCCGCGTGGAACGAGTACAAGGTGCGCCGGGTGTCGGGCCAGTGGCAATGCACAGTGTCCACCCGGACGTGGATTGCGACAGAACAGAAGTTCGTGCCACAAACCAGCTACAGTCTGGAGCCATAAGCACCAGCACGCCCGCGGCATCGGCACACATGGGCAAGGAGGACGGCTCGCGCCGGCAGCGCCATTTTCAGGTTACCGATCGTCGAGAGATACGTGATAAGGCAGGTCTCGATCCCGCTGCTGACGGCATTGGGCGTCGGGCTGTCGGTGCTGTGCGCCGAGCGCATCGTGCAGGTGCTTGACGTGACGCTTGGCAACCGCAACTCGTTCGGCGTGGTGCTGGAGCTGCTGGCCTACTGGATGCCTCACTATCTCGGCCTTGCAGCCCCGGTTGCCCTCTATCTCGGACTGCTGTTCGGCTTCAACAAGATGTCGAAGGACTCCGAGCTCGACGCCTTCCTGGCCTCCGGCATCAGCCTCGGCCGGTTGACCCGCCCGGTTACCATCATTGCCGTGGTGCTGGCCGCCAACGCCGCGCTGATGTTCGGCTGGGTGCAGCCCTACTCGCTCTATGCCTACCGCGCGACGATCCACACGCTGTCGAATGTCGATGTCTTCTTCCTCGCCGAGGAGGGGGTATTCATGCAGACCGGCAACCGAACCTTCATCCTCGACAAGCTGACCCGCGGCGACAACTCGTTCCAGCGCATCTTCCTGTACGATGACAATGCAGGGTCCGGCAGCGAGACTATCACCGCAAAAGGCGGCCAGCTCGTCGACGACCCGGAAGGCCGCCGCCCCATGCTGCGGCTGGACACCGGCCACCGGCTGGAGATCAAGGCTCCGGCGGATCCGGCCGCGGTGAAACCTGTCGCACCCCCGGTCGTCGGCGACTACGACACCGCTGATATCGCCCTGGGCGAGATCAAGGATGTGGCATTCCGCGAACGCGGCCGCAACGAGCGCGAACTCACCCTGACGGAGCTGTACGGCGAACTTGGCAAGCCGGACCAGAAGCCACAGTGGAAACAGGCGGTCGAGTCACAGTTCCATGTCCGCCTGGCGCTGGTCGCGCTGGTTCTCATTCTGCCATTCCTGGCATTGCCCTATGCAATTGGCCAGCGCAGGGGCAACCGCGCCTACCGCTTCGCCGTGGCCCTCGTGCTGCTGGTCGCCTTCCACGAACTCCTGCAGCAGGGGGCGCTCATCTCCAGGCTGTCGGGCACCTCGGTCTGGCTGACGATCTGGCTGCCGTTCGCCCTGTTCTCGGCCTTCGCCATCTGGCGCTACTACGTGACCTGCTACACCTTGCCAAGACCCTGGCTGGACCCGCTCCTTGAAGACATCGCCGGCCACGTCAAGACCGCCTGGCGTCGTGTGCGCCCGGCCCAGCGCGGGGCGGCGCGGCCATGAGCACCATCGGCTGGCTGCTGTCGCGCATGATCCTGGTGCGGTTCGTTGCGATCCTGCTGGGCATCTCGGCGTTCGTGGTGTCGCTGACGCTGGTTACCTATTCTGACGAGATCATGCAGCAGGGTCCCGGCGGCATCGTCTCGATTATCCAGTATGCACTGCTGCTGCTGCCGGTCACCGCCTCCACCTTCATGGCCATTGCCGTGCTGCTCGGCATTCTGCTGACGCTGGTCGAGCTCAGCTACCGCAGCGAGCTTACGGCAATCTGGGCCACCGGGCTGTCGCCGCTTAAGGTCGTGGTGATGCTGCTGCCGATGAGCCTGATGATCGGCGGGATCACCTTCCTGATTGCCGATCAGGCCGTGCCGCGGGTCTCGACCGAACTCATCCAGTGGGGCGTCGGCGAGTACAGCCGCAAGAAGGCCGAGGTGGGTCAGAAAGGCCCGATCTGGCTTCGCGCCGGCAATGACATCCTGCGTGCCTCAGGCGCCAATCCGGACGCCACCGAACTGTCGGACATCATCATTTTCAGGCGCAATGACGAGGGAAAGCTGACCGAGCAGATCCATGCTGCCTCTGCGCGGCTGACCGGCCGCCGCTGGCAACTGGACAATGTCATCATCTACCACGCCGAAAACGTTGAACCGAACCGGGTCAGCCGGCTGATCTATTCCGGCAACATGCGCCCGGCCCGCGAGGGCAAGCGCTCCGGCGAGCCATCAGAGATGAGCACGGTGGACCTGGGTTACTTCATCCGCAATGCCGGGTTCGGGATCAAGCCGGTGCACGTCTTCGAAACCTGGTGGCACCGGCGCATGTCGCTGCTGTTCACGCCGTTCCTGATGGTGGCATTGTGCATACCGCTGGCGGTGAGGTTCCGCCGCGGCGGCGGCGCCGGTCAGCTGTTCCTGATCGGCATGGCGCTGGGCTTCACCTACTCGATCTTCGAGGGAATATCGCTGACCATGGGCGAAGTGGGATTCGTGCCGCCATGGTTCGGGGCCTGGGCGCCATTCCTGATTTATACCGCCGTGGCCGGCGCCCTTGGCTTCAAGGCTGAGACGGTCGCCTGAACGAATGCCGGCTCAACCCGGGCCCATCAGGCCGAGGCTGCGGCAAGCACGTTGCCCGCCACGACTGATCCGAACAGATCGATGATCCTGTCGATCTCTTCATCGGTGTGGGCCGCCGAAACCGAACAGCGCAGCAGGCACAGCTTGCCCGGCGTACCCGGCGGCAGTGCGATGTTGACGTACACCCCTGCCGCCAGCAGCTGGTTCCACATCGCCAGCGTCGACGGTTCGTCGCTGCACTTCACCGCAATCACCGGGCTGACCCGGTCGCAGCCAAGTTCAAGGCCCAGTCCCTTGAGGCCGTTGAACAGCCGGGTCGAATTGGCTTCCAGCCGGGCCCGGCGCTGCGGTTCCCGCTTCAGAAGGCGAACCGCCGCCGTTGCAGTGGCAATGGAGGCTGGCGACGGTGATGCGGTGAACATGTACGGCTTCGACGCATAGCGCAGCGTGTCGAACATCGGGTGGTTGGAGGCGCCGAACCCGCCAATGGCGCCGATCGACTTGGAGAACGTGCCGACGATGAAGTCGGCCTCGTCCATCAACCCCGCCTCGTCGGCCAGCCCGCCGCCATTCGGTCCGAGTACGCCGAACGAGTGCGCCTCGTCGACCAGCAACTGGAAGCCGTGCTTCTTCTTCACTTCGACAAATTCGGCCAGCGGCGCCCGGTCTCCCAGCATCGAATAGATGCCTTCCAGAACCACCAGCCGCCCGCCGCCGTCGTCTTCCATCCGCGACAGCCGCTTGTCCAGGTCAGCCGCGTCGTTGTGGCGGAAGCGCACCAGCTTTGCGCCCGACAGCGTGCAGCCGTCATAGATCGAGGAATGGCTGTCCGCATCGAGGAAGATGGTGTCCTTCGCCGCCGCAAGTCCCGCCATCATGCCCAGGTTGGCCTGGTAGCCGGTAGAAAACACGATGCAGTGCTTCATGCCGATGAACGAGGCAAGCTCGCGTTCAAGCTCCTCGTGCATGGCGTAGCTGCCATTGGCGATCCGCGACCCGGTGGTGCCGGTGCCGAACTCTTCCAGCGCCCTCTGGCCAGCCTCGATGCACTCGCGCTCGAAGGTCACGCCCATGTAGTTGTTGGTGCCGGCAAGGATGGTGTCGCGGCCGTTGATGACGGCGCGCGTCGGAGACACCAGCCGCTCGTTGACCGGCCCGATGCGCGATCCCGCCTGTTCGATCGCATGCAGGCGTTGCAACAGCGGCTTGTACTTGTCGAGCAGGTCAACCATGGCTTTGCACCTCACGCCTTCTTGAGCCGTGCCTGCACCACGCCCACGAGGTCTTGCATCGTGTGCGTATCAGACAGGACGTTCAATGGAATATCGATATTGAAGTGGTCCTCCACTTCCATCACGAAGTCCATCACCGAAACACTGTCGATGGCCAGGTCCACCGCAATCTCGGTTTCGGGCTTGATCTCGACTCCCTTTTCGTTGAACGGGCCCAGCAGCTCGCCCAGCTTGTCGAAAATCTCTTTCTGTTCAGATGTCATATGCGTTGTTTCTCTTCACCAGATATGTGCCGTCTTGTAGGCAGGTCTCATGATGCTGGCAACCACCCGTTGTCCCGGTACCATGTCAGCGTTTGCCCGAAGCCTTCCGCAAACCTGTAACGTGCCCGCCACGGCCCTGCGTCCTCGAATTTCTCCCCGCTGCAAACCCAGTTTTCGAACCACAGTTCCCTGGTCTTGCCGCGGCTCAGGATGAGGGCCCGGCCACCCGCTCTCATCCATCCTTCCGACGCCAGCCCCACCAGCGCCATCAACCAGCGTGGCAGATGAACCACTGCCGGCGTCCGGCCCGTCGTATGCGCTGCGGCCTCGGCCATGGCCGCATGGCTGTAACCGCCGGGCGTCCCGTCATCAATCTCGTAGCAGGCCCCGTCGCGGCCTGCGCCTTCCGCCGCTGCTGCCAGCGCCGAGGCCAGGTCAGCCACGTGGATCAGCGACAGCCTCTGTGCGTCCGTGCCGGTCATAATGGCCACCTTGCCGGACAGTTCCCGTATCAGCGGCAACGTGGCGCGGTCACCCGGCCCATAGACCGCCGGCGGCCTGATGATCACCAGTTCCATGCCATGGGCTGCAACCGCCACCTTGCGGACCGCCACTTCCCCCGCAGCCTTCGACGCGCAGTACCCTGACAAGTGTGGCTCGCGCGCGGCCAGCGACGAAACATGCACGAACCGCTTCACCTGCGCTGCCGCCGCCGCCGAAGCCAGGCGGGCTGTTCCGGCTTCATTCACGGCCAGGAACGCCCCGGGGCTTTGCGCCTTGATGGCGCCGGCCACATGGATCACCACGTCGGCCCCTTGAACCAGCCGCTGCAATGCCGGCTCATCGTCCAGCCCGCCTTCGACCACGGTGGCCCGCCTGGCAATGTCTGCCGGCAGCCGCGCTGCATCGCGCACCAGCAGCCGCAGGTCATGGCCGCGCCCAGCAAGTTCTTGCACCGTATGGGCGCCGACAAAGCCGGTCGCCCCGGTCAGGGCAATCTGCAGGGGTTGGGAAAAGGCCGCGCCAGTCACTCCGCTGCGATCGATGCCGCCATTGTCTCTCCGGCGAAATGACCGGCGATCTCGGCAATTTCGCCGCTGACATAAAGCGCCTTTGACCCGGCGCGGGACAGCTTGCCGGACGACGTGAAGGGCAGGCTCTTGGGCGGCACCATCACCACGTCAGCCTCGATACCGATGGAGCGCACAACCTGCGCGGCAACCTGCTTGCGCAAGTCCTCGATGGCGGCGAAATCACGCAAGCGGCACTGCACCAGCACGGTCACCCGGTCTTCGCCGTTGGCGCCTTCCATGGCAAAGGCGGCAACGTCGCCGTCGCGCACCTGCTCCAGCCGCTCGATGGCCCACTCGATGTCCTGCGGCCAGATGTTGCGGCCATTGTGCAGGATCATGTCCTTGGCGCGGCCGGTGATGACGATCTCGCCATCGGCCCAGTAACCCATGTCGCCGGTGTCCATGAAACCGTCATCGCGCATGATCGCAGCCGTGGCCTGCGGGTTGCGGTAGTAGCCCGACATCAGGCTGGGGCCGCAGATCTCGATGCGGCCAATGCGGCGCTCGCCCAGTTCGTTGCCGGCTTCGTCCACCACGCGCATCCGGTGACCGGGCAGCGGCTTGCCGCACACCACGAAGTGACGGACCTCGTCCGGGCAGCCTGCATCACTGGGGATTGCCTCACGGCTCGCCTTCATCGCCGCACGGTCGATGATGTCAACGCGGATCTCTTTTTCGGGATCGGTGAACGACACACCGAGCGTGGCTTCGGCCATGCCATAGCTTGGCAGGAAGGCCTTCGGGTTGAACCCGGCAACCGACAGGGTTTCCGCGAACAGCTTCAGAACGTCGGCGCGAACCATGTCGCCGCCAATGCCGGCGACACGCCACTGGTCGAGCTTCAGCGACGGCGCATCGCCGTTGATGCGGCGGGCGGCGAGGTCATAGCCGAACGTCGGGCCATAGGCGATCGTGCACTGGTTCTCCGACATCAGCTTGAGCCACAGCGCCGGGCGCCGGGCAAAGGCCGGGGTGGAGAGATAATCAACAGAAATCTGACCCATCATCGGTGACAGGCAGAAGCCCACCAGCCCCATGTCGTGATACAGCGGCAGCCAAGAGAACGTCCGGTCGGTCGGGACGACCTTTAGGCCATGACGCAGGGTGTTCATGGTGTTGGCGCAAATCGCCTTTTGCGAGATGAGCACGCCCTTCGGGTTCGACGTGGAGCCCGATGAATACTGGATATAGGACACGTCTTGCGGACCAAACGGCTTGAGATCCGCACCGGAAGCCGGGAACTGCGCCAGTTCGGCATGGCTCAACACTTTCCGGACCCGGGCCCGCTGGCCCGCTTCGCGAACCAGCTGCTCAAGGTCCTGCGTGGTCACCACAGCCGTTGCATGCGCGCTTTCGAGCATGCCTGCCACACGGTTCACATAGGAGTCGTGGCCGCCGATGTACATGGAATATGGCAGCGGGCACGGCACGATGCCGGCATACTGGCAGCCGAAGAACACGGTGATGAAGTCCGCACCCGTTTCCGCCACCACGGCCACCCGGTCACCCGGCTTGATCCCGGCATTGAGCAGGCGATGAGCCGTTTCAATGGCCCGCTTGCGCAAGCTGCGGTAGCTCATGCTTTCTTCGAGCTGGCCGCGCGGACCGTAGAAATTCATGCCGGTCTGGCCCTGGGCCGCGTAATCCAGCCCCTCGCACAAGGTGGTGAAGCCGCCAAGCCGCTGCACCAGTTCGGCATTGATGGTCGGTGTCGGCTGAGGACCCGCAGCAGCTGCGTCCATGCCCGCGCCAGTTCCAAATTCAGTGGTCGTGTCTACCCGCACAACTCTTACCCCTGCAATTCGCGGATAGGTCGGGGCGCCTGAAGAACCCCGAAGCTCCGGCAGCCCCCATTTCGCCGCCGTCGCCAACCCGCTTGATATCCTGGTTCGTTGAAAACACTTTTAGCAGAGTGGCCAAACAAGCCCGAAATCACTTGATGTTTCGGTTTGTAACTTGAACGCCATGCCAGATCGGCCAGTCTACTGATTTAATTGAAAAATAACAGCAGGCAACCAATCCGGTCCGGATCAGCAAAGAGCAAAAGTTGCAGCGGACATGAGCGGCTTCAGCCCCGCGCTTTGCCGGCGCCGCCATGCAGGCAAACGATTCCCGCGTCAGCCAGGGTCAGAAGTTGACCTTGCCAAGCAATACACCCGCCGCCAGCAGGGCAAGTACGCCGAAGGTAAAGCCGGCCAGCCAGACCATGATCAACTGGGATACGGACTTCGAATTGCCGTTCGACGTACCGCCGGCCAGTCGCTCGATCTCGACCAGCCGGTGCGCGGCGTAGGTCCGGATCCGGCTGGTGATCTCGCGCATTTCGCGGGTTTCGGCAATGGTGACATGGCCGGACGGGTCCTGCCGCACCAGCCGGAAGCTGCGCGGATCAGGTTCCATCTCCACGTAGGAGATGTCGTCCAGCCACAACCGCGGCGGAAAACCTGTGTCCATCTGCAGCGGCAACAATGCCTTCAGCCTGGGCTCGTCGCGCATCCTGGCGGTCAGCTCGTCATGGAGCGCAGCCAGCCTCAGTGTCTGGGCATCGCGGATGCTGACCAGCGCATCGAAATGCGCCGCCTGCGCCAGCCGCGCGCGGCGTACCTCGCGGTCAAGGCCGGTGATCCGGCCTTCGGCCTGCTCATCCAGGTTGCTGATTTCAGGCTGTGTAGTACTCAACTGACAGGGCCTTCCGCCGTGCTGCAACACACCAACGCCTTATGCGCGCCGGCCGGCCCGTGCCAGACTGGCACAAGGCTTTGGCGCAACATTAATACGTCGCCGTCAGGAATGCATCCATTATGCCATGACGCCACTGGCCAGAAGCAAGCGAGCAGCCCGCGATCATTCCGCCGGTCTATCTACTCATGGTTGAATCTCTGTGAGCGTCTAAAATTTTAGTAGAGTCGTACCTGCCATGTCCTTGCGTCATGATTATACGCGCAAGGGGTGGGTACGAAGACGCCAGCACCTCGACAACAGAAAACCATACCTCACAAGAGCGACAGGGATGGCATGTTCAACGCTGCCTGCAAGGCGGTCCCGGAAGGCCGCCTCGACATCTGTCCCGGCAGCGGCCTCGGCAGCAGCCGTCGCCATTGCGGCAACCTGCGTCACGGCCGGTTTGGCCCCGCCTGCAATCGCCGGTGACATGTTCCTCTCCGTTGGCCTCGGCGGCGGACCGGATGACGCCTGGAACTGGCAGACGCTGACCTGGAGCCCGTTCAATGCCGCAGATGAGACCGGCCTCATCGTGCGCGGCTCGCTGAAAGGCGAAGCCAAAACTTATGTCACTGACATTCCCGCCCGCACGGATGCCCGAATCTGGGTGGCCGGCATCGGGCTGGATGGCGAACTGGGCTGGCAGGTTGCAGGAGATTGGGGGCAGGCGGCAGTGCTGGCCGGGGTGGCGTGGCGTGACTACGCCCTGTCGCCAATTGACCCGAATTCGCCGCTCGGACCCAACCAGCTTCACGTCCGGGCCACGGCGCAGGGACACCTGATTGGCGCACAGGACTGGGGCGCGTTCTGGTACGGCGACTATGTATCGGGCGTCGATGAATGGTTTGCCGAGATCAAACCCTATTACCGGCTCGACAACGGCCTGAAAGTCGGCCCTGAACTCTCCATGAGCGGCGGCGAGGATTACCTGCACGCCCGCGCTGGCGTATCGGTCATGGGATGGGAGTTCACCCTGCCGTGGGCCGGCACGTTCTGGGCAGGCGGCTCTGCCGGCGCCCTGTGGGACACCGATGGCAGCCGGGTGGAGCCTTATGGCGCCATCCACCTGACGCGCACCATTACTTCCGGTGGCTTCTGAACGGCCGGGTCAACAGGCCGAACAGCCCCTCGTCATGCCGCGTCTGAACGCCGATGGGCATCTCGTTCCAGCGTTTCGTCTTCGAGCGTGAGTTGAACAGGATGTCCCAGAAAGCCAGCGTGTTGGCATAGTTCGAATCCGTGTCGGCCCGGATGGCATGATGATGCACCCAGTGGATCGATGGCGTGACGATAAGCTTCGACAGGGGCCTCTCCAGCCAGCCCGGCAGCGCCACGTTGGAATGGTGGAACAGCGCCATGCTCAGCACCATCGTCTCGAACAGGATCACCGAGGCGAGCGGAATGTCCATCAGCCAGATCACCGCCGCGCGCACCACCGCCGACAGCATCACCTCGCCAAAGTGGAACCGGAACGCTGAGCTTGCATCGAGAAACTCGTCCAGGTGATGCACCTCGTGGAACCGCCAAAGGAACGGGATCTCGTGGTTGGCCCGGTGCCACCAGTAGATCCAGAAGTCGAGGATCAGCAAATCGACCACCAGCCCCTGCCAGCCGGACAGCCACTCTGGCCGCCAGCCCAGCGCATGGGTGGAAGCAAGCGCCGACAGCGGAATGACCACCAGCGGCGACAGCCCGGCGCTGATCACCAGCAGGCTGGCGTTCTTGAGCACCCGCAACAGCCGGTCCCAGGCGGTTTTAAGGTGCGCCGCCGCCAGCGGGCGCGCCTTGGGGAACAGCCGTTCCAGCACCATCATCGTCACGATGACAGAACCCAGCACCCACAGTTTCGTATCCAGTGTTTCCATGACCTGCCTTGTAGCGCGAACTTGTCATCAACCGAACTGACATCGCCGTGAGCCGGTTCACTCCCCGTCCTCGCCGCCACGGCGCCCGCGCACCAGCGTCCACAGCAGGGGCATGGCCAGCGCAATCATCACGTAACGCGCGATCTGGTGCCCACCCACATAGGCGGGATCGAGGTTGAGCGCAAACGCCAGGATGGTCATGGCCTCCAGCCCGCCTGGCGCAAACGCCAGCAACGTGTGCGCAAACGGGATGCCCAGAAGCCAAGACACCAGACCGGCCCCGGCAAGGCTGATGGCCATCGCCAGGGCAAGGCCCGACAGCGCAGCGCCTGAGAGCTTGGC
The DNA here is from genome assembly GCA_036350935.1 of Anderseniella sp. GTDB lineage: Bacteria > Pseudomonadota > Alphaproteobacteria > Rhizobiales > Aestuariivirgaceae > Anderseniella. The sequence goes on along the minus strand of JAZBOA010000064.1, from coordinate 16,567 downwards.
CAGGTCACCCGGCCTGACTCCGGCAAACCGCATCCCGATCATGGTGCCGAGGAACACGAAAGCCGGCAGCAGCACCCAGTCCGGCAGCACACCATGCACCACGCCGGTCAGGTGCATGGCGCCGCTCGCCAGCGCCGGGCCCAGCATCAGCCCTGCGGGCACCCTGAGCCTGTCGAACACGAACCCCGCCACCAGCCCGGCCGCCAGCACCAGGATGACATCGCGCAGCGATCCCGGTTCGGCCAGCATCGCACCTTGCGCAGCATCATCGCCACCCGAGAACGCCGTGATCAGCGACGGCAGCACAGCCACCAGCGCAAACAGCCGGATCACCTGCACCACCGAAACGCGCGCCAGGTCAGCCCGGGTATCGGCGGCCATGGCCAGCGCCAGCGACAGGGCGCCGGGCATCACCGCGAAGAAGCTCGTCGCCCGGTCCCAGCGCAGCACCCGCTCGTAGTACAGCACGCCGGCCACCACCAGGATCGCCATGGTCGCCGCCAGCAACGCCACGCTCAACGGCCAGCGCGACAGCGTCTCCAGCGTTTCGGGCGTCACCGCCCCGCCGATCTGAAGCCCCAGCAGGATGAACACGAACCGGGTCAGCGACTTGGGCATCACCGTGCGGATCTTGCCGGCCAGCGCGGCTGCCGCCACCGCCACCATGGCGCCGGCCAGCCACGGTGCGGGCAGGCCCAGCCACCAGAACGCCCCGCCGCCACCCGCCCCGATGGCCAGCGCGGCGGCAACCTGTTCAACCTGCTGTCGTGAGAACACCGCCATGCCGGCGCATCAGTCCTTTCGAGTGCCGGCAACTTCGCCGGTATGCTCACCCAGCTTCGGGCTCGCCCGCTCCAGCTTGAGCGTGCTCTCGGAAAAGACGATGGGCGTGCGCACGCTGGGCACCATCGCCCCGTCGCCATCGGGCACGTCGATGCGCAATCCCCGGTGGATGATCTGCGGATCGTTGAAGGTGTCCTCCACCGTGTTGATGGGACCTGCCGGCACGAACACCTTGTCGAGCTCGGCCAGCATGTCGTCGCGGGCGCGTTCGCCGGTCTTCGCAGAGATCAGCGCCGCCAGCTCGTCTCGGTTCTTCACCCGGTCGGCATTGGTGCGGAACCGCTCATCGTCGATGAGCTCTTCAAGCCCAAGCACCTGGCACATCTTGGCCCACTGGGCCTGCGAGCCGGTGGCGATGATCAGGTGCCCGTCGGACGCCGGAAAAACCTGGTAGGGCACGATGTTCGGATGCGCGTTGCCCATCCGCCTGGGCGGCGTGCCGGACACCAGGTAGTTGAGCGCCTGGTTGGCCAGCACGGCGCTCATGCAGTCGAACAGCGCCATGTCGATGTGCTGCCCGCTGCCCGTCTGCTGGCGCACCAGCAGCGCCGACTGGATGGCGATCACGCCGTAAAGCCCGGTGAAGATGTCGGCGAAGGCAACGCCGATCTTCTGCGGCTGGCCGTCCGGCTCGCCGGTCAGATCCATGATGCCGGCCAGCCCCTGAATCATGAAGTCATAGCCGGCCTTGTGTGCGTAGGGCCCGGTCTGCCCGAAGCCGGTGAGCGACAGGTAGATGAGCCGCGGGTTGATCTCGCGCAAGGATTCGTAGTCGAGCCCGTACTTGGCCAGCCCGCCCACCTTGAAGTTCTCGATGAACACGTCCGCACCGGCCACCAGCTGGCGGATGGTGTCGCGGCCGTCATCGGTCGAAAAGTCCACCACCACCGACTTCTTGCCCCGGTTCGCCGAATGGAAGTAGGCCGCATCGCCGCGCGAGCCGTCAGCCCTGCCTACGAACGGTGGGCCCCAGTTGCGGGTATCGTCGCCGTCCGGGCTTTCAAGCTTGATCACCTCGGCGCCAAGGTCCGACAGGGTTTGCCCGATCCACGGACCGGCCAGGATACGCGCCAGTTCGATAACTTTCAGACCCTCAAGCGGCGCCGTCATTGCTGGCGTCCTTCCCTATCCAACCGGTGTGTACCCGAAACTCGCCATCTGCCTGATGGCGTCCGCACCGCCAAGCTGCTCGATCAACCGGCGCTGGTCGGCAAACGCCTCGTCATTAACCCGGTCCGGGTCTAGCACATGGCCGAGCAGGGTGCGAAGCATGTCGCGCTCGCGTTCATGCATACGTGACCTGCCCAGATCGTTGATCTCCTTCGGGTCCGCAGCAAGATCGAACAGCTGCGGGCAGTCCCGGCCGGCATAGTGCACGTATTTCCACTGCCGGTAGCGCAGCATGTAAAACCCGGTCGGCGCACCGCCGTCGTGGTATTGCGAAATGACGAACCGGTCCTTGTCCGGCCGCGCCACGAAGCGCTGCAACGGCCGCGACATCCACGCTTCGCGAGGCTCCGGCTGCTTCAGCCCCACCACCTGCTTCACTGTGGCGGCGATATCGGTCAGCGACACCGGCGTCGCATTCATCGCCCCGTCCGGCAGCCCGCGCCCCATCATCATCAGCGGCACGGCAACCGAGTCCTCGTACATCACCGACTTGGTCCAGAAGCCGTGACTGCCCAGCATCTCGCCATGATCCGAGATGTACATCACCGTGGTGTCGCGCGCTGAGCCTGAGTCTTCCAGCGCCTCCATCACCTGCCGGATATTGTCATCCAGGAAGCTGACGAGGCCATAGTACCCCTTGCGCGCCACCTCACGCATGCCGTCGTCGAAGTGCTCGTCGTAATTCCAGAAGTCCGCCATCTCCTCAAGCACTTCGTTCTCCGGGCGCTGGCGCGGTGGCTCGGGCAACTTCTGGCGCTCGTACAGGCGATAAAACTCTTCCGGGCACTTCAGCGGGTAATGCGGGCTGACGAACGACACGAACAGCACCCACGGCTTGCGCCTGAATCGCTTCGGATAGGTCGCCAGCCACTTGACAGCCTCGTGCGTTACCCGCCTGTCGTACTCCGTATAACTTGTCTCGCCCGGCCCGATCTCGGCGGCAAGCTCAGCTGTATCCTCATAAGGCGGCAACGGTGAGCGAAGCAGACCCTGCACCCAGCCCCTGCCCTCGTTGGTCAGGTACATCGGCTCGATTTCCTCGTCGAAGCCATGATCGTCGCCGCCGCGCCGGAAATGCAGCTTGCCGATGGAGACAACTGGATGGCCCGCATCGCGCAAACTGTGCGCCCAGCTTTCATGCTGGCCGTGATAGGCTTGAGCGGAAGACCAGCAGTGCGTCTCGTGCACCTGCAGGCCGGTGTGCAGGCTGGCCCGCGCCGGCACGCAGATCGGCGACGGCGTATAGGCATTGGTGAAGCGCACGCCCAGCCGCGCGATGGTGTCGAGCGTGGGCGTCTTCACCACCGGATCGCCATAACACCGCGCCACCCGGCGGGCATGTTCATCAGAGCAGAAGATGACGAGGTTCTGCGGCCGGGTCTCCATCATCTGGCGCGCCTTCCCGGCCGGTCAGTCCTTCACCGGTACGGTGTAGTTGAGGCCCAGCCGGCCTCCATCGGGATAGATGGTCTGCCCGGTCATGTAGCTGGCCATCGGCGAGGCGAGGAACACCGCGATGGAGCCGACTTCGGACGGCTCGCCCGGCCGGCCCATCGGCGTGCGCGACATGATGTTGCGGATCTTCTGCGGATCGTTGGCGATCGACTTGAACATTTCCGTGGCGATGGAGCCGGGGCCGATAGCGTTGACCCGGATGCCTTCCTTGGCCAGCCGGATGCCGAGCGCCTTGGTCCACTGGTTGATGCCGCCCTTCGACATGACGTAGGACGCAATCTCGGGGATGACGATCACTGCCTGGCACGACGACATGTTGACGATGACCCCGCGCTGGCCGTTCTCGTCGCGCTCCTGCGTCATCATCTGCCGCGCGGCAAGCTGGCCCGACAGGAACACGCCCTTCAGGTTCACCGCCAGCACACGGTCATAGTCTTCCTCGGCCAGTTCCAGCGGGTCGCAGGCATGCACGATGCCGGCATTGGCCATCATGATGTCCAGCCGGCCATGAGCCTTCACCGTGTCGTCGATCAACGCCTGGATGTCGACCTTCTTCGTCACGTCACAGTGCCGGTACTGCACGTCGAAACCGTCCTCGCGCAGCGCCGCCGCCGCCGCCTCGCCCTTGTCGTCGGTAACGTCGGAAATGACCACCTTGGCCCCCTGCTCGGCAAATGCCCGCGCCGAGGCAAGGCCCAGTCCGCCTGAAGCACCGGTAACGATTGCGATCTTGTCCTTGAGCAGCATGGCCGGAATTCCCTGTTCTGATGAAGTCGGTATGGTGCGCGCACACTGCAAACCGGCAGGCGTCCGGTCAAGCCCGATCTGGTCAGTTCACGCTGTCCGGCAGCTCCTTTTCGCGCCGCGCCACGAACTCGGCCAGTTCCTCTGCCTTGCCCTCTTCCAGCGACGGCTCGACATAGTTGTTCAGCATGGCCCTCGCCTTGGCATTGCCGCGCTGTTCCATGGTCAGCGAGCCTTCCGCCGCCCACTGCTCAAACGAGTTGAAGTCCATCAGTTCCGGCGTGAAGAACGCCTTCTCGAAGTGCTCCAGCGTATGGGCCGTGCCGAGGAAATGCCCTGCAGGCCCTACTTCGCGCACCGCCTCCATGGCATCGTCGAAATCGTCGAACGAAATGCCTTGCGCATACTTGTACCAGCCCACCAGCTGGTCGGCATCGGTGACGAACTTCAAATAGCCGCACGACAGACCTGCTTCAAGCCAGCCCGCCACGTGCCAGATATAGTTGGCGCCGGACAGGATGGCGGCGTGCATCAGCATGTTGGACTCGTAGCCGGCCTGCGCGTCGTTGACCTTCGATCCGACGTGGAAACCCGAGGTGCGCCATGGCAGCTTGTACTTCCGGGCCAGCTGGCCGAACAGCATCATCATGTGCGCGGCTTCCGGCGTGCCGCCCATGGGCGCGCCAGACTTCATGTCCACCGCCACCATGAACTGGCCCATCACCTGCGGAGAGCCCGGCCGGACGAGCTGCGTGAAGGCAAGGCCTGCCAGCGCCTCGGCCACGCACTGCGCCACTGAAGCGGCAGACGAGGCAGGCGTTGACGCGCCGCACAGCGCGAACGGCGAAATCAGGCAAGGCTGGTTGTGCGCCGCATACACGCGCAGCGCGTCCAGCATGGTCTGGTCCCACACCAGCGGCGAGTTGCAGTTCACCACCGAGGTGAGCACCGTGTTGTCGCGCACGAAATCATCGCCGAACACGATGCCGGCCATCTTCATGGTGTCTTCGGCCCGCTCCTTCGCGGTCACGATGCCCATGAACGGCTTGTCCGAATGGGTCAGCGCCGACTGGATGATGTGCAGATGGCGGCGCGGCACCGGAATCTCCATCGGCTCGCAGATGATCGAGCTGGTGGAATGCAGCGCCGGCGACATGTAGGCCAGCTTGTGGAAGTTGTTGAGGTCCTGCAGCGAGCCGTATCGGCGCTTGCCCTCCATGTCCCGCACATAGGGCGCGCCATACATAGGTACAAAGATCGACTTGTCGTTGCCCACCGTCACCGTGCGCTCGGGGTTGCGCGCATGCATGGTGTATTCGGACGGGATCTGCGAGACGAGTTCCATCAGCTGCTCGCGACCGATATGCACCCGGTGCCCATCGACCTTTGTCCCTGCCGCCTTCCACATGGCAATCGCATCATCGTCGCGGAACTCGATGCCCACCTCTTCGAGGATGGTGCAGGCAGCGTCGTGAATGCGCTCCACCGCTTCTTCGCTGGCCATGTTGAGGACCGGCGTCCTGCGCATCAGGGTTGGGAGCGAGGGCGCCGCAACGGCACGCCGCTCGCGCCTTCCGGAACGGCCTCCCGACCGGCGGGCATTTGTTTCCTCGTGATCGCTGACTGTCATCGCACGCGTCCTCCGCTAAATCTTCCAGACGGAAGTCTACATCGCGGCAATTCGCCCGGCGCGCATGAATTGCGACAGTTGAGTATCTGTTTCGGCCAACCCCGGTTTGCAGTCGCTCACCGCTGCAGATGCCGGGTCAGGCGATGCTCCAGCACGGCCCACACCCGGCGCAGGGTCTCCACGATCATCAGGTAGATGATCGCCGCCCACAGGTAGACGTTGAAGTCGTAGGTGCGCGAGAACGCCAGCTTGGTCGCCCCCATCAGGTCGAACACCGTGACGATGGAGGCAACCGCGGAGCCCTTGATCATCAGGATGATCTCGTTGCCCAGCGGCCTGAGCGCGGTAATCAATGCTTGCGGCAGGATGATCTTGCGGAACGTCGTGCCCTTGTGCAGGCCAAGCGACGAGGCCGCCTCCCATTGCCCGCGCGGGATCGATTCAATGGCCGTCTTGTAGATCTCGGCCTGGTAGGCCGCCGTATTGAGAATGAAGGTCAGCAGCACGCAATTGTAGGCATCTCGGAAGAACCACCACAGGCCGGCCGCCTGCAACTCGTCCACGAACTGCCCGGCGCCGTAATACAGCAGGAACACCTGGCCCAGCAGCGGCGTGCCGCGGAACGCATAAACATAAGCGAACGCCGGCTTCGCGATCAGCGGATTGTGCGACATCCGCGCCAGCGCCAGCGGAACCGCCAGCAGCCCGCCCACCACGATCGACAGCACGACCAGCTTGGCCGTGACCCACAGCCCTTCAATCATCCTCGGTATGTACCTGGTGAAGATGTCGGCGTCGAAATTGCTCAGCAATGAAGCGGCAAGCGCCAGCCCCAGCGCCGCCCACAGGCCACACAGCACCGTGCCGGCAATGCGGGCCACGCCCCACCGGCGCCGGGCCTGCGGAGGCGGCTTGCGCGCCTCGATCATGCCGGCAGTTGCATCGCTCATGCGCGCCGCTCCTCGCCGCGCTTGACGTGCGCCTCGATGGCCCCGAGTCCCTTCGACGAGATCAGCGACAGCACCAGGTAGATGGCCAGCGCCACGGAATAGAAGAACAGCGGTTGCTTGGTCGAGCCCACCGCCACGTTGGTGTTGCGCAGCAGGTCGTTGAGCGCGATCACCGACACCAGCGACGTTTCCTTGAGCAGGATGAGCCACAGGTTGCTCAGGCCGCCGATCGACAGCCGGATCAGCTGCGGCAGCGTCACCAGCCTGAAGGCTTGCCAGCGGGTCATGCCGAGCGCCTGGGCGGCCTCGCCTTGTCCCGCCGGAATACCCTTGAAGGCGGAGGCGAACACCTCCGATGCAAACGCCGAGAACACCAGCCCCAGCGCCACCATCCCGGCCACGAAACCGTTGACCTCGACATAGGTATCGCTGAACAGGCCGATCAGCTTCTGCAGCGCCATCTGGCCGCCATAATAGACTATGAACAGGGTCAGCAGTTCCGGCAGGCCGCGAAAGATCGTGGTGTAGACGTTGGCAGCCGCTTCAAGCGATTTCTCGCCCGAGGTCTTGGCGATCGCCACCAGCAGGCCGAGCGCCAGCCCGAACGGCAGCGTGGCCAGCGCCAGCCGTATCGTCAGCCAGGTGCCTTCGGCCAGTTCATCCGCCCAGCCTTCAGGCCCCCACGCCAGCATCTGGAAAAGTTCCATTGCTGCTGCCTTGCCCCTCAATCATCGGCGACAAAAACAAAATGCCTGCCGGGCACTGTAGCACGGCAGGCACCTGTGTATAGCGCGTCGGGACGCAATGCCCCGATTATCCTCAGTACACCGAGAACGGGAAGTACTTGTCGTTGATTTCCTTGTACTTGCCATTGTCGAGGATGGCCTTCAACGCCACGTTGAGCTTCTCCTTCAGCGCGGTGTCTTCCTTGCGCACCGCCATGCCCGCGCCCGAACCGAACCACTTGGCGTCGTTGTAATTCTCGCCGATGTGTTCGCAGCACGAACCCGCATCCGAATTCAGCCAGTCGAGGATCACCACCGAGTCCGCCAGAACGGCGTCGAGGCGGCCTGCGACCAGGTCAGCGTTGGCTTCGTCCTGGGTGGCATAGAGCTTGATCTCGCTGTCCTTGTAGTTGTCTTCAAGGAAAGACGAGTGCGTGGTGGACGACTGCGCGCCCAGCACCTTGCCCTTCAGGCCTTCCGGGCTGGTGTCGGCGATTGCCCCACCCTTCTTGGCCACGAAGCGGGCCGGGGTGTTGTAGTATCGGTCGGTAAAGTCGACCTGCTTCATCCGCTCTTCGGTGATCGACATCGAGGCGATGATCACGTCGTACTTTTTCGCCAGCAAGGCGGGAATGATGCCGTCCCAGTCCTGAGCCACGAAAGTGCACTCAGCCTTCATCTCGTCGCAAAGCGCCTGTGCGATCTCGACGTCGAAGCCCTGAAGCTTGCCGTCGGAGTCGATGAAGTTGAACGGCTTGTAAGCGCCTTCGGTGCCGACGCGAATCTTGGTCCACTCGTCGGCCAGTGCCGAGCCGGTCATCATTGCAACAGCCAGCGCAGCCATGGCCACAGTCTTGAATTTGAACATTGCCTTGTTCCCTGTATTGGTCTCACCCGTTGAAAAGACCGCCGCATCAGCCCTTCCTGCGAAAACAATGGCTGCAACGAATCTCATTGTAAAGATGACGCATAGGGCAACCACGCCAGGAATTTTGCGGCCCGGCCCGGGAAGTGGCGTATGTTCCGTTGACGTTAAGACAACAAAACTAGTCACGACTGTCCGAGTACGCCTGCTCCGCAGCGTAGTAGGCATCGAAACCGGCCGCCTTGCGCAGGTCGGCAAACTCCAGCAGCAAATCTGCCGGGTGCTCCCGCCGGGCCATGACGGCAAGCGCATCCTGGATGGCTTTCATGGTGGCCGACAGCAGGGTCAGCGGATAGGCGGCGAAGCGGTAACCCAGCTCGTGCAGCCGGTCCGGGTGCAGGATCGGCGTGGCGCCGCCCTCGACAAGATTGGCCATGTGGATGCCCGGTGCTTCGCGGGTGAGCCGCGCCATCTCCGCTTCAGATTGCGGCGCCTCGACGAACAGCATGTCGGCGCCAAGGTCAGAAAAGCCTTTCGCCCGGTCGATGGCCTCATCGAGGCCGTGCCCGTGGCGGGCGTCGGTGCGCGCCAGAATCAAGATGTCGGCGCCTGCTTCCTTTGCATCCACAGCCGCCTTGATCCGGTTGAACGCCTCCGCCCGGTCAACCACCAGCTTGCCCTTGGTGTGGCCGCAGCGCTTGGGCGCCACCTGGTCCTCGATCATCACCGCGGCAAACCCGGCCCGCGCATACATCTCCACCGTGCGCCGCACGTTCAACGCGTTGCCATAGCCCGTGTCGCCGTCGCCGATGATCGGGATGTCCGTCGCAGCGCAGATGTTGCGGCCCTGGTCCAGCATCTCGCCGAACGAGATCAGCCCCGTGTCAGGCGCGCCGATGCGAGAGGCCGACACCGCAAAGCCCGACATGAACGAAAACCTGAAGCCGGCATCGCCGATCATCTTCGCGCTCAACCCGTCCCAGCAGCATGGCATCACGTGGCAGGTGTCTTCCGACAGGATCTCGCGCAGGCGCTGGGCCTGTGATGGTTTGGTCATGGACGGCAATCCTTACATCTTGAACGGTATGTAGAGCGCAATATCGGGGATCACGTAAATCAGCAGCACGGTAAACAGCATCAGCAGAAGGAACGGCCACACGCCGCGCGCCACCTCCTGCATCGACGCCTTGCCCACCGCCTGTATGACGTACAGGTTCAGCCCCACTGGCGGGGTGATCAGCGCGCACTCGATCATGATGACGAAGAACACGCCGAACCAGATCGGGTCGATCCCCAGCCCCATCAGCGACGGCGCCAGCACCGGCACCATGATCAGCATCATCGACAAGGCTTCCAGGAACAGCCCCATCACCACCAGCACAAGTCCGACCACAAGAATGAACATCCACGCTTCCGAGAAGTTCTGCGAGATGAACATCGAGACGTCCTGCGGGATGCGATAGAGCGAGATCGCCTTGCCGAACACTTTCGCCCCGGCGACAATCAGCAGGATGGTGACTGTGGTGACCATCGACTGCACCACCGCGTCCTTGAAGTCGGTCCAGGTCAGGGTGCGCAGCACGAATATGGTGATGACCAGCGAGGCGGCAAAGCCGATGGCTGCGGCCTCGGTCGGCGTGAACGCCCCCCAGTAAATTCCCCAGATGATCAATGCGGCCAGCGCCAGCGACGGCAGGGCACGCAGGCCCGTCTGCCAGCGCTCATCCCAGCTTGCTGCGGGCGAGGGCTTGTAGGTGGGCGACAGCCACGCGTAGACCATGGAAAAGGCAATAAACAGCGCCATCAGCATGAGGCCCGGTCCGATCCCGGCCTTGAACAGGGCGATCACTGATTCCTCGGTGATGAAGCCATAGACGATCATCGGAATCGACGGCGGAATGAGAATGCCGAGCGTGCCGCCGGCCGCCAGCAGGCCCAGCACGAAAGGGCGCGGATAGCCGCGCTTGCTCATCTCTGGGATCGCCACCGTGCCGATGGTGGCGGCCGTGGCCACCGATGAGCCGGAGATGGCGGCGAAGATGCCGCACGAGATCACTGTGGCGATGGCCAGCCCGCCCGGCAGGTGGCCGACCCAGGCCTGAACGGCCGCGAACAGGTCGCGGCCAACGCCGCCCTTGAGCAGCACGTTGGACATCAGCAGGAACAGCGGCACCGCCAGCAGCACGAAATTGTCGACGGTGCCGAGCAGGCCCTGCGGCGCCATCAGCGGCGAGAACCCGCCAATGATCAGCAGCAGCAAGCCAAGCCCGCCCAGCGCGAACGCCACCGGCACCCGCATCAGCAACAGGCTGAACAGGCCAGCCAGGATCATGATGGTGGTCATCGCTCAGTGCCCCTCGTTACCGGCGCCGGCGACCCAGCCCTGTCCGGTAAGCGCCTTGATCCCTTCAAGCGTGCACTGCAGGGCCGCCAGCGCAAAACCGAACGGCACCGACGACTCTGCCCACCAGTTGGGGAAATCCATGATGGTTGCCGTGGTGCGGCCCACCTCGAAACTGTCCCAGGCGATCTTGAACCCGTACCACATCACGACCAGCGAGAACGCCAGCAGCACCAGGTTCGAGAACACGTCGAGCGCCCGCTTCCAGCCATTGGGCAGCCGCTCGTACAGGATGTCGATGACGATGTTGCGGTTGTGCCGGATGGTGTAGCCAAGCCCCAGAAACACCGCCCAGATCAGCATCAGTTCCGATGTCTCGCTGGCCCATTTCGTCGGCGCGGAGAAAACGTAGCGCGCCACAACCTCCCAGGTCAGCGCCACGCCGGTCATCACCAGCAGCCACGCCGATACATGCCCGCACAGTTCCGATGCCTTGTTGATCAGCCGCGTCATCGCCGTGCGAACTCCGGAAGGGTTGCCTCAAGGGAAGAGCACCCGCCCCGGCATCCGGCCGGGACGGGCGCAGTCGATGGTCAAGCCGGCATCAGCCGTCAGTTGGTCGCCTGCAGCGCACGGGCCGCTTCCAGAACCTGTTTGCCAAGTTCGCCGGCTTCCGCCTCGAATTGGGTCAGCACCGGCTCGGATGCTGCCTTCCACTTGGCGATCTCTTCCGGCGTCGGATAGTAGATCGTCATGCCGTTCTTGGCGGCTTCATCAAAGGCGGCCTTCTCGATGTTGGCCATCTCGTCACGCACCGCCATGTCAGCCTTCAGCGCAGCTTCTGAAACGATCTTCTGGGTATCCGCATCAAGCCCCTGCCAGAACTTCTCGTTGATCAGCACGATGAACTCGATGTCAGCATTGTTGGTGACGGTGATGTGGTCCATCACTTCCCACAGCTTGCGCGACTTGACGCCCGAGGCGCCGGTCATGCCGATGTCCACGGTGCCGCGCTGATAGGCCAGATACTGTTCCGAGCCTGCCGTATTGGTCGGCGACCCGCCCAGCGTCTCGACCCAGTTGCCCAGCGTCTTGCCGAACACGCGCACCTTCTTGCCCTTCAGGTCGTCCGGGGTCTTCAGCGGCGCGCCCTTTGACAGCATGATGTTGCCACCATAGGCCTGCCACCACAGCACCCGCGAGCCGGTCTTCAGAATTGCCTCGTCAAGGGGGCCGCGCACCGTCGAACCCGGCGCCGTGGCCTTGCGCACCAGCTCTTCGGTGTTGAACACGAACGGCAGGTAGAACACGTCAACGGCGGGAATCTCGCCGGCGAAGCGGGTCAGCGAAGCCACCCCCATCTCGATGGCGCCGGAGCCTACCGCCTGCGGCACTTCCTTATCCTTGTAAAGCTGCGCCGAGTCATAAATCTGGACCTCGACCTTGCCGTTGGAGTTCTTCTCCACCTCTTCCTTGAACAGAAGCAGGTTCTGCCCGAGGTGGCTCTTCAGCGGCAGCTGCAGCGATATCCGCAGCGTGGTGTCGGCTGCCCAAGATACGGCGCTCGCCGTGACCATGACCGCGGTTGCCATGGCGATACCCAGAAGGCGTTTCATGCCCGTTTCTCCCTGTTGTTGATCTGTTGGCCACGCAGCGGGAACTGCATGGCGGGGAGCGGGATTATGACTCGCAACGCGTCTCATGCAACCCGTCATGCGGAATAATGGCGGGCCTTGCGCGGCATCGGCAAAACCGCCACTCTGCCGCGCTGAAAGCTCCCTCGCGGATATCAGTCCATCATGCCAAAGCCTGCCAGCGACGCCATTTCACTCTGGGACATCTCTGCCCCGGAGGCAGCCAGCTACCAGCCGCTTGACGGCGACGCGGCAACCGAAGTTGCCATTGTCGGCGGCGGCTATACCGGCTGCTCCACCGCCCTGCACCTTGCCGGTCACGGCATCGCAAGCATCATCCTCGAGGCCGAGGACGTGGGCTTTGGCGGCTCGGGACGCAATGCCGGCCTGCTCAATGCAGGTCTCTGGCTGCCGCCCGAGAAGGTGCTGGAAGTCGTTGGCAAGGAGGCCGGCCAGCGGCTGGTCGAATTGCTCGGCGCCGGGCCGCAGTACGTGTTCTCGCTGATCGAGAAATACCAGATCCGCTGCGAGGCCACCCGCAACGGCACCATCCACGCCGCCCACGCGCCTTCAGGCATGGCTGACCTCACCAACCGCTACAACCAGTGGAAGAAGCTGGGCGCACCGGTTGAACTGCTCGACAGGAAGCAGGCCGAGGAAAAGATCGGCTCGACCGCCTTCCACGGCGGCCTGCTGGACCGGCGCGCCGGCACCATCAACCCGATGGGCTATGCGCGCGGCCTTGCCCGCGCCGCCGTCAGCGCAGGCGCGAAGCTGCACACCCGCACCCGTGTGACCAGGCTGGAGCGAGCCGATGGCAAGTGGCGGCTCACCACCCCCACCGGCACGGTCACCGCCAACTACGTGGTTCTCGGCACCAATGCCTACACCGACGAGCTGTGGCCGGGCCTGAACCAGGCCTTTACGCCCATCCATTACTTCCAGTTTGCGTCCGAACCGCTCACCGGCGATGACAACCGCATCCTCAAGGAGCGCCAGGGCCTGTGGGATACCGGCACCGTCATGTTTTCCGCCCGCCGCGATGCGCACGGGCGCCTCATCGTCGGCTCCATGGGCAAGCTGATCGGCGGCGAAACCGGCCTGTCGCGCAAGTGGGCCGGCAAGGCGGTGAAGCATTACTTCCCCGAGCTGGGGCCGGTGAAATGGGAAAAGGCATGGCATGGCCGCATCGCCTTCACCAGCGATCACGTGCCGCGCGTGCACAAGCTGGCGGAGAACCTCTACACGGCAATCGCCTACAACGGCCGGGGCATCTCGCCGGGCACCGTGTTCGGCGCCTCCATCGCCGACGCCATTGCCGGCAAGGACGATACCAGGCTCGCCATGCCGCTGAGCGACCTGTCGCCGGAAGCCTTTCGCGCCCTGCGCGAGGCAGGCTACGAACTGAGCTTCAAGGCCTGGCGGCTGCTCAAGAGTATCTGACGGCTGCAAAACAAAAGGCCGCCGGTCAGGGCAACCGGCGGCCTTTGTGGTCTTGATGATGATCCGCGTCAGGCGGCACGGCGCGCGTGTCCGCCTTCTTCCACTTCCTCGATGATCTTCGACACGAAGGCATTGAGGTCGCCCGGCTGGCGGCTGGTGACAAGACCCTTGTCCGTCACCACCTTCTCGTCCTTCCAGTTGGCGCCGGCATTGATCATGTCGGTCCGGATGGACTTGTACGACGTCGCATTGCGGCCCTTCACGATGCCCGCCTCGATCAGCAGCCACGGCGCGTGGCAGATCGCGGCGACAACCTTGCCCTTGTTGAAGAACTCCCTGATGCGGCTGATAACATCGGCTTCAACGCGCAGCAGGTCAGGGTTGATCTGGCCGCCGGGCAGCACAACGGCGTCATAGTCATCCACGTTGACATCGGTGATCTTCTTGTCGGCCTTCACTTCGCCGCCCCAGTTCTTGCTGTCCCAGCCGCGGATGGGGTCGCCGTCGAGCGATGCTACATGAACGCTGGCGCCTGCCTCCTTCAGCTGGTTTAGCGGCACTTCCAGCTCCGATTGCTCGAAGCCATTGGTGGCGATGATCAGAATCTTTGCCTGGTTGATTTTCGGCATGGAGATACCTCCTCGAATTTCGTGTGAATTTGCACCGGGCTCCATAACGGGCCTCACGGCGCTTGCATGTAAGGTCAACGGCCGGCGGCACCCGGATGTTCCGTTTTCTTACGGATTATTCATCCCGGGCGGGCCCTGGCCGCTCGCCCGGCTCAGGCTCGAGACCATAGGGACTGACCAGCTCCCAGACGTGATCGGGCACCATGTTCTTCATCTTCGGCGCAGCCTGGCGGCGCAGGTGCAGCACCGTTTCGGCCGCCTTCATCTCCACGCGGGTGCGCGCAAACTCCAGCCCGCGCGGACCGAAGCGGGGCATCACCCAGGCCATCACCGGCCGCAGCCAGTCAGGCATGGTCCGCAAGGGCAACCCGCCCGCCGCGCGCGCCACGTTGCCGATGAAGCCCTTCACCGAGCCCGCCCGCTTGCCCGCACTGCCCGGCGCGCTCAGCGCCACGTCATCACCCAGCAGGCCGAGCAGTTCCTCGCCACGCTGGTTGCGCACCAGCAGCCACTGCTCGCCTTCGCCGCCCATGTAGCCCACTGTGATGTCGGCCAGCACGTTGGTGTAGTCCACGCAGGTCCGGCAGGTGAGCGGAAAGAAGTCCGGCGGCAGTTTCGAGATCGGCAGCTTGAGAAACGGAATTTCCTTCACCCGCCCGTCGTCGAACCGCAACTCCACATGATAGTCGGCGCGGAATTCCAGGTAGCTGATCGTCTCCGGCCTGTCCGACAGCAGCGCCAGGAACTGGTGAAACCGCTCCGTCGTGGTGTTGTCAGAGCATGGCGTCCCGATCACGTACAACCGCTCGAGCCCCAGCTCCGCCTCAAGTGCGCGCAGCGCATAGACCTGGCAGGGAATGCCGATGAGGGCGATGCGCCTGTGACCGGCGTCGCGGGCCGGCTCCAGCAATTCCAGCAACGGCGCATAACCCATGCGCATGCCGCGCACCTTGGCCATGTCTTCAGGCCGCGTCACCAGCCGTGGCACCGGCTTCCACCGGTCATCCGGGTCCGGGCCGACGCAAAGGACAGCGTCCACCAGGCCGGCCCGCAACAGCCGCTCGCCGATGCCGGTGGTGATGCCGGTCCACTGGGCGCCCGGTGCCGGCGCCTTCATGCGCGCGCGCACCATCCGCCGGAACGGGCCGAAGTGCAGCTCGTCTGGCCGGGCCGGATCCCGGGGCCTGCCATGCACCTGCGCTTCAAGGCGCGGATAGTCGGGCTTGATGAACTGGCAGGCGCGGCCGCAGCGGCCCGGATCAGCCGTGCGCGAGATGCCGCAATCCGTGCACAGGGCGCGTGCCGGCGCTTCAGCCGCAAGTGTCTTGGATGGTTGACGTTCGCCGTTCTTCACACCTCAACACTGCCCCGCCTTGAGACCCGACTCAAGCCCTGCCGTGTTGCAGCCATGCGGCATGCCGGATAGCATCGGATGCCTCACCCGCAAGGAGGCTCAAGGCCATGACCAGCACCCCGCCACCCGCCTTCGGCCCGCGCGACCGCCAGTGGCACCCGAAGCCGCTGACGCCCGGCTACAACTCCACCAGGCTGCGCTCACCCTCGCAGCCGCTGCTGCAGATGCCGCCCACCGCCAGCGAGGTGTCGGGACCTGTCTTCGGCCACAACGAACTGGGCGAACTCGATGCCGACATGCTGCGCAATGCCGCCGTGGACGGCAGCCCGGTGGGCGAGCGCATCGTTATCTCCGGCCGGGTGCTGGATGAATATGCAAGACCCCAGCCGGACGTGCTGATCGAGATCTGGCAGGCCAATGCCGGCGGCAGGTACCGCCATGTGCGCGACGGCTACCTTGCCCCGCTCGACCCCAACTTCTCCGGCTATGGCCGCTGCATGACCGGCAGCGAGGGCCGCTACTCGTTCCGCACGGTCCGCCCGGGGCCTTACCCCTTCCCCAACAATGGCTGCGCCTGGCGGCCCGCCCACGTTCACCTGTCGTTGTTCGGTGCGTCTTTCGCCCAGCGGCTGGTCACCCAGTTCTATTTCGAGGGCGACCCGCTTATCCGCCACTGCCCGATCGTCAACACCATCACTGATCCCGCTGCGGTCGATCAGTTGGTAGCGAAACTCGACATGGCGGCACAGGTCGAGTTTGACAGCCTCGCCTACCGCTTCGACAT
>JAZBOA010000063.1:0-12876 GCA_036350935.1 Anderseniella sp. | reverse complement strand
GTGCTCGCCAGTACGGTGCCTGCGGACCGGGAGGCGGCAGTGGTAGGCGCCATCGCCGTTCTTCTGGTGCTTCTCGCCGGAGCGGCGGCGGCGCTGCTCATGGCGCGCCGGAACCAGCTTGCCGAGCGGTTGCGGCTGCAGAAGAAAGCCCGCGACGAGCTTGAGCACCGGGTTGAAGAACGTACCGCGGACCTCAATGCGGCGAATGCCAAGCTGAAGCTTGAAGTGCGCGAGCGCAAGCTGGCAGAGGAGGAACTCAAGCGCACCCAGGAAGATCTGGTACAGGCCGGCAAGCTGGCGGCGCTGGGCCAGATGTCCGCCGCGCTGAGCCATGAGTTCAACCAGCCTTTGGCGGCGCTCAAGACCTATGCCGAGAATGCCGGCGTCTTCCTGGAGCGAGGGCAGCCGGCCACGGTGCGCAGCAATCTCGACCACGTGGTCAAGCTGGCTGACCGGCTGGCGTCGATCAGCCGCCGGCTGCGCAACTTTGCCCGCAAGCCGGACGAGCGGCCGAGGCCGGTGGCAGTGCGGGCCGTCATCGAGGAAACACTGGAACTGCTGGGCGCACGGCTGCGCCAGTCGGGCGTTCCGGTTGCGGTGGAGTTGCCACCGGAGGATCTACATGTGCTGGGCGGCACAGTAAGGCTGCAGCAGGTGCTGATGAACATCATCTCCAACGCCATCGATGCCAGCGAAGCGGACCCGCAACGCGGCATCGAGGTGTTCAGCGAAACGGCGGACGGGGAGACGGCGATCCTCGTTCGCGATCATGGTCCCGGTATCGGCAACAATGTTGCCGCGCGCATCTTCGACCCGTTCTTCACCACCAAGGGTGTCGGCAAGGGCCTGGGGCTTGGCCTGTCGATCTCCTACAACATCGTCAAGGATTTCGGCGGTAACCTGAGCGTCAGCAATCATCCCGAAGGTGGCGCGCTGTTCCGCGTCGCGCTGAAGACGGCAGTTGCAGTACCGGAGGCGGCCGAATGACCAGGCCACAGGCCCAGGTCCTGTTCGTTGATGACGATGACGACATCCGGGCTGCTGCGATGCAGGCGCTCGAACTGGCGGGCTTTCACGTGCGTGGCTTTGCTGCGGCTGACCGGATGCTTGGCGAGGTCAGCCCGGCGCTCACCGGCGCCATCGTCACCGACATCCGCATGCCGGGCCTTGACGGCATGTCGTTCATGCAGCGGGTGCATGATGTCGACCCCGACATCCCGGTGATCCTGATCACCGGCCATGGCGACGTGCAGCTTGCGGTCCGGGCGATGCGCGAAGGCGCCTATGACTTCATCGAGAAGCCGTTCGCCACCGCCCATCTTGCGGAAGTGGTGCGCCGTGCCCTTGACCGCCGCCGGCTGGTGATGGAGAACCGCAGCCTGCGCGAGGTGATGGAGCAGGGCGATGCGCTGGAGCGGCAACTCGCCGGCCGCACGCCGGTCATGACGGCGCTGCGCGAGCGGATCCGGCTGGTTGCAGGCACGGACGCGGACGTGCTTCTGCACGGCCCTGAAGGCAGTGGCAAGAAGGTGGCAGCGCGGGCGCTGCATGAAAATTCCGCACGCCGCGACAAACCGTTTGTGGTGATCAACTGCGCCGCCCTGACAGAAGAGATGGGGCCGTCCGAGCTGTTCGGGCACGAGGCAGGTGCGTTTCCCGGCGCGATGCGGGCGCGCGCGGGAAGGCTGGAGCACGGCCGTGGTGGAACCATCTTTCTCGAGGATGTCAGCGCACTGAACCAGGAGATCCAGGCGCAACTGCTGCAGGTACTGGATGACCGCGCCATCCGCCGGGCCGGATCGAGCGAGCCGATCAGCCTCGATGCCCGGTTCCTGTTCGGTACGTCGCGCAACCTTGAGGAAGCCGTGGCGCAAGGCCGGCTGAGGCGCGACCTGATGTTCCGCATGAATGCCGTGTCGATCAACCTGCCGGGGCTGGCGCAGCGGCGCGATGACATACCGAGACTGTTCCTGCAGTTGCTGCACGAGGCGGCCAGCCGGTTTCGCAAGACCGCGCCGGACGTGCCGGGTGGACTGCTGGCCACGTTGTCCCAGCGCGACTGGCCGGGCAACGTGCGCGAGCTGCGCAACTGGGCGGAGCGCCTGGTGCTGGGCCTCGAAGCCGATCCCGACGGACCTTCGGCGGCATTGTCCGGCAAGCTGGCAGACCGGGTCGCGGCATTCGAAAAGACCGTTCTCATGGCAGAACTGCAAGCCAGTGGGGGCAGTTTGCGCAAGGTCTATGAACGGCTCGGCCTGTCGCGCAAGACGTTGTACGAAAAGATGCAGCGGCATGGCCTGAAGCGCGAGGACTTCACTGCAGATTGAGCGGCGATGGGTCGAATCGGTAACAGATTCACCGTCGGATGTTACGAATTCCACCCATTTTCGCGGCGCAATGCGGATTTCGCACTGCAATAATGCTGCTTTCGCATTGTTTTGCCCGGTCAATGTGCATTCAACATCTGGCAAGCCACAGGGCGCATGCCAGTTCACTTGCCAGCGCCCTGTTGAGCTCCTGACCAACCAAGGAGGAAAAATCCATGAAATTCCTTAAAGCTGCAGCCGCCGCCATCAGCCTGCTGGCTGTGTCCGCCACCGGCGCCTTCGCCCAGTGCGATGATGGCGAGATGGTCATCAAGTTCAGCCACGTCGTTGCCGCCACGGGTCACCCGAAGGGTGATGCCGCCACGCTGCTGGCAGACCGCATCAATGCCGACATGAATGGCAAGGCCTGCATGGAGGTGTTCCCGAACTCCACGCTCTATGACGATGACAAGGTGATGGAAGCCCTGCTGCTGGGTGACGTTCAGCTGGCGGCGCCGTCGCTGTCGAAGTTCGAGGCCTACACGCTGAAGTACCGGGTGTTCGACTTGCCGTTCCTGTGGAAGGACCTGGTGGCGTTCGACAAGTTCCTCGAGTCAGAAGCCGCTTCAAACCTCCTCAAGGCGGTCAATGACAAGGGCTTCGAAGGCCTCGCCATCTGGTCGTCTGGCATGAAGCAGTTCTCGGCCAAGAAGCCGCTTATCGCACCGTCCGACGCCAACGGGCTCAAGTTCCGCGTGCAGACGTCAGACGTGGCGGTGGCGATGATCGAGGCCATGGGCGCCTCGGCGCAGAAGCTGGCTTTCAAGGAAGTCTATGGCGCGCTGCAGACCGGCGTTGTCGATGGCCAGGAAAACACCTGGTCGAACATCTACACGCAGAAGTTCTTCGAGGTGCAGGACGGCATTACCGAGACCAACCACCAGGTGCTCGCCTATGGCGTGGTGACCTCGAAGGAATGGCTGGATGGACTGCCGGAAGACGTACGCACGCAGTTCCTGTCGATCCTGAAGGACGTGACCACGCAGGCCAACGGCGAGGTTGCCAAGAAGGAAGCCGCCAACCGTGAGAACATCATCAAGGCTGGTGGCGTGGTGCGCGAACTGACCCCTGAACAGCGCAAGGTGTGGGTGGACACCATGAAGCCGGTTTGGAGCAAGTTCGAAGGCGATATCGGCAAGGACCTGATCGACGCGGCTGCCGCCACCAACGACCAGTAAGCCTGCTGCCTGACATGCGGGCGCGGCCCATGCCGTTCGTGGCGGGGCCGCGCCGCAACACCTGAAATTTCCGGATGACCGACGAGGAGGGCCAGCAATGCTGATCGGGCTCATTACGCTCGCCATCGTGGTGGCGATGTTCCTGGTGGAACGCAAGTCGCCAAACCTGGTGGCGCGGTTCGAAGAGAATGTTCTCGCCATCCTGCTTGCGCTGATTACGGCTGTCTCGTTCTTTCAGGTCATCGCGCGTTACGGCTTCAATACCGGCTGGGGTGGGGCGCTGGAGTTCACCCGCATCCTGTTCGCCTGGATGATCCTGTTCGGCATGAGCTACGGGGTGCGCATCGGTGCACACCTTGGCGTGGACGCCGCCATCCGCCTGTTTCCCAAGCCGCTGTTCAAGGCGGCGGCCATCTTCGGCGCGCTGTGCGCGGTGGCCTATGGCGTGATCCTGCTGTCGGCGGACTGGCTGCAACTGCTGGGCGCCCAGACGACGGGCGGCGCCATCACCTACTGGTCGAAGTTCTACAAGGTCGGCATCGGGCTCGATGACCTGCGCTTTCCAGAATGGATGCAGGCAGCATTCGGCCTGCAGGAGCGGGTGCACCGCTGGATCGCCTACCTGATGCTGCCGATCGGGCTTGGACTGTTCGTGTTCCGCGGCGTTGAGGCCGTCGTGCAGATCGCGACCGGCAAGCGCGAGCTGATGGTGGCGGGACACGAGGCGGAAGAACTCGTCGCTGAAAACAAGGGCAAGCTGGGAGACTGACGACCATGGAAGCCGGAATTCTGTTTGCCCTGGTGCTGGTGCTGTTGTTTCTCGGCGTGCCGATCGCGGTGGCGCTGGGCCTGTCGAGCATCATCATCATCGCGTTCTTCTCGACCGACTCAATGTCGTCGGTGGCGCTGCAACTGTTTACCGCCTCGCAGAACTATACGCTGCTGGCGATCCCGTTCTTCATTCTCGCTTCGTCGTTCATGTCTACCGGTGGTGTAGCACGGCGCATTATCCGCTTCGCCATCGCCGCGGTCGGTCATTTCCGCGGCGGGCTGGCCATGGCGTCGGTGCTGGCATGCATGCTGTTTGCCGCGCTGTCCGGCTCTTCGCCGGCCACCGTGGTCGCCATCGGCACCATCGCCATCGCCGGCATGCGGCAGGTTGGCTACTCGAAGGAATTTGCCGCGGGCGTCATCGCCAATGCTGGTACGCTGGGCATCCTCATTCCGCCATCCATCGTGATGGTGGTGTACTCCGCAGCCACCGACGTGTCGGTGGGACGGATGTTCCTCGCCGGCGTCATTCCCGGGCTGATCGCCGGTCTCATGCTGATGGTGGCGATCTACATCATGGCCCGGTTCAAGAACCTGCCGTCCGAGGAATGGAAAGGTTTCGGCGAGATTCTGGCCGGCGGCAAGGAAGCCGGCTGGGGCCTGTTCCTGATCATCATCATTATCGGCGGCATCTATGGCGGCGTGTTCACCCCGACAGAAGCAGCCGCGGTGGCGGCGGTGTACTCGTTCGTCATTGCCCTGTTCGTCTATCGCGACATGGGACCGATGAAGGGTGAAACGTGGCTGAAGGACACTGACCCGCGCCGCGCCCGTGTCGGGTTCTCGTCGCTGGTCTACGCGCTTTCGTTCTTCTTCGTGTGGATGATCCTGTCGTTCTTTGTTGCCTCGGAATGGGAAGGCGTAACCGCCGGAGGGCGGGCGCTTGCCGGCCTTGTCCTGTCGTTTGCCATAATGGTTGCCTATGCGATGTGGCGCGACCCTGGCTCCAATCCGCTCAACATTCCGGGCTACCTGGTGGCGTCGCTGCCGGTGTGGGGCCGCAACCTCTCGCTGATGGGCCGCAATTTCCTGCGCGCTTTCTTCAACGAGGAGACCCGCAAGGTGATGGTCGACTCTTCGAAGACCATCATCATGCTCATGTTCATCATCGTGAACGCGCTGCTGTTTGCCCACGTACTGACGTCGGAGCGCATTCCGCAAGCGATCACCGACTGGATGATCGGGGCCGGTTTCAACTGGTTCACCTTCCTGATCGCGGTCAACCTGCTGCTGCTGCTGGGCGGGCAGTTCATGGAACCGTCGGGCCTGCTGCTGATCGTGGCGCCGGTGGTGTTTCCGATCGCAATGGAACTGGGCGTCGATCCGGTTCACCTCGGCATCATCATGGTAGTGAACATGGAGATCGGCATGATTACCCCGCCAATCGGGCTCAACCTGTTCGTGACATCGGGGATAACCGGCATGTCGCTGTTGCAGGTGGTGCGAGCAGCACTTCCGTTCGTCGGCGTGCTGTTCCTGTTCCTGATCCTGGTGACATACGTGCCGGTGCTGTCCACGTGGCTGCCCTACACGCTGATGGGGCCGGAGATCGTCACCAGATAACCAGGCCGGGGGCCACCCTTTCAGGGTGTTTCGTTGATGATAGCGCCGCCAATGGTGCGCGAATGGCCTCGGAACTCGGCAATCCGCTCGCCTTGCGCGTTGGTGATTGTGACGTCGTAGATGCCGGAGCGGCCAGTGCGCGAGACCTCGCGGGCCTCGGCGCTCAGAATATCGCCGTGCATGGCCGGGGCGATGAATGTCACGGAACAATGGTGGGCGACGCAGCGTTCATCATAGGTATTGCAGGCATAGGCAAAGGCAGAGTCTGCCAGGGTGAACATGAAGCCGCCGTGACAGGTGCCGTGGCCGTTGACCATGTCGTCGCGAACGGCCATGGACATGACCGCATGGCCCGCCCGCACCCCCAGCAGCGTCATGCCAAGCGCCCGGCTGGCAGTGTCGTCCCGCCACAGGGCATTTGCGCATTTGCGGGCTACATCGTCTGCTGAGTCGGTCATCGGGGCGGCGGTTGTTGAAGGGTGAGGCGAGTACTGTGCCAAAACTTGACGGCAGTCGCAAAGTTGTTTGTTGCGGCGCAAGCCGTGGCTTCCTATGTCTGCCAAGATAATCAAGCATGGATTTGACAGCATGGACCTGAAAGTGAACGGAAAGATGATCAGCCTCGAGGCTGATCCGGAGATGCCGCTGCTGTGGGCGCTGCGCGACGTGGCCGGGCTGACCGGGACCAAGTTCGGTTGCGGCATTGCCCAGTGCGGGGCATGCACGGTGCTGGTGGACGGCGCGCCGGTGCGCTCCTGCGTAACGCCGGTGGGCAGCGTCAGTGGCGAGATCACCACGATTGAAGGTGTCGCGGCCGGGGATGGAACCTTGAGCGTGGTGCAGCAGGCGTGGGTCGAAGCCCAGGTGGCTCAGTGCGGCTATTGCCAGTCGGGCCAGGTGCTGGCGGCAACCGCGCTGCTGAAGGCCAATCCGGCGCCAACCGATTCAGACATCGACGAGGCCATGTCCGGCAACCTGTGCCGCTGTGGCACCTATCCGCGCATTCGCGCTGCCGTTCGCGCAGCGTCGAAGAAGCTGGCGGGGACGTGACAATGGGCAAGATATTGCGCCGTACGTTCCTGTTCGGGTCCGCCGCTGTCGCCGGTGGTTTTGCCGTCGGCTGGTACATGTACACCAAGCCCTATCCCAATCCGCTCGAGGCAAAGCCTGGCGAGGGCGTGTTCACACCGTTTATCCGCATCACCTCCGATGACACGGTGACCATGGTTATCCCTCGCGCCGAGATGGGCCAGGGCATGCTGACCACGCTTGCGGCGATGATCGCCGAGGAACTGGACGTCGATCTGGCCACCGTACAGACCGAGTTCGCGCCGGCCGCCAAGGCTTACTACAACTCGGCCATGCTGGAGGAAGGGGCGCCGTTTCCGGCGTTCGACAACTCGTTCGTGGCCGAGACCATGCGCGGGCTTCAGGGGGTTGTCGCCAAGTTCCTCGCCATGCAGGCGACGGGCGGGTCGAGTTCAACCGTCGATGCGTTCGACAAGTTGCGCCAGGCGGGTGCGGGGGCGCGGCTGATGCTGGTGCATGCAGCGGCGGACGAATGGGGCGTGGCAGCCGCCTCGCTGCGCACGGAGAATGGCAAGGTCATCGATCCTGCGCTTGGCAAGTCGCTGAGCTACGGGGCGCTGGCGGAGAAGGCGGCCCAGCGCAAGGTGCCGTCAGACGTGGCGCTCAAGCCGCGCGAGCAGTGGCGCTACCTTGGCAAGACGCAGCCCAAGCTGGACATGGAGGCCAAGGTCACCGGCAAGGCACAGTTCGGCATCGATGTGCGGCTGCCGGACATGCTGTTTGCGACGGTGCGGATGAACCCGCGCCAGGGCGCGGCGATGACCGCAATGGACGACGGGCCGGCGCTGGCCATGCCGGGCGTGGTCAAGGTGGTGAACCTTGGCACCGGCTATGCGGTGATCGCCGGCAACACCTGGACGGCAATGAAGGCGGCTGACGCGATCAAGCCGCAATGGGCACAAGCGCCATACCCTGCCACGACCGAGGGCGTGTTCGCCAAGATCGAGGAGGCGCTCGCTTCGGGCGAGGGCTTTGCGATGCGCTCGGATGGCGAGACACCTGCCGATGCAGCCGCCCGGGGCGAGAGCATCAAGGCGCGCTATTCTGCGCCGTATCTTGCCCATGCCTGCATGGAACCGATGAATGCGACCGCACAGTGGGCGGGCGACCGGCTGACGATCTGGTGCGGCAACCAGGCGCCCACCTCCATCGTCCAGCAGGCGGCGGCAGTGTTCTCCATCCCGGCGGAGAATGTCGAGGTGGTGAGCACCTATCTCGGCGGAGGCTTCGGACGCCGCTTCGAGACCGATTTCTCCATCCTGGCCGCACGCGTGGCGAAGGATACGGACGGCAAGCCGGTTCAGGTCGCATGGACGCGCGAGGAGGACATGCGCCATGACATGTACCGGCCCGGCGCCTTGTGTGACGCGGAAGCGGTGCTGGGCTCAAACGGCATCGAGGCAATCAGCTTCCGCTCCGCCAGCCAGTCGGTAATGGCGTCAGCCTTCGGACGGCTGGAAGGTGCGATGACCCCGCCCGGGCCCGACAAGCTGATCGTCGATGGCCTGTGGGACCAGCCCTATGACCTGGCCAATTTCCACGTGACCGGCGTGCCGGTGGACCTTGCCATTCCGGTCGGGTTCTGGCGCGCGGTTGGCCACTCGTTCAACCCGTTCTTCATTGAAAGCTTCATGGACGAGATCGCGGCAGCCTCGAGGCAGGACCCGCTGGAGATGCGGCTGAAGCTGATGGCCAATCATGCTCCCGCTGTCGGGGTGCTGGAGGCGGTGAAGCAGATGTCCGGCTGGGACACGCCGCTTGATGCGGCAGGCGTTAAGTCGCGCGGCCGTGGTGTTGCCTTCTGCCTGTCGTTCGGCAGCTGGGTGGCGCAAGTCATCCAGGTGGCCGATACCGATGCCGGAATCCGGATCGAGAATGTCTGGTGCGCGGCAGATGTGGGTATCGCACTCGATCCGGGCAACCTGGAAGCCCAGATGATGTCGGGCATCGTCTATGGTCTTTCCGCTGCCATGGGCGAGGAAATCACCTTTGCCGACGGCATGGCTGAACAGGGTAACTTCGACAGTTTCGATGCCATGCGCATGGGACAATGCCCGGTCATCGAGGTCCGAATCCTGGAGAATTCCCCGAAGATGGGCGGCGCCGGAGAACCCGGAACGCCTCCTTCGCTGCCGGCACTGGCAAACGCGATTTTCGCCGCGACGGGCAAGCGGGTGCGCAAGCTGCCGCTGTCAAGTGAAGTAGGGTTTGCGTGAGTTGTTAATGTGCCCCGGCCATCGCGCCGGAGATCCATGGACCCTCGGGACGAGCCCGTGGGTTACATGGCAGGTTGGACAGGCCTAAAGCGCATCCGGGCCGCTCTCGCCGGTGCGCACGCGCATGGCGCTTTCAAGGTCGATGACGAAGATCTTGCCGTCGCCGATCTTGCCGGTGCGCCCGGCCTGGGCAATGGTTTCCACCGCCTTGTCGGCGACGTGGTCATCCACCGCGATTTCCAGCTTTACCTTGGGCAGGTAGTGCACCGTGTACTCGGCGCCGCGATAGATTTCCGAGTGGCCGCCCTGCCGCCCGAAGCCCTTGACCTCGGTGGCGGTCATGCCAGTAACGCCGACCCCTGACAGGGCCTCGCGAACGGCGTCGAGGCGGTGCGGCTGGATGACGGCGATGATGAACTTCATTGCTGCGCAATCTCCCTGCAAGCGTGGTGTCTCGGACTATAACCGGTTTCAACACTTGATGCGATGTCCAGAGACTTGCGCAACAGGCAAGGCATCCGGCATGGCGTCGGTCAAATCATCCCTGCCCGTTCAGCGCAACCTCTCAAGAATCGACACGTAATTCGCCACGGCAGCACCGCCCATGTTGAAAATGCCGGCAAGCTGCGGGTTGTCGAGCTGCATCCCGCCGGCATTCCCGGTGAGCTGCATTGCCGCCATGACGTGCATCGACACGCCGGTGGCGCCGATCGGGTGGCCCTTGGACTTGAGCCCGCCGGACGGGTTCACCGGCAGCTTGCCGTCCTTCATGGTCCAGCCTTCCTTGATGGCGCGCGCGCCTTCCCCGGGTTTGGTCAGGCCCATCGCCTCGTACTCGATGAGTTCGGCGATGGTGAAGCAGTCATGCGTCTCGACGAACGACAGGTCATCAAGCGAGGTGCCGGCCTGCTCGTGCGCCTTCTTCCAGGCTTGCGTGCAGCCCTCGAACTGGATGATGTCGCGCCGGGCCATCGGCAGGTAGTCCTGCGCATGGGCGGCAGCACGGAAGTGCACGGCCTTCGGAAAGCGCAGCGAAGTTTCGGTATCGGTCATCACCATGGCCGCGGCGCCGTCGGAGACCAGCGAGCAGTCGGTGCGGCGGATGGCGCCGATCACCGTGGGGTTCTTCTCCGACACGGTGTTGCAGAAGTCGAAGCCGAAGTCCTTCTGCATCTGGGCAAAGGGGTTGTGCACGCCGTTTGCGTGGTTCTTTGCGGCGATGCGGGCCATGGCCTCGGACTGGTCGCCGTAGCGCTGGAAGTAGAGGTCGGCAATGCGGGCGAACACGCCGGCAAAGCCGCCCGGCGTATCGGCCTCGGTCTTGCGGTAGGAGGCGTTCAGCAGGATGTCGCCGATCTCGGCGCCGGACGCCGTGGTCATCTTTTCCGCGCCCACCACAAGCACGAAGCGGGAGCGCCGGGCCGCCAGGTCATTCAGCCCCATGTGCACCGCGGCCGAACCGGTCGCGCAGGCGTTCTCCACCCGGGTTGCCGGCTTGAAGCGGAAGGCTGGATCTGCATCCAGCGTGAAGGCGGCAGGGAAGGATTGCTTCTCGAACATGCCGAAATTGCCGACATAGATGGCGTCGATCTCGTCGAAACCGATGCCGGCATCCTCGACGGCCTGGCGCGAAACGGTGGCCAGCAGGTCCTCCAGTTCCATATCCTCGAGCTTGCCGAACTTCGAGTGGGCCCAGCCGATGATTGCCGACATGTGATCGATCTCCTGTCCGTGTTGGCCTGTTGGGACGGAAAGCTAGCACCGTGAATGTGCGATGGCGAGCGTCAAAGCCGCAATGTCTCGCCCACATCCAGCAGGCGGAACTCGTCCTCCGCCACCGCATGGGCGCTGCGGGCCTCGGCCAGGGCGAGGGCGGGTGCATCGATTGCCTCGTCGGTGAGCTGGATGGTGGAATGGTGGATCGCCACCGAACGCCTTGCGCCAAGCAGCTTGTGGGCGCGCACCGCCTCTTCGGGGTCGATGTGCTGGGGCGCCATGAACCAGCGCGGTTCGTAGGCGCCGATGGGAATGAGAGCGAGATCGGGCTCGCCATACATCTCCCGGGTGATGCTGAAATGCTCGCCGCTGCCGAACCCGGTATCGGCAGCGAAGTAGATGCGATGAACCGGCGTGGTGATGTAGAAGGCCGACCAAAGTGCCCGGTTGCGGTCGAACAACGTGCGTCTCGACCAGTGCAGGGCCGGTGTCGGGCTGATCTTCACGCAGGCATGTTCATGAACATCGTGCCAGCCCAGTTCTAGGACGCCGGTGCCCGGCTTCAGACCCCTGACATGACGGGCATTGCCATGCGGAGTGACCAGCGTCAGCGCGTGGTCATGTGACAACCGCTCCAGGGCGTCGGTGTCCATGTGGTCGTAGTGGTTATGGCTCAGCAGCACAAGGTCGATGGGCGGCAGTTCATCCAGCGCGATGCCGGGGGCACGCACCCGCTTTGGTCCGGCAAACCGCAGCGGGCTGGCCCGCAGCGAGAAGAACGGATCGGTCAGGATGTTGAGCCCTTGAGTCTGGATGAGGGCCGTGGCGTGGCCGATCCAGGTGACCGACAGGCCATCACCAGTGACGCGTTGCGCCGGGGCAGGATGGAGCTTGTTCTCAACCCATTCAGGCCATGGCGTCCGCTTGCCGGTTCGATGCCAGCGCCAGAAGTCCTTCAGGGACTTGGTGGTGTCGTGGCCGGGCAGGGCGAAGCGGCCGTCCTGCAGCCGCCGGGCGAGGTGCCGGGTTACCTTGTCTGTCATAACGATTATATAGTCCGGCCTGTCGCGGTGTTAAAGCAGCAAGCGTCACACCGTGCGCAGGTACCAGGCAAAGTCGAGAGCCGTGGGCTCGGCGTAGAACCGGTCAGCCTCCACCTCCTTGATGGTGGAGAATATGTCCACCAGCCGCTCGCCCAGGTAGGCCTTCATCACGTCCGACTTTCGGAAAGCTTCAGCTGCGGCATACCAGTTGGTCGGCATCGGCGGCGCGGGCTGCTCATAGCCATTGCCGGTCACTGGCGCACCGGGGTCGAGCTTGCTGGTGATGCCGTGGTGCATGCCGGCCAGCACGGCGGCGAGCACCAGGTAGGGGTTTGCGTCGGCACCGGCCGGGCGGTGCTCGATGTGCATGGTTTCGCCCGTGCCAGCCGGTACGCGCACCGACACGGTACGGTTGTTGACCGCCCAGTTGGGGGCAACCGGGGCATAGCTCGACTTGCGGAAGCGGCGATAGGAGTTCGCGTTAGGGGCAAAGATCAGCATGGCGTCGGCCATGGTGGCCATCATGCCGGCAATGGAATGCAGCATCAGGGTCGAGTCTTCGGTGCGCGCGGCGGTGAAGGCGTTGCTGCCATCGGGGTGGGCGAGCGAGGTGTGCACATGCATGCCGCAGCCGGTGAACTGGCTGTAGGGCTTCGCCATGAAGCTTGCCGCCAGGCCGTGCTTGTCGGCCACGGCGCGCACCAGCCGCTTCAGCATCACGGCCTCGTCGGCGGCCTGCATCGCATTGGCGCGGTGTTTCAGCACCACTTCCATCTGGCCCGGCGCATACTCTGAAATCAGCGTGCGGGCCGGCAGGCCTTGCGCATCGCAGGCTGCGTAGAGGTCTTCGAAGAACGGGGCGAAATCGTCGAGG
>JAZBOA010000062.1:0-2565 GCA_036350935.1 Anderseniella sp. | reverse complement strand
GTGCGGATGCCGAGCAGGCCGGCGTGCGCCTGATGGACCTGCCCGCCCTGCATGAGGCGACCATGCGCAAGGTCGATCACCAGGCGGCCAGCTTCTGGGCCGCGGCCAACAGCCGCGACGGCCTGGGCCTGATGGACCGGCAGCGCGTCAGGGTGTGGTTGCGCAAGGCCTATCTGCCCCTGGATCAGATGGCGAGTGCGTTGTTCGTCGCACCGGCCGCCCCAGAAGAAGCGCCGGCAGCGATGTCGCAGGGCTACGATCCCGCGTTCTAATCGAAACCGTTGCTGAGTTCGAACAGCAAGCGCGTCGCCCGCCGCGAAACCTGACGCATCTGCAACGAAAGTGTGCCCCCAAGTGGGCTAGGTCGCCCATGCCGAGAGTCGACACCGATAGCTTCTACCGCAACGCGCTAGAGCGCCACGGACATAATGCCGAAGGTGTGCATTGGACCTCCCAGCGCTCGCAGCAGGTCAGGTTCGAGGCGCTGCGACGCTTTCTGCCGCTGGACCTTTCCGAGCTGACGCTCGTGGATGTTGGCTGCGGACTGGGGGATCTCCACCGTTATCTGGTTCGCCAGGGTGACCGCCCCGGGCGCTACATCGGCATCGACGTGGTCGCGCCGATGGTCGAGGTTGCCGCTGAACGTACCGGATGCGAGATTCTGCAGCGGGACGCCTTGCTCGATGCGCTGCCGGGTGCCGACATTTACGTTTGCAGCGGCGCGATGAACACGCTGACCCGCGACGAAACCGAGCTGTTCATCCGGCGGTGCTTTGCCGCGGCGACGCGGGGCTTCGTGTTCAATCTGCTCAAAGGGCGGCAGCGCGAAGGCGCCTTCAATCACTTCATGCCAGACGATCTGCAGCCGCTCGCCGCCGAATTCGAGATCGAGCCGCGCTTTGCCGAAGACTACCTGCCCGGCGATTTCACCGTCGCCTTTCTGCGCGAAGGGTCTGCGTAGCCGTCGTGATTGCAGATCGCTCCCAAAGCCGCATTATTCGTCGGAGCCCCTTGCGGCCCGGACGAGCGGGGAAAGTCCGTACGTCTGTGGTGGGAAACTGCGGCAGCGGTTCTGATCTGCTAGACTGCCGCCCACTTTCGAGCTAACCACAGGAGTCGCTCATGGCTGTTATCGAGCTGACCGACGAGACTTTTGAATCGACCATCACCGAGAACCCTTTCGTTGTGGTCGACTTCTGGGCGCCTTGGTGTGGCCCCTGCCGTTCCTTTGCGCCGGTCTACGAGAAGGTGTCCGGAGACCATGACGACATCGTTTTCGCGAAGGTCAACACCGAGGACGAGCAGCAGATTGCCGCCCACTTCCAGATTCGCTCCATACCGACGCTGATGATTTTCCGTGATCAGGTCATTATCTTCTCCCAGGCTGGGGCGCTGCCCGAGGGTTCGTTTCGCGACCTCTTAGCCAAGGCCGGTGAGCTGGATATGGATAAGGTGCGGGCTGACATCGCCCAGCAGCAGGAGAGCGGGAGCGCATGACGGACGGTGTCGCGGGCCGGCAAGCCTGAGCCAGGGCACCTCCAACGGACCGGCCTTGCTAGGCCAGATCAAGGCCGCTCAGGCCAGGTCTGGCCAAAACAGACCAAATCAGATCCGGTCAGTGCAGCCCAGCGGCCATCACTGAATTGATTTTCCAATAACACGTTAATTCTTCCTCGACCCACCTATGCAGGCGTCGTCACCGCTTCTTCTGCGCTGCGACCTGATCGGCGACAGTCCAACTGTCGGCGACCTGATGGGCCTGTGCGAGGAGAATTACCGCGCGCTCAAGCGGCTGTCACCAGATCTGCCTGCGCTGAGCGGACCGTTCTTGTCCTGTGATGAGGAGGGGCCGGGCCTGCTGCTGGAGGTACGTGAGCAGGCGCCGTTCACGACCATCTTCCGGCTCACGCATCTGTTCTCCGCGCCGCAGGACGTCGGTTGCTGGCGTCCCGAACCGGACGCCATGCTGCGCGCCTACCATGACGCAGGCCAGGTGGAGGTGCTCGATCTGCGGCAGACCGCGCTGCCGGTGTTCAACCACTATCGCTCGCCAGCATTGCAGGCGAAGTGGAAGGCCAACTTGTTCCTCGCCAAATGGCTAAGCTTCTGCCTCATCCGCGGGCACCGTTTCCCGCCGGTGCCGAACCAGCGCTCCCTCAGTAATCAGCGTGAGCTGACGTCATCGCCTTAGGCGATTGGCCGTGGTCTGCCTTCGGCAAACGTCCATCCGATTTCGCTCCGAGCCCGCGTGAGTCGGTCTCTCCTTCTGCCCTTTCTCTCCAAATTCGCCCGCGGACCGCTGAGGGCTACCTAGGAATCCGTTAGTTCCTCGGGTCGGGAA
This sequence comes from Anderseniella sp., assembly GCA_036350935.1. Classification (GTDB taxonomy): domain Bacteria; phylum Pseudomonadota; class Alphaproteobacteria; order Rhizobiales; family Aestuariivirgaceae; genus Anderseniella. Next base: position 224 of record JAZBOA010000062.1, on the reverse strand, counting down.
CCTTGCTGCGCTGACGTTGACGAATCGCGTTGACATCAGGTCGTCGTGTCTGACGCTCATCCAACCCTGGCCCGCTCCCAGATCTCCCAGATGGCGAAGACGTGCGTAAGAAAATTCTTGACGGATTTTCTTGACTATCGTAAATCTAAAACCAACTAGGGCACTGGGAATAAGGCCGACAAATTAGGCGTACCACCATGAGACTCTCAACAAAAGGTCGATAT
>JAZBOA010000061.1:0-22801 GCA_036350935.1 Anderseniella sp. | reverse complement strand
TCGTTCGGGTCCTTCGTCTCAAGGCCAACAAGCTGCTTGCGGCCTTCCGAGGCAAGGAACGACTGGCTCAGCGAGCGCTTGCCGATGAAGTCGTCCTTCTTCTTCGACACCGCCCAGCCCATGTTGACGTCATAGGGCGTCACCGTGCCGTCGGTCTCGTCGCCGATGACGATGAAGCCCTTCTCGGCGCGCAGCACGTGCAGCGCCTCGGTGCCATATGGCTCGATACCTTCAGCTGCGCCTGCTTCCATCAGCGTATCCCACAAGCCGCGGCCGAAGTTCGACGGCGTGGCGATTTCGTAGGACAGTTCGCCCGAGAAGCTGATGCGGAACACCCGCACCGGATATCCGGCAAGCTTGCCTTCCCGATACGACATGAATTCGAACGCCTCGGCAGAGAAGTCGATGTCGCTGCCGAGCTTCTGCAGCACCTTGCGCGCCTTCGGACCGGCAATGGCGAACTGCGCCCACTGCTCGGTCACCGGCGTCACGAATACCTTGAGCGTCGTCCACTCGGTCTGCAGCCACTCTTCCAGCCACTGGGCGATGCGGTCTGCCCCGCCCGAGGTGGTGTGCATGAGGAAGTGGTCTTCGCCCAGCCGCACGGTCACGCCGTCGTCCATCAGGAAGCCCATCTCGTTCATCATCAGGCCGTAGCGGCACTTGCCCACCTTCAGGCTGGAGAACACGTTGGTGTAGACGAGGTCGAGGAACTTGCCCGCATCGGGCCCCTTGATCTCGATCTTGCCGAGCGTCGAGGCATCGAGCAGACCAACCTTGTTGCGCACTGCAAGTATCTCGCGGTTGATGGCGTCCTTCTTGTTCTCGCCGCCCGCCGGATAGCAGTAGGCGCGCCGCCACTGGCCAACCGGTTCCCACGTTGCGCCGCGGGCAATGTGCCAGTCATAGATGGAAGTGCGGCGGATCGGCAGGAACAGTTCGCCCTTCTTGGTGCCGGCGATGGAGCCGAACGAGTAAGGCGTGTAGGGAGGGCGGAACGTGGTGGTGCCGATCTCGGGGATCTTCTTGCCGGTGGCGTCGGAAATCACGCCGAGGCCGTTGATGTTGGAGGTCTTGCCCTGGTCGGTTGCCATGCCAAGCGTGGTGTAGCGCTTGGTATGCTCAACCGACTCGTAGCCTTCGCGCTGCGCCAGTTCAAGGTCAGCGGCGGTCACATCGTTCTGGAAGTCGATGAAGTGCTTGTTGCCTTCATTGTACTTGCCGGTGGCCGGGGCAAACCAGATTGCCTGGACGCTGCCGGCCTTGCCGCCGTCAGCCGTTGCCGGCCTGACCTTGCCGGCCTTGCCGCCCACGGCTTTCGCTGCCGCTTCGCCTGCCGCATAGCCTTCGTTCAGGCAGCCGGCCAGCTCGAACGTGCCGTTTGCAGCACCCGCCACCAGGATCGGGTCTCCGTGCCGGTCCGGCCGGAAACTCTGGATCGTCTCGTCGAACTTCAGCTTGCCCGCATTGTGGCACCACAGGTGCACGACCGGGTTGTAGCCGCCCGACACGGCGACGAAATCACACGCCACCTTCTCTTCATTGACCACCCGGCCACGGCCCGGTGCGTAGGGCGCCACCTTGACGCCGGTGATCTCCTTGCCGCCAGCAGTGGTTTCGACGCCGGCGATGGCCGCGCCGGTCTGCACCTGCAGCCCCGCCTTGCGCGCAGCCTCGGCCAGTTCTGATGACACACTGGCCCGCACGTCAACGATCCGCGCCACGCCCACTCCCGCCTCGTGCAGCTTGAGCGCGGTCAGATAGGCGTCGTCGTTGTTGGTGAAGATGACGCCGTTCATGCCGGGCGCGGTCGCATACCGCTCGACCATGCCGCGCGCAGCCGACGCCATCATGATGCCGGGCCGGTCGTTGTTGGCAAACGCAATCGGACGCTCAAGTGCACCCGACGCAACGATCACCTGCGAAGCACGGATCTTCCACAGCCGGTGGCGCGGCGCGCCCTTGGCCAGCAACGACGGGTCATGATCGGCCACGCGCTCGGCTGCCAGCAGATAGTTGTGGTGGTAATGGCCCACCACGGTTGTCCGCGTCAGCACGTGCACGTTGCCGGCCTTGCCGAGCTGGGCGGCCTTCGCTGCCACCCAGTCGCCTTGCGTCTTGCCGTCAATGGTGCCTCCGGCAATATCGGCCACGCCGCCCAGGACGGTGTTTTCGTCTGCCAGCAGCACCCGCTTGCCCGAAGCCGCAGCGGCCTCCGCCGCCGCGATTCCGGCCACGCCGCCACCCACCACCAGCACGTCCACATGCACGTGCATCTGTTCGTAGGAGTCGGGGTCATGCTCGCGCGCCGCTTCGCCGAGGCCTGCCGCATTGCGGATGATAGGCTCATAGACGCTTTCCCAGAACGAGCGCGGCCACATGAAGGTCTTGTAGTAGAAGCCGCCCGGAAACAGCCGCGACAGGTAGTTGTTGACGATCCCGACGTCGAACTCGAGGCTCGGCCAGCGGTTCTGGCTGGTCGCCACTAGACCGTCATAGAGCTCCACCTGGGTGGCGCGCAGGTTCGGCTCCTTGCGGCCGGCCTCGCCCACACCGATGAGCGCATTCATCTCTTCCGAGCCAAGCCCGATGACGCCGCGCGGACGGTGATACTTGAACGAGCGTCCGAACACCTTGCGCCCGGCCGCCATCACGGCGGATGCCACCGTATCGCCGGCAAAGCCTGAAAGCTTCTTGCCGTCAAACGAGAACGAAACCGTCCTCGCCCGGTCGATGCGCGAGCCCTTTGCCGCGGTTTCGGGAAGTCTGTAGGGTCTGCCGCTCATTTCTTCGCCGCCTTCTTGGCAGGGGATTTGGCCGTCTTGCCGGCCGGTTTTGCTGCACCGGCTTCTGCGGCGCGCGCCTTGAAGAACTCGGCCCACTGGCCGCTCGCCTGGTCCTGCAGTTCCTTCGGCGGCAGTTCGGTGATGCCGTAATAGCCCTTGAATTCGAGGCTGGCGGTATCGCGCGCGGCATGGAACCACTTGCCGCAGCCCCGGTCGCAGCGCCAGCGCTCGAAGTGCAGACCCTTCGGGTTGAATCGCATGAACAGGTAGTCGCGCTGTTCCTCGTCGGTGATGTTGTGCGGATCGTGGCTGGCCGGACGGCGGATGTGCGCCTGCCCGCCATAGTGGAAGTCCGTCTCGTCGCCTTCGGCCCCGCACACGGGGCAATGAACGATAATCATCTCTGCATGTCCCCTAGTGCGCCACGGCCGCAGCCACGCTTTCGTCGATGAAGCGGCCTTCGCGGAAACGGTTCAGCCCGAATGGCTCGGCGATCGGGTGCGGGCGGTCATTGGCCACCGTGTCGGCAAATACGAAGCCCGATCCCGGAATGGCCTTCCAGCCGCCGGTTCCCCAGCCGCAATTTACATACAGGCCCTTGACCGGCGTCAGGCCGATGATCGGCGAGCGGTCCCCGGTCATGTCGACGATGCCGCCCCACTGCCGCAACATGCGCAGCCGGGAGATGATCGGGAAGGTTTCCACCAGCGCCGAGATGGTGTGCTCGATGGCCGGGAAGGAACCGCGCTGCGAATAGTTGTTGTAGGCGTCGGTGCCGCCGCCGATCACCAGTTCGCCCTTGTCCGACTGGCTCATGTAGCCGTGCACCGTATTTGCCATGACCACGCAGTCGATGACCGGCTTGATCGGCTCCGACACCAGCGCCTGCAGGCACAGGCTCTCGATCGGCATGCGCACGCCGGCCATTTCCATGATGTTCGAGGTGTGGCCGGAGGTGACCACCGCCACCTTCTTGGCGCGGATGGTGCCCAGCGTCGTCTCCACCCCGGCGATCCGGTCGCCATTGCGGATCATGCCGGTCACTTCGCACTTCTGGATCACGTCCACGCCCATCGAGTCGATGGCGCGCGCATAGCCCCAGGCCAGCGCATCGTGGCGGCCAGTGCCGCCGCGCGGCTGGTAGTAGGCGCCGAGGATCGGGTAGCGCGCCTCGGGGCTGTCATTGATGATCGGCACGATGCGCTTGACTTCCGCCGCATCGACCATCCGGCAGTCGAGACCCGCAAGCCTGTTGGCGTGGGCGGTGCGCTTGAAGGCCCGCAGTTCATGCTCCGTCTGGCACAGCATCAGCACGCCGCGCGGTGAAAACATCAGGTTGTAGTTCAGGTCCTGCGACAGCGTCTCGTACAGCGACCGCGACAGCTCGTAGATGGCGATCGACGGGTCCTGCAGGTAGTTCGACCGGATGATGGTGGTGTTGCGGCCGGTATTGCCGCCGCCCAGCCAGCCCTTCTCGATCACCGCCATGTTGGTGATCTTGTGTTCCTTGGCGAGATAGTAGGCCGTGGCCAGCCCGTGGCCGCCGGCGCCGACGATCACCACGTCGTATTCCTGCTTGGGGTCAGGGCTGCGCCAGACGCGCTCCCAGTCCTTGTGATAGTTCAGCGCATTCCGGGCCAGCGAAAATATCGAATAGCGTTTCATCATCGCGTCCTGCGGGCTCTCACCTTCCGGTGAGCCCAGTTAACCGGCGGCCAATCTAGCAAACCGCTGGCAAAGCCACCAAAGGTTTGCGACGTTCACCCCCCAAACTGCGACACCGCAACACTGGTAAGCGCGCTATGACACAATAAGTTGTCCATATCGTAAGTTGAAATTCCGGTTTGCCGGTTGCTAAGTGGTTATCATGTGGCTTTGGATCGTGTTCGCCGTCATGACGGCGGTTGTCATTCTGGTGCTGATGGCGCCTTTGAGGTTTCGCGGCGGCGCGGCGGCTGCGCGAGGCGCGTTTGACCTCGCTGTCTATCGCGACCAACTGGCTGAGCTGGAGCGGGATGCTGAGTCGGGTTTGATCGGCAGGTCTGACGCCGATGCGGCCCGCAACGAGATTTCACGGCGCATACTTGCCGCCGAGGCCGCCATTGCCGCCGACCGGAGCGAGGATCGCCCCGTGCCGGCCTGGCTCAGCATCGGCACCATCCTTGCCGTGCCAGCCGTTGCTATGGGCGTTTATCTGAACGTAGGCCGCCCCGAACTGCCTGCCCAGCCGCTTGAGGCCAGGCTTGAACAGGCTGTCGAGAACCAGGACACGATTGCCATGGTGCGCTCGGTGGAGAAGCACCTCGAAGCCAATCCCGATGACGCGAGGGGCTGGGGTGTGCTTGCTCCGATCTACACCCGGCTTGGCCGCTTCGACGATGCCGCCAATGCTTACCGCCAGGTGATGCGCATCGACGGACCGTCGCCGGATGTGCTGTCCGACATCGGTGAGACCATGGTGGTGGCGAAGCAGGGGCTCGTCGAGGCCGACGCCGTCAAGATGTTTGAAGCGGCCGTGTCGGCGGATCCAAAGCATGTCAAGTCGCGCTTCTTCCTGGCCATGGCGAAACGCCAGGAGGGCAAGACGCAGGAGGCAATCGCCATGTGGCAGGCCCTGCTGGACGAAAGCCCCGCCGATGCGCCGTGGCGGGAGGCGGTCAGGCAGCAAATGTCGGAGGCCGGTTCTCCTGCCAGCGTTCTGCCGGAACTGCCGAAGGGTCCCGCACTCACCGAGGAGCAGGTCCAGGCTGGCCAGCAAATGGCGTCGGGAGACCGGATGGAAATGATCCGCGGCATGGTCGAGGGCCTCGACAAGCGGCTGGCGGAAGATGGTACGGATCTTGATGGCTGGTTGCGGCTGATCCGCGCCCGCATGGTGCTGGGTGAAAAGGACAAGGCTGCCGATGCCCTCAACCGGGCCAGCGCCGCCTTCAAGGATGACGAACGCGCCATCACCGCGCTTGATGAAACGCGCAGGGCGCTGGGGCTTTGATATGTGTTATGGTCGTGACGAGGTAAGCTGAATGGCCTTGAGCAAGAAGAAGAAGCGTGGCGCCCTGATCGGCGCTGGCTTGGGCATCCTGGGGGTGGCGGCCGGGCTGGTGCTCTATGCGCTGTCCGATACCATCACGTTTTTCTATACGCCGTCTGACCTGGTCGAGAAGAATGTAGAGCCCGGCACACGCATGCGGCTTGGCGGCCTGGTGGCGGATGGCTCGGTCATTCGTGGTCAGGGCAAGGAAGTGGGCTTCACCGTTACCGACACCAGCAAGGACATCAAGGTCAGCTATGTCGGCATCCTGCCCGACCTGTTCCGCGAGGGACAGGGGGTGATCGCCGAGGGCATTCTGGAGGCCGGCGGCAGCTTCAGGGCAGACACCGTGCTGGCCAAGCACGATGAAAACTACATGCCGCGCGAGGTCGCCGACGCGCTTAAGGCCAAGGGCGTCTGGAAGGATGGCCAGCCGATGCCGATGGGAGGAGCCACGCAATGATACCCGAACTGGGCCAATTCGCCCTCATCCTCGCCTTCGCCACCGCACTTTACCAGACCGCCGTACCGCTTTATGGCGCCTGGCGCGGCGACCAGCGGCTGATGGCCGTGGCGCCGCCTGCCGCCATGCTGCAGGTGTGCCTCATCGCGCTGGCGTTCGGCTGTCTCACCTGGTCCTACATCACGTCCGACTTCTCGGTCGAGAACGTCTTCATGAACTCCCACTCGGACAAGCCGCTGATCTACAAGATCTCCGGCGTCTGGGGGAACCATGAAGGCTCAATGGTGCTGTGGGTGCTGATTCTCGCCGTTTTCGGCTCAGCCGTGGCGGTGTTCGGCGGCAACCTGCCGCCCAGCCTGAAGGCCCGCGTCATCGCCGTGCAGGGCTCCATCTCGGTGGCCTTCCTGCTGTTCATCCTGCTCACTTCCAACGCGTTCAACCGGCTCGATCCGGCGCCCATCGAGGGCAGGGGGCTGAACCCGATCCTGCAGGATCCGGCACTGGCGTTGCATCCGCCGCTCCTCTATGCGGGTTACGTGGGCCTGTCGATTGCCTTTTCCTTCGCCGTTGCCGCCCTGATCGAGGGCAAGGTGGACGCCGCGTGGGCGCGTTGGGTGCGTCCGTGGACGCTGGCTGCCTGGATGTTCCTCACTGCCGGCATCATGCTGGGCTCGTGGTGGGCATACTACGAGCTGGGCTGGGGCGGCTGGTGGTTCTGGGATCCGGTCGAGAACGCCTCGTTCATGCCGTGGCTGGTCGCTGCCGCATTGCTGCACTCGGCCATCGTCGTGGAGAAACGCAATGCGCTGAAGGTGTGGACCATCCTGCTGGCTATCCTCGCGTTCTCGCTGTCGCTGCTGGGCACGTTCCTGGTGCGCTCCGGGGTGCTCACCTCGGTGCACTCGTTCGCCGTCGACCCGGCCCGTGGCGTGTTCATCCTCGGCATCCTGTGCGTCTTCATCGGCGGCGCGCTGGCGCTTTATGCCTGGCGTGCTCCGGTAATCAAGTCCGGCGGCCTGTTCACTCCGATCAGCCGCGAGGGTGCGCTGGTAGTCAACAACCTGCTGCTCACCGCATCGTGTGCCGCCGTGTTCATCGGCACGCTCTACCCGCTGGCGCTTGAGTCGGTCACCGGCGAGAAGATCTCCGTCGGACCACCCTATTTCAATCTCACCTTCGGACCGCTCATCCTGCCGCTGCTGCTGCTGGTGCCGCTGGGTCCGCTGCTGTCCTGGAAGAGGGCTGACATCTGGGCTGCAACCCAGCGCCTTTGGGCAGCCGCCGCGATTGCCGTGGTGTTCGCCATTGCCGCCGCCGCCTGGCAGTGGCGCGGGCCCTGGCTGGCGCCGCTCGGCGTGGCGCTTGGCGTCTGGCTGGTGGCTGGCGCGGTGGTGGAGCTTGCCGCCAAGTCCAACTTCCGCAAGGCCGGCGCGGCTGTTGCCTGGGCCCGCGTCAAGGGCCTGCCGGGAGCTGCCTGGGGCATGATGCTCGCCCATGCCGGCGTTGGCGTGTTCGTCATCGGCGTGGTCGCCATCACCGCCTGGAAGCAGGAAGTGGTGACGGTGCTAAAGCCCGGCGACTCCATGCAGATCGGCGGCCGCACCGTGACCTTCACCGGGGAAACCCCGTTTACCGGTCCCAACTTCTCGGCTGAGCGTGGCAATTTCCGCATTACGTCGCCGTCGGGCGCCACCGCTGACATCTGGTCCGAGAAGCGCGTCTTCAAGCCGTCCAACCAGCCCACCACCGAAGTCGGCATCCAGCCCTATATTGATGGCGATGTTTACATGGTGATGGGCGACAGGGCAGGGGATGCTGGCCGCACGGTGCGCGCCTATTACCATCCGCTGGTATGGATGCTGTGGCTTGGATCGGCTCTGATGTTCCTTGGCGGCTTCGCTTCGATGATGGACCGGCGCTATCGTGTCGGCGCGCCGAAGAAGTCCTCTGCCGGCGCTGCCGTGCAGCCAGCCGAGTGAGGTGAAGCAGCATGTTGCGCAGACTTCTGGCCGTCTTCCTGATCCTCGCAAGTCTTGGGGTGCCGGCATTTGCCGTCCAGCCTGATGAGATGCTGGATGATCCCGCGCTGGAGCAAAGGGCCCGCCAGCTGTCTGCCCAGATGCGCTGCATGGTCTGTCAGAACCAGTCCATCGACGACAGCGATGCGCCGCTGGCCAAGGACCTGCGGGTGCTGATCCGTGATCGTCTGGTGGCCGGTGACAGCAACGATCAGGTGGTGAACTATCTCGTCTCGCGCTACGGCGAGTTCGTGCTGCTGAAGCCACGCCTCACCGCTAAGACCGTGGCGCTGTGGTCCGGGCCATTTCTCATCTTCATGCTGGGGGCATTCATCCTGTGGCGCAAACGCCGGTCTGTCGCCGGTATCACCGTGGCGGAAGCCGAAACTGGCCTTTCACCGGAAGAACGCAAGAAGCTGGACAGCATTCTGAAGGATAACGGCTAGAGCAACAGCCGTTCAGCTTGAACGGCTAAAGTTGCCTTGGGATCAGAATAATGGGTCCTGACCCTGGCACTTTGGAATCGAGCATCTTTATCCGGTCAGATGATTCAATCTGATCGGATGATGCTTTAGCGTCTCCGGCCTCTGCCGGAGAAAGGAGCAGTCATGACGTCCAGGTCACAGAAAGTGGAGTTTCCGGGCTCGTTGGGCGCCACGTTGGCCGCCCGTCTGGACCTGCCTGCCGGCAAGCCCCGCGCCTACGCGCTGTTCGCCCACTGCTTCACCTGCTCCAAGGACATCTTCGCCGCCAGCCGCATCGCCGCGACGCTGGCGGACCACGGCATCGCCACCCTGCGTTTCGACTTCACCGGCCTTGGCGCCAGCGAGGGCGAGTTCGCCAACACCCACTTTTCCTCGAATCTCGAAGACCTTGTCGCCGCCGCCGGCTGGTTGCGCAGCGAGCGCGCCGCCCCGGCCTTGCTGATCGGCCACAGCCTTGGCGGGGCTGCCGTGCTGGCCGCCGCGGGGCGCATTCCCGAGGCAAGGGCGGTCGCCACCATCGGCGCGCCCGCCGACGCCGATCACGTGATCCGGCATTTCGGCGCCAGCCTTGCCACCATCGAGCAGCAGGGCGAAGCGGAGGTTTCGCTGGCCGGCCGCACCTTCACCATCCGCAAGTCCTTCATCGACGATCTGCGCGCCGCCAGCCTGCGCGACCACATTGCAACGTTGAAGCGCGCGCTGATCATCTTTCACGCGCCGCTGGACCAGACCGTCGGCATCGGCAACGCCTCGGCCATCTTCACCGCTGCCAAACATCCGAAAAGCTTCATCTCGCTTGATGGCGCTGACCATCTGTTGAGCCGCCGTGAGGACGCTGCGTTCGTGGCCGATACGCTGGCCGCATGGGCAAACCGCCTGCTGCCTGCGGCAGACAAGGCAGAACCGGCGGCGTCAGGCACCGTGCGCGTGCGCGAGACCGGCAATGGCAAGTATCAGCAGGACGTGGCTGTGGACGGGCATCACCTGCTTGCAGACGAACCTGTCTCGGCTGGCGGCGACGGCACCGGCCCGTCACCCTATGACTATCTCTCTGCAGCCCTGGGCGCCTGCACGGCGATGACCCTGCGCATGTATGCAGACTTCAAGAAGCTGGAGCTCGGGCGGGTAACCGTGGACGTCAGCCACGGCAAGGTGCACGCGAAGGACTGCGCAGACTGCGGCGAGGGCCGCACCGGCAAGATCGACCGGTTCGAGCGCATACTCTCTGTCGAGGGCGAACTGTCGCCGGATCTTCGGGACAAGCTGATCGAGATTGCCGGCAAGTGCCCGGTTCACAGGACGCTCGAAGCGGAAGCGGTTGTTGTGACGCGCATCGGTGGAGAACCCGCGTGACCGCCGCCTACACAACCATCACATCTGCATAGACGAAGCCATCGCGCTCCACCGTCTCGCCCACCTCGACTGCGATCGCACCAGAGAACATCGGCCCGTCCACCACGCAGGTGTGAAACTCGCCGTTTTCACCACACGGGTCGATGCCGTCCGGCAGGTCGTTGAGAAAGTCCTCGTCGAACCAGCGCCCGGCAAAACGGGCATCCAGCTTCTTCGGATCGATGCACACCACAACGGCCCTGAGCCCGCTGGCAATCATGTCGCGCGCAAGCTGCTGCGTGTCGCGCTTCCATAGCGGATAGACCGGTGTCAGCCCCGCCTGCGCCATCTTCTCATCCCTGTAGGCCCGGATGTCTTCCAGATAGAGGTCGCCATAGATCACGTGGCTGACGCCTTGCGCCTTCATGATATTACACGCCGCCAGCATGCGGGCGGCATAGTCATCGTTGCTGCAGGGCCACGGCAGGCCGACCTCCAGTACTGGCAGGCCCGATGCCTCGGCTTGCCCCCGCATCAGTTCGTTGCGGGTGCCATGCATCGCCACCCGCCCCGCCGCCTCGTTTGTGGTGGTCAGCAAGCCTGTAATTTCGAGGTTTCCGGCCTGCCGCGCTTCCCATAGCGAGAAGGCGCAATCCTTGCCGGAACTCCATGAAACGAAAGCCTTTGGCCGTTCAGTCATGCAGCTGACTCCTGATTAACAAGAATTAACCGCCCGGACATGGGCGGGTAATGTTGCGTCCACTATCTGTTGGCTCACGGAAATTCAACGTCATGACGTGTGAGGAGACAGTCAATCATGTCAACCAGCAAGACCCATTCAATCGCCCGCAAGTCCGTGCTCGCTCTCGCCGTAGCCGGTCTTCTGGGCAGCGCCGGCCTTGCCACAACGCAGGGCATCTTCACGCCGTCGCCTGCCATCGCCCAGTCGGCGCTTGCTGGTGCGCCGGCTGAAGGCTTCGCCGATCTCGTCGACAAGGTTATGCCGTCTGTGGTGTCGATCCAGGCCAAGTATACCCCTGCCAGCGTGATGAGCGACTCGGGCGGCAGCACCCAGCAGTTCCAGTTCGGCTTCCCGCCCGGTTCGCCGTTCGAGCAGTTCTTCAAGAGCATGCCCAACGGCCAGGGTTCACCGTTCAATGCGCCCCGCCGTGGCGGCACCTCGCAAGGCTCAGGCTTCATCATTTCGGAAGATGGCTATGCGGTGACCAACAACCACGTCATCAAGGATTCCTCGGAAGTGACCGTGAAGTTCTCCGACGGCCGTGAGTATGACGCCAAGGTCGTCGGCACCGATCCGAAGACCGATCTGGCGCTGCTCAAGATCGAAGCTTCCGAAACCTTCACCCCGCTGCTGTTTGCCGAGACCAAGCCGCGTGTCGGTGACTGGGTTATTGCTGTCGGCAATCCGTTCGGCCTGGGCGGTACGGTGACCACCGGCATCATCTCCGCTGCCGGCCGCGACATTGGCGCCGGACCCTATGATGATTTCCTGCAGATCGACGCGCCGATCAACCGGGGCAATTCCGGTGGGCCTGCCTTTAACCTGAAGGGCGAGGTGATCGGTATCAACACCGCAATTTACTCGCCGTCTGGCGGCAGTGTTGGCATCGGCTTCGCCATTCCGGCGTCCACTGCGAAAGCCATCATCTCCGACCTCAAGGACGACGGCAACGTGACGCGCGGCTGGCTGGGCGTACAGATCCAGCCGGTCACCGGCGAGATCGCCGAAAGCATCGGGCTCGACAAGGCGTCCGGCACCATCATCGCGGCGGTGACAGATGACTCGCCTGCGGGCAAGGCTGGTCTCAGGACTGGTGACACCATTCTCGCCGTCAATGGCGAAACTGTTGCCGGACCGAAGGAGTTGTCCCGCAAGGTCGCCGGCATCAAGCCCGGCACCAGCGTGGACATGACCGTTTACCGCGGCGGCAAGGAGCGCACCGTCAAGGTTGCCATCGGCACCATGCCGGGTGAGGCCGTGGCGGCGCTGCCCGGCAGCCAGCCCGAGGATACGCCGCGCTTCGGCCTGGCGCTTGCGCCGAGCCCGTCCGGCGAGGGCGTCGCCGTTGCCGACGTGCTGGCCGGCTCGCCGGCAGCCGAGCAGGGCATCGAGCGCGGGGACGTCATCCTCGAGGTGGATGGGTCTTCGGTCGACCAGCCCGAGGCAGCCGCTCAGGCCATGCGTCAGGCCCTGAACAAGGGAGGCAAGGCAATTCTGCTGCTGGTCAAAAATGAACGGGGTCAGCGTTTCGTGGCTCTTCAAAACCCGAAAGGCTGACACCATATAGCCGATATGGCGGCGTGGTTTGCCCCTCTGTACCTTACGCCGCCTCCGGGTGCTCCTGTGTGCATCAAACGGTCGTCCAGACCCCAAGACCCCCGCCCCCCTGCATAAAGGTCTTGCTGGACACTGGCACACAGGAGCGCCCAACTGCTATTCAAGGCTTGCTGTAGAGCCGAATGACTGAATCGGAATTGCAAGATGCGTGTGCTGGTTGTTGAAGACGACAAGGAAGCCGCCGGCTGGCTGGTGAAGGGTCTCAAGGAAGAAGGCCACGTGGTGGACCACGCTGCCAATGGTCCTGACGGTCTCGCCATGGCCATGGAGAAGGTGCATGAGGTCATCATCATGGACCGGATGCTGCCCGGCATGGACGGGCTCACCGTGATCTCGGAACTGCGCAGGGACAGCATCAACACGCCAGTATTGATCCTGTCGGCGCTGGGCGAAGTGGATGACAAGGTGATGGGCCTTCGGGCCGGCGGAGACGACTATCTCGCCAAGCCCTACGCCTTCAACGAACTGTTGGCCCGTGTCGAGACGCTGGGGCGGCGCAAGTCCGCCGAACCGCACAAGACCCGGCTGCAGGTGGGCGATCTCGAGATCGACCTGCTGGCCCGCACCGCCAAGCGGGCCGGCGAGGACATCCTGCTGCAGCCGCGCGAGTTCAAGCTGCTTGAATACCTGATGCGCAATGCCGGCAGCGTCGTCACCCGCACCATGCTGCTGGAGAACGTCTGGAACTACCACTTCGACCCGCAAACCAACGTCATCGACGTGCACATCTCGCGCTTGCGCGCCAAGATCGACAAGGAATTCGACGAACCCCTGCTGCACACCGTGCGCGGGGCCGGATACACCATCCGTGCCGGTCAACCTTAAACTCCTGACCAGTTCCACCTTCCGGCTCGGAGCGGTCTACCTCACGGTGTTCGCCATCTCGGTGGCAGCCATTCTCGGCTACATTTACTGGAACACGGCGATCCTGCTGGAACAGCAGATCGAGGATACCCTGGAAGCCGAGGTGCAGGGCCTTGCCGAGCAATACCGCCAGCGCGGGCCGGCCGGCCTTCTCGACATCGTCAACCTGCGCTCGCGCGAGTCCGAAGGCGGCGTCTACATACTCACCAACTCCATCGGCAGGCGCGTTGCCGGCAATCTTCCCGCCCTGCCCGCCGAGGCGGTCGGCGAGCGCGGCGTTATCGACTTCCAGTACCCCTATGAAACCGCCACCGGCACCGTCCAGCATACCGCCCGCGCTTTCTACATCCAGCTTGATGGCGGCTTGCGGCTGGTGGTCGGGCGCGACGTGGAAGAGCGCCGCCGCTTCAACGACATCATCCGAACCTCGCTGTTGTGGGCGCTCGGCCTGACGCTGGTGCTCGGCATGGGTGGCGGCCTGCTGACCAGCCGCAACTTCCTGCGCCGCATCGACCGCATCAACGATGCCAGCCGCACCATCATGGCCGGCGACCTCGCCCAGCGCATGCCGGTGTCCGGCTCGGGCGACGAGATCGACCGGCTGTCGTCGAGCCTCAATGACATGCTCGACCAGATCAACCGGCTGATGGCCGGCATGAAGGAGGTATCCTCCAATGTCGCCCATGACCTGCGCACCCCTCTGACGCGGCTCAGGGCCCGCGCCGAGGACGCCCTGCGCTCCGGCAATCCCGATGATCACCGTACCGCACTGGAAGCCAACATCGCCGAGGCGGACAGCCTGCTGGCGACGTTCAATGCGCTTTTGTCCATCGCCCGCGCCGAGGCTGGCCAGGCCCGGGAGGGATTGCACCCGACCGACCTGGTGCCGCTGGCCGAGGATGTCGCCGAACTCTATGGCCCCATCGCCGAGGATGCCGGCGGTCAGCTCGGTCTTTCCCTTCCGGCGTCGGCGGTTGTGCGCGCCGACCGCCAGCTGGTCGCCCAGGCACTTACCAACCTCGTCGACAATGCCATCAAGTATGGCCGCAACGCGCAATCCGGCGCACCGGTCATCCAGCTGTCAATCGAGATCCAGCCCGGCGGCGGCCACGCCATCGTCGTGTCCGATACCGGACCGGGTATCGGCGTGGCCGACCGCGAACGGGTCAAGGACCGCTTCGTTCGCCTTGACGCCAGCCGTTCGCAGCCCGGCAGCGGTCTCGGCCTGGCGCTGGTCGACAGCGTCATGAAACTGCACGGCGGCAAGCTGCTGATCGAGGATGCCGCACCCGGTCTGATGGTGAAGCTGGTGTTTCCTCCGGCTACCGGTTGACCATAATCAACCTCTGGCGGCGGCCGCCTTGCCGGGTTAGCTTGCCGGCCCATCATGACCGATACCGCCCTTGCCAGCCTGACCGTTGAATTGCCACCTGTGGAAGATGGTGGCGCCCTTGCCGCCGATCTGGCGCAGGGCCACGAACAGCTTCAGGACCTCGTGAATTCCTCGCCGGCGGCCTGCCGCTTGCTGGCGCACCTGGCGGCGGGCTCACCATTTCTCTCCGGCCTCGTCCGCCGTGACCAGGCCTTCGCCCTGCATGCCCTCACGCAACCGCCTGCCGTCCTGTTCGAAGCCGTCTGCCAACTCGCCGCCGGACAGTCAGACAGTGGGGACGGCATGGACATCGTCCAGCGCCTGCGCGTGGCCCGCAACCGGGCAGCCCTGCTGATCGCCCTTGCCGACATTTCCGGTGCCTGGGATTGCGTCCGCGTCACTGCTGCCCTTACCCGCTTTGCCGACACCGCGCTGCAGGCCGCCACCGCCCACGTCTTTGCCGAGGCCGCCTCAACGGCGAAGTTCAAGGTACCCGAAGGCGCAGATCCCGCCACCGGCTACACCATCCTCGCCATGGGCAAGCATGGCGCGGGCGAATTGAACTACTCCTCCGACATCGACCTGATCGTACTCTACGATGCCGAGCGCGCACCGTTGCACGATCCCGATGACGCAGCCCAGGTCTATGTCCGCCTGACCCGGCAGATCGTGGCGCTGATGCAGGACCGCACCGCCGACGGCTACGTCTTCCGCACGGACCTGCGCTTGCGGCCCGACCCGCGCGCTACCCAGATCGCCATTTCCATCGTGGCGGCCGGCAACTATTACGAATCGATGGGCCAGAACTGGGAACGCGCCGCCATGATCAAGGCTCGCGCCGTAGCCGGCGACATCGCGCTGGGCCGCGAGTTCCTGCGCCAGCTTGCGCCCTTCGTTTATCGAAAGTATCTCGATTTTGCGGCCATTGCCGACGTGCAGTCGCTGAAGCGCCAGATGCACGCCCACAAGGGCCACGGGGCCATCGCCGTGCTGGGCCACAACATCAAGGTCGGCCGCGGCGGCATCCGTGAGATCGAGTTTTTCGTGCAGACCCAGCAGCTCATCGCTGGTGGCCGCAACCCGGCGCTTCGCGGAGCCCGCACGCTGGACATGCTGCAGGTGCTGGTGGACGAAGGCTGGATCGGGCAAAAAACCTGCAACGAGCTCAGCCAGGCCTACGTGTTCCTGCGCACCATCGAACACCGGCTGCAGATGGTCGCCGATGAACAGACCCAGACCCTGCCGGCAGCTGACGATGCCTTTGCCCGCTTCGCGCTGTTCTGCGGGTTTGGTGGCGCGAGCGCCCTTGCAGACCGGCTCACCGCCACCCTCAGAACTGTGCAGGGCCATTACGCCGCCCTGTTCGAGGATGCGCCGGAACTGGGCAGTGATGCGGGCTCTCTGGTCTTCACCGGCGGCGAGGACGACCCCGACACGCTGGAAACCCTCACCGGCATGGGCTTCCGCCAGGCCACGGAGGTGTCCGCCACCATTCGCGGCTGGCACTTCGGCCGCTATGCCGCCACCCGCTCGGGCGCCGCGCGCGAGCGGCTGACCGAACTGATGCCGGCGCTGCTCACCGCGCTGTCACGCACTGGCCATCCTGATCAGGCCTTCCTCGCCTTCGACCGCTTCATCGCAGGCCTGCCTGCCGGCGTGCAGCTGTTCTCCATGCTCAAGGCCAATCCGTTCCTGCTCGAACTGCTGGCCACCGTGCTGGGCTCCGCGCCAAGGCTGGCGCAAGGCCTGTCGCGCCGCCCGCGCCAGCTTGAGGCGGTGCTCGACCCGGCCTTCTTCGGCCCGATGCCGACGCCGCAGGAGCTGTCGGACGCTTTTGCCGCGCTGGGGCCGGGCGAGCCGCCGTTCGAGGAACTGCTCGACCGCACCCGCGTCGAGGCGCGCGAGAAGACGCTGCGTATCGGCATGCGCATCCTGTCCGAAACGGTCAGCGTCCAGGAAGCGGGTCTTGCCTATTCCAACCTGGCCGATGCCGTCATCGCGCACCTGCTGAAGGGCACCTGGGCCGACATTGCGTCGCGCCATGGGCAGGTGGATGGCGGCAAGCTGGCCGTCATCGCCATGGGCAAGCTGGGCGGCCAGGAAATGACGGCGGCCTCGGACCTTGATCTCATCATGCTCTATGACTTTGCCGCCGGCGCCGATGCGTCCGATGGCGCGCGTGCCCTGTCACCGTCGCAATATTTCTCGCGTTTGACCCAGCGCCTCATCACCGCGCTGACCTCGCAAACTGCCGAGGGCGACCTCTACGAGGTGGACATGCGGCTGCGGCCCTCCGGCAACAAGGGGCCGGTCGCCACCAACATCGACGGGTTCGACAACTACCAGCATGCCGAGGCCTGGACCTGGGAGAAGCTGGCGCTCACCCGCGCCCGGGTTGTCGCAGGTGATGACACGCTGCGCGAGCGTATCGAGGCAATCATCCGCGACGTGCTGTGCACGGCGCGTGATCGCGAAGCCACCTTCGCCGACGTGCGCGACATGCGCCGCCGCATGCTTGAAGCCCACCCGAAAGCAGATCATTGGGAGATCAAGCAGGTGCGCGGCGGCCTTGTGGAGGTGGAGTTCATCGCGCAAGGCCTGCAACTCGTCCATGCCCATCAGCGGCCCGAGGTGCTGGCCCAGAACACCTTCATGGCGCTTCATCAGTTGCATCTGGCCGGTCTGCTTTCCACTGCCGATCATGAACAGCTGACCGCCGCCGGCACGCTATACCATACCCTTACCCACATTCTGCGGCTGTGCACCACCGGCAGGTTCGATGTTGCCGCTGCGCCGCCCGGATTCATGGCGCTGATGCTGCGCGCCGCCGCCGCGCCGGACGTGGTCACGCTCGAGGCCATGCTGCGCGATGCCAATGCCCAGGTGGCGGCCATCTTCGACCGGCTGATCGGCTCTCCTTACAAGGACTGAATTTTTTTCGCCGTATGGCGACGGGTTTGCCTGCCCGTTCCCGTCTTGTTCATGTGCGTTGGCCAACGGCACGACAACCATGAACCACCTGAATGCAGGGTGAAACAGAGGGAATCTGAGCAATGCAATCGAATCTTGTCTTGAAACTGTTGGCCGTTGCTGCACTTGCCGGTGTTGCGGGCGGCGCTGTCCAGGCCCGCGAACCGGGCATGCCGCGCTCCGAGCGCACCTTTGAACGGCTTGACGTCAACAAGGACGGCGAACTTGCCGTTGACGAACTGGGCTCAAGGTCCGAGCGCCGCTTCATGCGGCTGGACGCCGACAAGGATGGCAAGGTGACCCGCGCCGAACTGGAAAGCTGGCTCAACCAGTTGGCGGCGCGCCGCATCGACCGCATTCTCGATCGCATGGACGCCGACAAGGATGCTGCGGTGAGCCGGGACGAACTGCAAGCCTATATCGCGAGCCTGGTGCTGGCCGCCGATGCCGACAAGTCTGGCGGCGTGACTTTCCAGGAGGCGCGTGACTATCATGCGGCCAGGAACAAAGCACGGGCCGAGGCCCGCAAGGCCGCCAGCGCCACCCGGCAATAGGGAGATGGCATGACCTGGTCACTTGCGCGCCCGTTATGGGACATGGCGGGATACGCTGAAACAGCAGGCGTCCAGCGCGCTGCCGGGGACATTTCTCCGGCAGCCGACGCCGTTCTGCTGGCGCGCGCAAGCGAAGGCGACGAGCAGGCTTTCGCCGGCCTTGTTGACCGCCACTATGGCTTCGTGTTCCGGGTTGCTGCGCGCGTACTGTCGGAAGCCGCTGACGCCGAGGACGTGACGCAGGAGGCCTTCGTCCGGTTGTGGCGCGACCCAGGCGCCATCGACAACCCGGCCGCGCTGAAGGGCTGGCTCGCCCGGATGGCCCGCAACCTCGCCATCGACCGGATAAGGCGGGCCAAGCCGTCGACAGCCGACGGACTGGATGAAGTGCCCGACGGCGCTACCGCGCCCGATGGCCCGATGCGTCATGCCCAGGCTGCCGGTATGGTGGCAGCGGCGCTGGCCCAGCTGCCAGAGCGCCAGCGCACGGCGCTGCAGCTGACCTACTTCGAAGGCTTCGGCAACCAGCAGACGGCCGAGGTGATGCAGGTGAGCGTGGAGGCGGTCGAGTCGCTGCTGTCGCGCGCGCGGCGTACTTTGCGTGAAATTCTGTCGCCCGCCTGGGGTGACCTGATCGAGGAACTGGACCAACTGAAATGACCAACCCGGCACCACATTCTGGCGTCACTCTTTCCGCGGCGGACCGTCAACGGCTGGATCAGCTGTTGCAGGCCTACGGCCGCAATCCGCTGCGCTGGCCGGACGCGGACCGGCAGCGCTTTGCCGGGCTGGTCCGCGCGCCGCACCAGCTTCCCGCCGAAGCCGCCGCACAGGCCGATCAGGTCGACCGCTTGCTCGACCTGGCCGGCGCTGCCGCCATGCCGGAACCGTCCGCTGCCCGCGCCCGTCTGATGCAACGCGTGGCCGCCGAGCCGCAACTGGCCAGCGATGTCACGGCGCCGCCGCCGCTGGGCGGCCTGCGCGGGCTACTCGCGGCCGGCATGCTGGCCGCCAGCATCGCCATTGGCGCCTTCGTCGGCCTCGACACCAGTGCCGGCGAAATGCTGGCCGGCAGCCTCTCGGCCTCGTCCGGCACCGACGAGGTGCTCGACCTGGTGCTGGCCGATCCGGCCGAGCTGGATGAAGGGGGTGTGCTTTGACCACCTCTACCCCACAGACGCCGCGCAAGCGCCGCTGGTCCTGGGTCTGGCTGGCGCTGCTGGTGTCGCTTGCCCTCAATCTCGCCGTCGCGGCAGCGGTCATTGCCCACAATTTCTGGGGGCCGGGCGGGCGCCATCATCAGCACCGGATCACTGGCCCCGGCTATACCCAGGTCCTGCCGCGGGCGTTCTTCCAGCAGCTTGATGATGCCCGCCGGGACGAACTTGTCGGCGAACTGCGCGAGCATCGCCGCGAGTTTCGCGGCCTGCGGCGCGACCTCCGCGAGAAAGCCCGGGGCATTGCCGCTGCTCTCAAGGCAGAACCCTTCGACCAGGCAGCGCTCGAGCGCGCCATGGTTGAGTTCGAGCAGGCCTCCGGCGGCATGATTGTCCGCGGTGGCGAGATTGCCCGCGGCCTGTTTGGAAAACTCACTCCGCAGGAGCGCGCCATCATGGCCCGGGAGATCGAGCGCAAGTCCATGCCGCGCCGGCGCTCGCAGAGCACCGGGGACGGCAGCAACCAGGAAAATGAGAACTGAGCCGTCTACCGGTTACGCGGTGATGCTGGTCGAGATCGGTTCGATCACGGCGTCCGACTCGATCACCCGCTTGTCTGTCTTGCCCTTCGGCGCGATGGGCAGCGTCACCGTCACCGTGGTGCCCTTGCCCTCTTCGCTGGCGATGTGAAGCTGGCCGTCATTGAGCCGGATCAGCGAATTGGAAATGGCCAGGCCCAGCCCCGAGCCCGAACGGGTCTTGGTAAGCTGGTTTTCCACCTGCTCGAACGGCCGGCCCAGCTTGGCGATCTGGTTGGCCGGAATGCCGATGCCGGTATCGGCAATGATGATCTCGGCCATCTTCGGCGTGCGGCGGGCGGAGATGGTGACGCTGCCGCCCTCCTGGGTGAATTTCACGCCATTGGCCAGCAGGTTGATCAGCACCTGCTTGAGCGAGCGAACGTCGGCCAGCGCGTGCAGCGTTTCCGGCAGGTCCTTGCGCAGCGCCACCCGGCCTTCCTGCGCGCGGCCCGAAACGATCCGCAGTGCTTCCTCGATGACTGCAGCCACGTCGCACTTCTCGATTTCCAGCGTCACCCGGCCAGCCTCGATCTTCGACATGTCGAGAATGTCGTTGATCACGTCCAGCAGGTATTGGCCCGACGAATGGATGTCGTGGGCATAATCGAGATACTTGGGCACCGTCACCTTGCCGAACAGTTCCTGCTCGATCACCTCGGAAAAGCCGATGATGGCGTTGAGGGGCGTGCGCAGTTCATGGCTCATGTTGGCCAGGAACTCGGACTTTGACCGGTTGGCGGCCTCGGCGCGCGCTTTCTCGCGCGAGTACTTTTCAGCCAGGTCAGCGAGCCGCTGCGACTGCTGCTCCAGCTCCATCCGTGATTTCTGCAGGTCACGCACCGTGTTCATCAGTTCACGCTCGGAATCGAGCAGCTTTTCCTCGTGCAGCTTGAGGTTCGAAATGTCGGTGCCAACCGACACGAAGCCGCCATCCTTGGTCCGCCGCTCATTGATCTGCAGCCACCGCCCGTCCTCCAGTTGCACCTCGAAGGTGTTCCCTTCCGCGCCATCCTGCAGGCCGGGTTTTGCCGCCTCGGCGCTGATCGGCGAACGTTGCCGGATCACCGGCTCGCGCGACACCTTCATCACGTCCTCGTAGGACGAACCGGGCCGGCACACGCTGGCCGGCAGGTTGTTGAGCTGCTGGTACTTCGAATTGCACATCACCAGCCGGTTGTCGCTGTCCCACAGCACGAACGCTTCCGACACGTTCTCGATGGCGTCGCGCAGCCGCAGTTCCGCTTCCTGGTTCAGCTTGTCCAGCCGCTTCTGCTCGGTGATGTCGATAGCGATGCCGACCAGGTTGGGCGCATCCTGGCCCGGCGCCTGCGACAGCTCGGCGCGGGCGCGCAGCCACACCCAGTGGCCGTTTGCATGCTTCATCCGGAATTCCTGGTCGATGGCAGGCCTGCCGCCCTTCAGCATGATGTCGACCAGGCGGTCGATCGGGTCATCATCCGGGTGCAGCCGCTCCGCCACCTCGCCATAGGACAGGAACTCGCCCTTCGCCTCCAGCCCGAGGATGTCGTACATTGACTTTGACCAGAAGATGCGCCCGCGCGCGATATCCCAGTCCCACAGGCCGCAGTGGCCGCGGTCGAGCGCCTTGTCCATCCGCTCGGTGGCGATGGCCAGCGTCTGGTCGGCCTCGGCCGCCCGCGCTGCCTGCCAGTGGAAGGCGGTGCCCAGCAGCACCAGCACCCCCAGCGTCACCAGGAACAGGGTGACGATCTGCTTGACCGCCGATTCCCAGTCGGCCAGCACCCGCGACTTCGGGTGCACCACCGCGAGCTGGCCCGGATACGGCGTCAGCGTACGGATGCCGATATAGATTTCCTCGCCGGCCGGCGTAAAGGCCAGCAATGGCGTGCCCAGGGTGCGCGAGGCGGCAAGGATCGCGTCCTGTCCGAACAGCGTCGACAGGTTCAGCCCCTGCATCACCGGGTCTTCCGGGAAACTGGCCTGGATGAAGCCGGTTTCGTCGGCGATGATGAACACGCGTCCGCGTTCGCCCGAGCCGGCGGGCAGCACTTCCTGCAGGTCGGCGGTTTCCGGCGTGCGGACGCTGCCGTCACCCGCCGGGCCGATACCCAGCGTGGCGCTCAGGTCTCCGGCAGCGGCGCGCAGCACCAGCGCCGTCTTGTCATTTGAAAGCTCGATCGACCGGTCCCGGCTGGCTGACAGTTGCAGGAACATGGCGGTCGCCAGCGTTACCAGGAACAGCAGGATGAGGCCGGTGATCAGGTTGCGCAGGATGCGCTCGGATATGGCGATGGACGGAACACGGCGGGAGCCGACACTCACCTTGAGTGCCCGCTCCTTGAAAAACAGTTCGCCAAGTTTGGCCTTGGACACGCAAATTCCCTCTCGAGACCGCCGCTCGCCCGCAGAGCCGTCCAGGCAACATCCCTCATGCTTCGTGATGGTCTGCCGCCCCGGCAGATACTCGCCAGGAGCGACCAAAGCCGTTGCCCCTGAACGCGACCGAATCACTTGATCCATTGATTCGAAGTGCGGGTGATTTGGCAAGATTCGAGGGGAAGATTTTTCCGCCCTGATGTTGCATGAAACGGCTTAGGCCAGCATCCGCGACACCATTTCGGCGGTGTCTCTCGACAAACCGTCCATGGCCGCGATGCGGGCAAGGGCGGCGCGCGCCTTGTCGCGCCGGCCCCGCTCCATCAGCTGGTAGCTGCGGAACGACCCGGCCATCCTGGCCGCAACCTGCGGATTGCGCTTGTCCAGTTGCATCACCACGCCTGCCACGAGGTCATAGCCGGCTCCGCTTGCCGCGTTGAAGCCGGTCTGGTTCATGCCGGCGAACGCCCC
>JAZBOA010000060.1:0-2585 GCA_036350935.1 Anderseniella sp. | reverse complement strand
TCATGATGAAGGTGAAGCTCTTGTCCGCGAACGCAGTGATAACGACCGGAATCGGCAGACCGGGCTCCATGCCCTGGGTCTTGGCGTTGAACGCCTTGCAGAATTCCATGATATTCAGGCCACGCTGACCGAGCGCGGGACCGATGGGGGGCGACGGGTTGGCTTTACCCGCCGGCACTTGCAGCTTGATATAGCCGACAATCTTCTTTGCCATGATGGCTCCTTAAAGTGAGTACCAACGCGCTTTGGGTTGCCCTACTCGCGCTCCTCTCCGGAAAATCCGGATGCTGTTTCCAGCCTGACGCCGGAACAGCTTTTGCCAGTCAGGCCGTGGCCTGGCTTAGCTTTTCTCGACCTGACCGAAACCCAGTTCGACGGGTGTCGCCCGGCCAAAAATCATCACCGACACGCGCAATTTGCTCTTGTCGTAGTTCACTTCTTCCACGTTGCCGTTGAAGTCGGTGAACGGACCGTCGATCACACGCACCGACTCGCCCACTTCGAACAGCACCTTGGGCTTGGGCTTTTCCACGCCCTCGCGCATCTGGTCCATGATGGACTGGACTTCCTTCTCGGAAATCGGCGCGGGCTTGGTTGCCGTACCGCCGACGAATCCGGTGACCTTGGGTGTGCTTTTCACGAGGTGCCAGGTGTCGTCGTCCATTTCCATCTGAACCAGGACGTAACCGGGGAAGAACTTGCGTTCGGCAGTCTTCTTCTGACCGCCCTTCATTTCCACCACTTCTTCCACCGGCACCAGGATTTCACCGAAGCGATCCTTCATGCCCGCACGCTCGATGCGCTCGATCAGATTGCGCATCACGCTTTTCTCGAAGCCGGAGTAGGCATGTACCACATACCACCGCATACTCAACTCCCCTGTCCCATGGCCAACTGCACCAGCCACAACAAAATACTGTCAACCGCCCACAGAAACAGCGCCATCACGATCACGAACAGCATGACCACACCGGTCATCTGGATGGTTTCCTTGCGGGTCGGCCAGACAACCTTTTTGGCCTCGTCACGCGCATCGAGCGCGAATCCGAAAAACTGCTTGCCGGGGCCCGACATGCCGGCAACGACACCTGCCAGCACGACACCCACGATCACGGACAGCGCACGCACCACGGTTGGCGCGTCCGCCAAATAATAAAAGCCGGCCACCCCCGAGATGACCAGCAACACCGCTACCAGCAGTTTGAGTTTGTCAGCCATGAATGCTGTGCGCCTTACGGCTTATCCTGTGGCAGGCCAAGAGGGTCTCGAACCCCCAACCTTCGGTTTTGGAGACCGACGCTCTACCAATTGAGCTATTGGCCTGTATTCTTAAAGGCCGGCATCCGGCGCGCATCTTACGCGCCGAACCCGGCCTTGCTTTCAAGCGCCTGCCTTATTCTTCAATCTTGGCCACGACGCCTGCACCGACGGTGCGGCCGCCTTCGCGGATGGCGAAACGCAGACCTTCGTCCATGGCGATCGGCTGAATCAGCGACACCTTGATGCTGACGTTGTCGCCAGGCATCACCATCTCGGTGCCCGCCGGCAACTCGATGCTGCCAGTCACGTCGGTGGTGCGGAAGTAGAACTGCGGACGGTAGCCGTTGAAGAACGGGGTATGACGACCACCCTCGTCCTTCGACAGCACGTAGATCTCGGCGCTGAACTTGGTGTGCGGCTTGATCGAGCCGGGCTTGGCCAGTACCTGGCCGCGCTGGACTTCTTCACGCTTGGTGCCGCGCAGCAGGACGCCGACGTTGTCGCCCGCCTGACCCTGGTCGAGCAGCTTCCTGAACATCTCGACGCCGGTGCAGGTGGTCTTGACGGTCGGAACGATGCCGACGATCTCGATCTCTTCACCAACCTTGATGACGCCGCGCTCGACACGACCGGTGACGACGGTGCCGCGACCGGAGATGGAGAAGACGTCTTCAACGGGCATCAGGAACGGGCGGTCAATCGCACGCTCGGGCTCGGGGATGTAGTTGTCCAGGGCGTCGGCCAGCTTCATGATGCTGGGCTCGCCGATGTCGCTCTGGTCGCCTTCGAGGGCTTTCAGGGCGGAACCGGTGATGACGGGGGTGTCGTCTCCAGGGAAGTCGTACTTGGACAGGAGCTCACGGATCTCCATTTCGACGAGCTCGAGCAGTTCGGCGTCGTCGACCATGTCGGCCTTGTTCATGTAAACGATGATGTAGGGCACGCCAACCTGACGGGCAAGCAGGATGTGCTCGCGGGTCTGGGGCATGGGGCCGTCAGCGGAGGACACGACAAGGATGGCGCCGTCCATCTGGGCTGCACCGGTAATCATGTTCTTGACGTAGTCGGCGTGGCCCGGGCAGTCAACGTGAGCATAGTGACGCTTTTCGGTCTCGTACTCGACGTGCGCGGTGTTGATGGTGATGCCGCGCGCCTTCTCTTCGGGCGAACTGTCAATTTCGTCGTACTTCTTGGCAGCACCACCAAATTTCTTCGACAGAATGGTGGTGATCGCCGCGGTCAAGGTGGTCTTGCCGTGGTCAACGTGTCCAATGGTGCCAACGTTTACGTGCGGCTTGGTCCGCTCGAATTTTTCCTTAGCCATT
>JAZBOA010000059.1:0-15154 GCA_036350935.1 Anderseniella sp. | reverse complement strand
AGTGGAGACTGACCATCATCTGATCGTTGCCCATGACGTGGTGCAGACCGGCAGCGACCGTGCACAGCTGGTGGCAATGGCGCAAAAAGCCAAGCAGGCATTGGGCGTTGAGGAACTGGATGTTGTCGCCGACCGGGGATACTTCAACTCCGAGCAGATTCTTGAATGCAGCCAGATCGATGTGACCGTCACGCTGCCCAAGCCGCTGACGTCCGGACTGATGGCCAAGGGGCAGTTCGGCAAACAGGACTTCCGCTACGTGGCTGAACACGACGTGTATATCTGCCCTGCTGGCCAGACGCTGCCGTTCGTCTCTCACAAGCGGCAAAGCGATGGCCTCAACCTAAGGCGATATGAGACGAAGCAGTGCCGGACCTGCGCGCTGAAGACCCGCTGCACTCAAAGCACACACCGGGTGGTCACCCGGTGGGAGCACGAAGAGGTCCTGGAAGCGGTGCAGCAGCGACTCGATGAGAACCCGCAAGCCATGCGCCAGCGCCGCGAGACGGACGAACACCCGTTCGGGACCATCAAGATGTGGATGGGTGCAACCCACTTCCTGATGAAGCGCCTCAAGAATGTCCGCACCGAGATGGCCTTGAGCGTGCTGGCCTACAATCTGACGCGGGTCATCAACATCATCGGCATCAAGCCGCTGATGGCGGCCATCAGGGCGTGACAGGTGCCTCAACGCTCCAATCCAGGCCCCCCAAACCGACAGTCCCAGCCCCAACGCCCGCGCCGGAGGCGTTTTCACACAGCCAAGACCCTTTCGGACAATCGGCTGTTAACGGCGGAGCAAAAAACCTGCCAAGTGGCGAAATAAAACCAAGGCAGTTGCGGGGCGCCAGGCGCCATCGCGCGCGCTCCCCAAATAGCCTCGCGGAACTTGAATCCTCATCCATCTTGCTGACGCAGTCTTGCGGAATGCTGAAATGACGTGCTGCCGCACGTTGAGTGATGTCATCTGAACAAGCCAGACAAAACTTACGATACAAGTCCACAGTGCAAATCCTCCCGCCCTCCCTGCTGCCAAAAAGCGCAAAGGTGGATGACTTTTACGCTGCGCGCGGCAGGGTCATCCCGCCGTACTCCTTGCGCCAACGGTAGTAGGTCTGCTGGGTAATGCCGATCTGTCGAACTGCATCGGCAATCTTCATTCCTTGGCCCTGCAGCACGTCAACTTGCCGCAGCTTCGATACAATTACTTCGGGTTTGTCTCGCTTTCCAGCCATCTTCTGGTCCTCCAAATTGCGGGATAAATCTATCCCAGCTGGTGGACCACTTCAGCGGGGGCACTCCAGCTTTCGGGGACACAACAGACATTCGTCGCGCAATACCAAAACGGCTGGTTGTGACCGGCCTGAGACATCGTCAACTGTGCCATCCCGGCAGCCGCACTATCTCAAGTCACGTCAGATTTCACATTGCGGGCCACCTCGACGCCTCGCGTAACCCGTGAGCGAATGGAGAGCTTGCCGCCGAACAGAAAGTGCAGGAGCAATCCGCCCCATGACTTGTACGACCTGAGCGAATTGTACATCTCGCCAGCCGCCGCCTTGACTGCTGGAAGCCGGTTCCATGGCACAGCTGGCAGATCATGGTGCTCGTTGTGATAGCCTACGTTCAGCGCAAGATAGTTCAGCGGCCCGTAATAACTGAAGGTCTCCTGCTCATCATCGGATGTGTAGTGCTCCTGTATCCATCGAGCGCCCAGCGGATGCAGCCCAATAGAAAAAAGCAACGACAGCCCCAGGTACAGCAAGGCCATGGGCCCCCATGCCCAAAGCACAAGCAGGTCGGCCGCAAATACCGCAACCCAGTTCAGCACCACCCAACTGTCGAACAGGGGCACTGCCTTCAGACGAAGCGGACGAATTGCCAGGACGAAGGGCAAGACCAGAAGCCAGAGCGCCTTGCCAATGGCGGTGTCACCGAACAGTTTCACCTCCCAGTGGCTGGGCAGGTCGACATCGTAGTCATAAACGCCTTGGTAGGCGTGATGCTTGAGATGGCAGCGTTCAAACGACACCGCAGTGGGAATAAACATGGGAAGGTTTGCAAAGATGCCGACCAGACGGTTGGCATTCGAGCTGCGCAGGACCAGCCGATGGGTGGCTTCATGGATCACCACGAAGAGCGCATGAACCGGAAACGCACCAACCAGCCAGGCAGCAAGCAGAACAACCCACCACGCCTGATCCTTCAGCAGATAGGCCATAGAGAACTGGCCGCCTACGAGGCCAACCGCGATCGCCAAAGTCCAGGGGTTCTTTCCGAACAGTCCACGTATTTCAGGGTGATCATCCAGTAGTTTTCGGGTCCTGGACCGATGTGGCTCAGGCAGATCGCTGATGATAAAGCCCCTGTCGTCCGAACTTGCTGTTTCCTCTATTACAGGGAAAACCTGTTGGTCAGCCATCTGCCCCGCCCCGCCGCAAAAAAGGTTGCTTCTGCAATTCTATCATCAGGCTATCAGAGCCATGGCACATTTGCCATCCAGCGCTGCTTGCTGGGTGAAGTTACCGGATCTGGCACGAGGCTGCCGGTTTGGGCGGTCTGGTAGATAACCCGCTTTCGGAAGTGAACCAGTCATTCTCCGCAGAAACCAAAACCCGCCGGAGTTGATGCTGTGGACGACTCCTCCGCCGGCATTGCGATGTGCAAAATTTGCGATGTCAGCTGAGGAACCGGCAAAGGTGTGTCTGTCAGCTAGCCTCGAGTTGATTGCGCCTCGCCTCGTTCAACCGTGGTATCAAGACCTCCTTCATCACAGACCTCGCCGTGAGAAAAGTTCAGAATCGCCAGAGCACCAACAAGTGCGCATTCCCTGGCTGCTTACCTGGTTCCCTGAAGCTGATTGCCAGCGGCACTTGAATTCCCTTTTCCGCAAAAACCAATTCCCTGTTAATTCCCGCAGAACAGCGAATTGGGCATCGGTAGTTATGGAGGGATGATGGAGAGCATCGGCCAAGCTTCCAAGGAGATCAGTGGCCGACAGTATCAATCTTCTATCATGGCCAGCGCGGCCTTCCGGTCACCGGGCTTCAATCTCAGAAACAAGGTGCGGGCATTCTTGATGTCGCGCTCGGAGCCATTCTCGGCGGCCTCTCTCAAGGCAACAGTCGTCGAATGATCTGCGCCACAGATGAATGCCAAAGCTCTGGACAAACGCCCTAAAGCTGCACGGTCGATCTTTGTTTCATCCATTTGCTGCGTCCTGATAGCTTTTGGGGCTGCGGTTCGACTCCGATGAACCTGCTGCGGCTTCATGCGCCGCGGCAACCGGGTGGAAACCGGTCAACGGCCATGCTCCAGCCCTGAAACATGAACAGAGCCCAAGCCCGCAAAAAACATGGAGAAATGGTGCCGCAAGAGGGATTCGAACCCCCGACCCCATCATTACGAATGATGTGCTCTACCAACTGAGCTATTGCGGCCTGCGCCAGATGCGCGACAGATAGCGCGAAGTGCTTAAGGTTTCAACAATCAAAGCCAGGCCTTCTCCGGCTTCCTTTCACCGGTCTCCGGGCCAGGGTCATCCGGCTGGCGAGGCCGGACTGTTTCAGCCTCGACCTCACTGGCAGGAGCGTGTCCGGTTTCCGGCGAGGCTTGATCCTCCCCGGTAGCCTTCGCTGTCTCTTCCGGCCCTGCCTCATGCTCAGGGCGATCACGGTCGTGTTCTGTTTCATGCACGGAAGCGTCTTCAGGGGTGGACTTCGCTTCGGCAGCCTTGGCAGGCTCCGTCACGGCATCACCGTTTTCATCCGTGTGATCGACGGTTTCGACTTCCGCTTCGGTCTCGGGTGTGACCTGTATTGCGTCATCTCCCGGCAGCGCCTCCTCATCGAGGTTCTCTTCCGGTTCAGCTTCTGCATGGGCTATGCCTTCCACCGGCACCCGCCAGCGGAAACCGCCGAGCTCACCGGACACCGGTGATACAGGCAGCCACACGCGCGAAATAAAGCCATCTGCGGTCCAGGCCGGGTCACGCGGGGCGCGAACTGCCCGGGCCAGCCACTCGCGGGCCCGGCCCCGGTCGCCGAACTCGCCTTCTTCGATCTCCGCCATCAGGCCGCAAATACGGGCCTGCGGCCGGTCATGGGCATAGGGCTCCAGCGCCTTGCGCGCCTGTTTCCACTCGTGAGCCTCAATGGCTGCCGTCGCCAGTGCAACCGCCCCCTCGATGCCGCCGGACTTCTTCACCAGGCCCGCAACGCGCTTCAGCCGGTCCTGGGCCGAATCACCGGCGCGAACGTGGCCGTAGACGTCGGCCAGATCCGGATGGGGCACCAGTGCCCAGGTCTTCTCGACGATTTTCGAGGCGCGCCGCAAGTTGCCAGCAGCCGCCTGGCTGCGCGCCGCCATCACAGCGGCGGGTACAAGCGAGGGCTCCAGCTTGTGGGCCTCCAGCGCCAGTTCGCCGGCCTTGGCCGGGTCCTGTGCCTCGATCTTCCGGGCCTCGGCGGTAAGCACGACCGCATGCCGTGCATTGGCCTCGTGCCTGTCGATCAGCCGCGCACGCTTCTGTTCATCTATGGTTTGCCGGATGGCCGGCCAGTCCTGGTCTGCCGACTGGTAGGTGAGCACTGCCTGGCTGGCCCACTGCAGCTTCGGATTGATGCGGGCCGCCTGTTCGGCAAGCTCGCGGGCACGCGCCGAGTCCTGCTGGCGCACCGCCTCGGTGTGAAGGCCGCGCAAGCCGAGCAGCCGGGTTTCGGGCTGTTGCGCCATTTCGTCGAACAGCTGCCGCACCCGGGCGCTGTCGCCGCGCAACTGGGCGGCCTGGGCATCGAGCAGCTTGGCCATGGGATCATTGCCCAGTACGGCCACGGCCGTGCGCGCATGGGCCTGTGCAGCCTCGCGATCACCGGCAGCGACGGCGATCAGGCCGGCCGAGACGGCATCATGGCCCTTCTTGCGGCGGCGGGAGCGGAACCAGCTGCCCATGGCGCCGGGCCGGTCCAGCACCCAAAGCAGCACAGACCAGACAAGCCACAGCACCAGCCCGGCAATCGCCACTGTGATTGCGGCGGCCATCACCGATGTCTGAATTTCGTAACCCAGCCAGCGCAGGGTCAGATCGCCTGGCTGGTCAGCAAGCCAAGCAAAGGCAATGGCCAGCATCACAACGATCAGGAAGCGGATGAGCAATGAAATCATGGCGAGCCTCCTGGACGCTACTGCTGCTGGCCGGATGTGGATGAAAGCAGCAGTTGCGGCAGACGCTCAAGCTCGTGCATCGCGGCGGCGTGCTTGCGCGCCTCTATCAGCCATTGCTTCAAGCCGTCAGGCATGCCGTCTGCATCCGCCGGCAGGGCGGCAATGGCAGCTTGCGGCCCCACGGCCTTCAGCGCTTCCAGGGCCCTGGCAGAGGCTTGCTGCCAGTCCGGCTTGTCGAGACTGCGTACCTTGACGACCGATGACAGCTTGTCTTGCAAGCTTGCAAAGAAACCGGATGGCGCGCTGCCGGATGCTTCATTCCGTGCGGCCAGCGCGGCAGCGACCGTTTCCAGTTGTTGTTGCAGTGCGGCTTGGCCAGGTATGCCGGTTGCGGCATTTGCATCAAGCGAAGGCAGTGCGGGGGCGCCGGGGGCTGCCTCGCGCAAGGCGGCGAGCTGGGCGTCGAAGGCCGAGCCTGACTTGACCGCAGCGTCCAGCGAGGCGATCGCCTCGCCGATGCGGGCGATAGCGGCCGTTTCACCGGTGACATCCGCTTCAGGGCTGGCAGCCGCTTCCTCAAGCCTTCCGGCAAGTGTCGCCACTTGTGCGTTGACGGCCTCGAGCTGGGCAGAGAGCGCAGCAATCCTTTCCTCGCTCGCCGAGAGCTGTTCCTTCAATATGGATACTTCGCCAGCCAGCGCCTCGGGCGGCGATGGAGCCTGGGTCTCCACTGCAGTGATCCGCGCGGCGAGTTCATCAAGCTTCAGGTTCAAGGCCGTCTGGTCGACGCCACCGCCACTGGCGGCGGCTGTATCGAGCGCGGTCTGCACAGCCTCTACCGACTGGCGCAGGTCTGCGGTGGTCTGCTCGAGGGTCTTGGTGCGGGCGTCAAGGTCTGCCGCTGCCGTGCTTGCGGCCTCGGCTTGCTGCCGGATGCCGGACACCAGTTGCGAGGCGTCTTCCGGTGTCTTGCCGGCGAGTTCGGAAACCTGCTGCTCGATCCCCTCGAGACGGCCGGCGAGTGCGCTCACCTCGGTGCTGGCCTGGCTGGCGGCCTCGCGGGCTGACTGGGCTGCGCCGGCAGCATCCATCACCTGGCTTTCCATGGCGGCGATGTCGGCGGTGGCTGTTGGCTGGCCAAACAACCGCTCGCCGTAGGCGTGGTAAAGATACCCTCCACCCCCGAGGCCTGCCAGCAGGATGGCTGCCATGCCAGCTGCAATCCATTTGCCCTTGCCAGATGGTTTTTGCGATTGCGGTGAAGCTTCCTGTTTAGTGCTTTCGATATGGTTGGCTGCGTTTTCACTGCTGTCCTCGGCGGCGGCGCTGCCGGTCTCTGCATCCTGCGTCACGGTTTCGCCGGATGCCGCTTCCATTGCCGGACTCGCCGCTTCGCTTGCGGACTCTTCAGCCGGTGTTGACTCATCCACCTCGGTGGCGGTGGCGTCGATCACAGCAGGCTTCTTCGCCTTGCGGTCCGAGCGGGAGGTTGTCTTGCGATTTGCCATGTCAGTTTCGCCGGTCTTGTTCTTGCTGTCGTGTGCCATTGCTTCAAGCATAGCATCATCGTCCGGGCTGCTGGCCACAGCAACCGTCAAATTCCGTCCGAGTTCTTCATGAAGCGCCTCTGCAACAGCTTGAGACAGGCAAACATGGCGCAAATCGGAAACTTTGCCTGCAAGCCCATCCTGCCTGACCAGCTTCGCCCAGATGCGCGCTGTGCGCGGCGAATACAGCAGCACGGCATCTGCCTCGCCGTTGCGCAGGGCGTCTGACACCGCCGGGTCAAGCCTGCCGGCAGGTGATGCACCATAAAGTTCCACGCGGTCGACTTCGAAACCGTCGTGCTCGAGATCCGCTTTCAGGTCGCCGGCGCGGGATTTTCCGGTCACGTAGAGCAGGGGCCCCAGCTCGCGGGACAAGGTTCGCCGCACCAGATCCGCAAGCGCCTCGACATTTCCGGCCGCCTCGCGTACCTCGGCAAATCCCAGTTCGCCGGCAAGCCGGGCAGATGCCGGGCCGACGGCGATCACTGGTGTGCCTTGAAGGCTTTCGACAAGGTTCCTGGACTCCAGGGCCCTGAGACCGTTTGCACTGGTAACGAGGATTGCCTGGTAATTGCCGCGAGGAACGGTTGCGGTGTCGTCGACCTCGATCTGCATCAATGGACAAAGCAGCGGCTGATCGCCTTGCCGGGCAAGCCGTTCAGCCAGCCGGGAGGCATCCGGCTCAGGGCGTGTAACGATGACGGCCACTAGAGCGAACGCCGGTTTGAATGGATCAGGCCGTTCGCTCTATCAGGTTGATCTTGAAGCATCAACTTGTCGATCCTCGTTTCACTCCGGCCGGATGATGCTCTAGCTTACCAGGTCCTGCCCGGCCTTGGCCCGTATCTCGTGGGCGGCGTCGAGACCCATGGCTGCGCCGTCAGCGGCAGGACCTCGGCGGGCGGTTTCAAAAACCTTCGAGCCGTCCAGGGTGAGCGCCTGAACCTTGAGATGAAGGCCTCCATCGTCGAGCGTGGCGTGGCCGGCAAGCGGCGTACGGCAGGAGCCGTCGAGCTCGGCGAGGAAGGCGCGTTCGGCAGTCACCCTTAGCCAGGTCGGCTGATGGTTGAGCGGCTCAAGCAACGCGCGGGCATGGTCATTCATCGAGGCAATCTCGATGCCGATCGCACCCTGGGCCACGGCGGGCAACATCTCGGCCGGATCGATGGGGCAGGTCATCAACTCGCTCATGCCGAGCCGGTTCAAGCCGGCGCAGGCGAGGAAGGTCGCTGCCGCCACGCCCTCCGAGAGTTTGCGCAACCTTGTCTGGACATTGCCGCGAAAGGGCACGATGTCGAGATCAGGCCGGATGTGCCGGAGCTGGGCCACCCGGCGCACCGAGGACGAGCCCACAATGGCGCCGTGGGCAAGCGCGCTGATTGAGGT
The DNA here is from genome assembly GCA_036350935.1 of Anderseniella sp. GTDB lineage: Bacteria > Pseudomonadota > Alphaproteobacteria > Rhizobiales > Aestuariivirgaceae > Anderseniella. Next base: position 7,058 of record JAZBOA010000059.1, on the reverse strand, counting down.
GGCGACCGGAGACAGGAAGGCATCGCGCGGGTCTTCGCGCTCCAGCAGGCAGCATATCTCCAGACCCTCGGGCAGCACCGCCGGCATGTCCTTCATGGAATGCACGGCCATGTCGATGCGGCCGTCGTGCAACTGTTCTTCAAGTTCCCTGGTGAACAGCCCCTTGCCGCCAATTTCGGCCAGCGGCCGGTCCTGGATCTGGTCGCCGGTCGTGGAAATGACAACGACTTCGATGTTTGCAGGATCGAGTCCGTGGGCGGCGACCAACCGGTCCCGCGTCTCGTGAGCCTGTGCAAGAGCCAGCGGCGAGCCGCGGGTGCCAATTCGGATCGGGTTCATTTGCAAGCGCAATACCTTGGACTTATAGAGGGCAGTGAAAGTTCACGCCGAACATAGGCCAATGAACTGCATGGTGGAAAGGTCAAACGTGACACAATCCGGCAAGGCACCCATGACCATGGTGCTCGGCATAGAAACGTCGTGCGACGAGACGTCTGCCGCGGTCGTAACGCGCGATGCGGCTGGCGCCGGACGCATACTGTCGAACGTCGTGCTGTCACAAACGGCCGAGCACGCGCCCTATGGCGGCGTGGTGCCGGAAATTGCTGCGCGTGCCCACCTTGCCCACCTGGACCGGTTGACTGCGCAGGCGATGGCAGAGGCGGGCGCTGGCTTTGATGATCTCGACGCCATTGCGGCCACGGCTGGCCCCGGCCTGATTGGAGGCGTACTGACCGGACTGATGACGGCCAAGGCCATGGCAATGGCGGCGGGCAAGCCGCTTTACGCCATCAACCACCTGGAAGGCCATGCGCTGACGCCCGGGCTGACGGAAGGTCTGCGCCCGCCTTACCTGATGCTGCTGGTGTCGGGCGGCCATACCCAGCTGGTCAGCATCAACGGGGTGGGAGATTATGCCCGCCTTGGCACGACGATCGATGACGCGCTGGGCGAGGCATTCGACAAGACGGCGAAGCTGCTCGGCCTTGGCTATCCAGGTGGCCCGGAGGTGGAGAAAGCGGCTGCGGCGGGAGATGCCGGCCGTTTTGACTTCCCGGTGCCGATGAAGGGCCGGCCCGGGTGCAATTTTTCGTTCTCGGGGTTGAAGACCGCGGTGCGGCAGGCAGCCGTGGCGGCGGGCCTGCTTTCAGTGCGGGATGTGGCGGATATCTGTGCCGGGTTCCAGCAGGCTGCGTGCCAGGCGGTTTCAGACCGGGTGGCGAACGCCATGAGCGAATTCGAAGCACTGCATGCGCAGTCTCATGAGAAAGTGCTGGTTGCCGCCGGTGGCGTGGCGGCGAACAAGGCGCTGCGGGCAACACTTGAAGGCGTGTGTGCGGCCCATGGTTTCAGGCTGAGCGTCCCGCCCGTTTCGCTGTGCACCGACAATGCGGCGATGATTGCCTGGGCAGGCGCTGAACAGATGCAGGTTCGCGGTGGCGATGACCTGTCGGTTTCCGCGCGGGCGCGCTGGCCACTGGATGAGGATGCAGCGCCGCAGCCGTTCGCAGGGGTGAAGGCATGAACGGCGGCAGACGGTTTTCAAGCGTCGTGGTCGCCGGTGGCGGGGCGTGGGGCACAGCGCTGGCGTCGGTGTGCGCCGGTGCGGGGCTGGCCACGACATTGTGGTGCCGGTCTGCCGTCCAGGCACGGGACATCGCGCGGCTCGGGGAAAATGAAACCTACCTGCCCGGGCACAAGCTGCCCGCGGCGCTGGAGGTTTCATCCAGCCTCGGCGTGGTTGCCGGGGCGGACATGATCATCCTGGCAACGCCGGCGCAATCCACTCGCGAACTTGGCGCGGCGATCGCGGCGCATGCCCGTGCGGGAACGCCGGTGCTGATTGCCGCCAAGGGGCTTGAGCGCGGCAGCGACATGATGCTCGGCGACGTGCTGGGCGAGGCAGCTCCCGGTCTGGTTCCGCTGGTCCTGTCCGGCCCCAGCTTTGCCTCGGACGTGGTGTCCGGCCTGCCTACGGCGATCACGCTCGCCGGGCCTGATCATCGCCTGACTGCCGCCGTGGCGGGCGCCATCAGCAGGCCGGCATTCCGTATCTATGTTTCAGATGATCTGACAGGCGTCCAGATCGGCGGCGCGGTGAAGAACGTCCTGGCCATTGCCGCCGGCATCTGTGCGGGCAAGCAGCTTGGCGCGTCGGCCCACGCTGCGCTGGTGACCCGGTCGTTCGCCGAGTTGCGGCGGCTTGCGGCAGCGCTTGGCGCAAAGCCTGACACGCTGTTCGGGCTTTCCGGGCTGGGTGATCTCATGCTGACCTGCTCCAGCATGCAATCGAGGAACTTCTCTCTCGGCTTCGAGTTGGGGCAGGGCAGGGGGCTGGACGAGATTCTATCCTCGCGCAGATCTGTTTCCGAAGGTGTTCACACGGCTGGTGTGGTGAGCGGGCTGGCGGAACGGTGCGGTATCGACATGCCGGTGTGCGAGGCCGTGGCAGATATTGTCACCCGCAATGCCGATGTTGACGAACAGATCACCAAGCTCCTCTCACGCCCGCTCAAGGCCGAGACGGACTGAACCGGCAAACAGTTATTTCAACTTTCACAGAAGGCAGAGGCAGCATGGCGTACTGGTTGTTCAAGTCGGAGCCGTTCAAGTTTTCCTGGGATCACCTGAAAGCCAAGGGCGACAAGGGAGAGGAATGGGACGGGGTGCGCAACTACCAGGCGCGCAACAACATGCGCGCCATGAAGCTGGGCGACCTGGGCTTCTTCTACCACTCGAACGAGGGGCTGGAAGTCGTCGGCATCTGCGAAGTTTGTGCGCTGGCGCATCCGGATTCGACCACTGACGACGAGCGCTGGGAGTGCGTCGACGTGAAGGCGGTGATGGACATGCCCAAGCCGGTCAAACTTGCAGACGTCAAGGCCAACCCGAAGCTGGAAAGCATGTCGCTGGTCACGTCCATGCGCCTGTCGGTGCAGCCGGTTACCGAAGACGAGTGGCTGGAGGTGTGCCGCATGGGTGGCCTCGACAAGCCGCCGCTGAGCCAGTGAGCACACCTGCACGGCGCGAGTTCATTCTCGCCAACACGAAGCTGATGCCGGTGCCGCTGGTGCCGGAGGTGAGGCTCCATCTTGCGCATGAGGCGGTGCCGCTGTGGCAGAAGACCGAGGAAGAGCTCGGGCAGATGGGATTGCCTCCACCGTTCTGGGCGTTTGCGTGGGCCGGTGGACAGGCGCTGGCACGATACGTCCTGGACAACCCGGATGTGGTGCGCGGCAAAACCGTGATCGATCTCGCCTCCGGGTCCGGCCTCGTTGGCATTGCTGCAATCAGGGCCGGGGCGAGATCTGTGCTTGCTGCTGACATCGATCACTTTGCGCTGGAGGCGATCCGGCTGAACGCTGAAAGCAATGCGGTGGAGATGGCGGCAGTGGCAGACGATCTGCTGCAGGCGGCAGCGCCAGCAGCGGGCGCCATCCTGGTCGGGGACCTGTTCTACGAACGTGATCTTGCGCAGCGGCTGCTGGCATGGCTGCTGGCTGCGCATCAACAGGGAGCGGACGTGCTGATCGGCGATCCCGGCCGCAGCTACCTGCCGCGTGAACGGCTGGTTGCAGTGGCGAGCTACCGGGTTCCGGTGACGCGCGATCTGGAGGACGCAGAGATCAAGAACACCAGCGTGTGGCGGCTCGCCTGAACCGTCAGTCGTTGGACGGAAGGCGCATTGCCCACAGATGAGGTCATTGGCTAAAGTGCGCCGACTTCGCCCTCGTTCAAGGGGCTGAACCGGGTCATGGGAGAGACGCGCCAATGGAATTCAAGACTCACAAGGTCCAGGCCGCCTGGAAGAAGCATGCCCTCATCGACAATGAGGGTTATCTCAAGATGTACAAGCAGTCGGTGAAGGACCCTGACAAGTTCTGGGCCAAGCACGGCAAGCGCATCGACTGGTTCAAGCCCTACACGAAAGTCAAGAACACCAGCTTCACCGGCAACGTGCCGATCAAGTGGTTCGAGGACGGCGTTACCAACGTATCCTACAACTGCATCGACCGGCATCTGAAGAAGCGCGGCGACCAGACCGCCATCATCTGGGAAGGCGACAATCCGTACGACGACAAGAAGATCACCTACAAGGAGCTCTACGATCACGTCTGCCGGCTGGCCAACGTGATGAAGGCCAACGGCGTCAAGAAGGGTGACCGGGTCACCATCTACATGCCGATGATACCGGAGGCGGCTTATGCCATGCTGGCATGCGCACGCATCGGCGCGGTGCACTCGATCGTGTTCGGCGGGTTCTCTCCGGACGCGCTGGCGGGCCGTATCGAGGACTGCAAGTCGTCCTTCGTGATCACTGCCGACGAGGGCGTTCGCGGCGGCCGCCCCATCCCGCTGAAAGCCAATACCGACAAGGCGGTCGAGATTGCCGCGAAGGATGGCGCCAAGGTCAAGAAGGTGCTGGTGGTGCGCCGCACCGGCGGCAAGGTCAACTGGGTCGAAGGCCGCGACATCTGGTACCATCAGGCGATGGCCGAGGCCAAGCCGGACTGCAAGCCGGAGAAGATGAACGCGGAAGACCCGCTGTTCATCCTCTATACTTCGGGCTCGACCGGCAAGCCGAAGGGCGTGTTGCACACCACTGGCGGATATCTCGTATGGGCGTCGATGACGCACGAGTACGTGTTCGATTATCACGAAGGTGACGTCTACTGGTGCACGGCGGACGTCGGCTGGGTGACCGGGCACAGCTATATCGTCTACGGTCCGCTTGCCAACGGCGCCATTACGCTGATGTTCGAAGGTGTGCCCACCTATCCGGATGCGGGCCGCTTCTGGGAAGTGTGCGACAAGCACAAGGTCAACATCTTCTATACCGCACCGACCGCCATCCGCGCCCTGATGGGTGCGGGCGATGACTTTGTGACGCGGTCTTCGCTCAAGTCACTGCGCCTGCTCGGGTCGGTGGGCGAACCGATCAACCCGGAGGCCTGGGAGTGGTACTATCGCGTCGTCGGAAAGAAGAAGTGTTCGATCGTCGATACCTGGTGGCAGACCGAGACCGGCGGCATCATGATCACGCCATTGCCTGGCGCCACCGAGCTGAAGGCAGGATCGGCAACCCGGCCGTTCTTCGGTGTGCAGCCGCAGCTTGTGGACAATGACGGCAAGGTGCTGGAAGGCGCAGCCGAGGGCAACCTGTGCATCGTCGACTCCTGGCCGGGGCAGATGCGTACGGTCTATGGCGACCACAAGCGATTCATCCAGACCTACTTCTCCAACTACAAGGGCAAGTATTTCACCGGTGACGGCTGCCGCCGTGATGAAGACGGTTACTACTGGATCACCGGCCGCGTCGATGACGTGATCAACGTGTCCGGCCACCGCATGGGCACGGCAGAGGTCGAATCGGCGCTTGTCTCGCACCCGAAAGTGTCCGAGGCCGCGGTGGTGGGCTATCCCCACGACATCAAGGGCCAGGGCATCTACTGCTATGTCACGCTGATGGCGGGCGAGCAGGGGTCGGACGAATTGCGCAAGGAGCTGGTGGCGCATGTCCGCAACGAGATCGGGCCGATTGCATCGCCTGACAAGATCCAGTTTGCGCCGGGCCTGCCCAAGACCCGGTCTGGCAAGATCATGCGGCGCATCCTGCGCAAGATCGCCGAGGATGATTACGGCTCTCTCGGAGATACCTCTACCCTTGCTGATCCGGCGGTCGTCGATGACCTGGTCGGAAACCGGCAAAACCGGAAATAGCCAAACCGGCAAAGGCTGGCCCTGATTGCCCGGCCGGGCCCTTCACAAAAGGGGCTTTGGCCGGGCTTTGGCCGTTACTCACAAGGTGTTGACCACCATCAGGTTGATATCGGCAGCGAATAAAAGGATATTGGGTCAGGTTATTCAGAGGCTGAGGCAAAAGTGTTCCGCAACCTGACATCGCGACTTCTGGCGATGGCGCTGATGATTGCGCTATTGGCGAAGCCGTGTCTCGGGTTGCTTGCAGATTCGCTGTCCGGTGATCATCTCCTTGCTGGCAACCGGATCGGGATTGCCACTGAGGCCAGCCAGAAGCCAGTATCGTGCAACCGGGTTTGCCTGAACGCCCGGATCGAGGAAGTCCACGCCTCGGTTATTCCGGTCAAGGCAAAGCTTGCCGGCCCTCCTGCGTCTGTTGTTTCAGGCGCCGCAGCCAGTTTCCCGCCATATCTCGGCTACACGCCGCCGCGCGAGGCGGAAGCCGGCAATGTTCGTACCCGCCTGGCGATGTTGAGCCGCCTGTTGCTATGAGGCAGCTTCCTTGAAGAGGCGAGGCCGCAGCGTTTTCCGGACGCAACAAGGTGTCCGGACAGCCTGCAACAATCATTCTTTACATTGAAATAGAGGAGAGACCGGCAATGGATCGCCGTACATTCATGACAACCCTGGCCGCGCTGGCGGCCTCTACCACAAGCGTGCTGGCGGAAAGCCGCGTGCGTTTCAATTTCAACAGCGCTCCGCCCGGCGGCGGGTCTGCTCCGGCCAGAACTGCCGTCAGCCGGCCGTCCTACAAGGGCAAGCGCACGGTGTCGTACCAGACCACCGAGAAGCCGGGCACGATCATCATCAGCACCCGCAAGCGGAAGCTGTACTATGTGCTCGGTGACGGAAAGGCCATCGAGTATGGCGTGGGCGTCGGCCGGCAGGGCTTCACCTGGTCGGGCACTGCGAATGTGGCCCGCAAGGCGGTCTGGCCGGCCTGGCATCCGCCGCAGGAAATGATCGAGCGCGAGAAGAAGCAGTACGGCCGCATCTTGCCGGCGCGCATGGAAGGCGGACCCAACAACCCGCTTGGAGCGAGGGCTCTCTATCTGTTCCAGGGCAACAAGGACACGCTGTACCGCATCCATGGCACCAATGCGCCGCACACCATCGGAACGGCCCAGTCTTCGGGATGCATTCGCATGCTGAACGAAGAGGTGATCGACCTGCATGACCGGGTCAGGATCGGCGCCAAGGTGATCGTCAGCTAACGAGCTGTCTCATCGACGACTTGCCCTGGCAGGGTTTTGCTGGGAACAATCTGGCAGCTTCCGTGTTTTACGGAGGCTGCCTTT
>JAZBOA010000058.1:0-13713 GCA_036350935.1 Anderseniella sp. | reverse complement strand
TTGTGCGAAGCCGTTCAGACCTATCGCAACAACAAGACCGGCAATGAAGTTGCGCGTCTTGCCTTTGCCTATGACGCCAAGGACGGCAACAAGCTTCTGGCGGGCATGCGCCTGATGGTTGACGTTTCGTTCGAAAAGGCGCCGGAGATTGTTGATGGCGACGCGGCCATCATGACGGGCAAGGTGGTACGATGCGCAGGCCAGTATTGCTATGCCGAGTTCACCGTCGCCAAGGACAGCGTCGACAAGCTCAAGGCCGCGAAGTCAGCGGCGGTGCGTTACCCCATCAGCAATGGCCGCACAATCAGCATCGGGCTGTCTTCCAAGGGACTGGCGGACGCGTTGAAAACGCTTGAGAGCCGCTGATGGGCCGTTGGACTGCGCAGGTGGGCTTGTGATGGCAAAGAAGAAGAAATCCGGACCTGCTTCCGCGGACACTGCTCAGCCGGAAAACCGGTTGCCGGGCGAAGGCAGCGTCAAATCTTCCAGTGCGGGGACCGGCGCAGAAAATGTAGCCAGGCCGTTGTACGCGCAGGTGGAGGTTCTCAATGCCGCCCGGCATGCCGACTTGCGCCTCGTCCAGGCGAAGGACGTGATGTTTGCCGCAGGGCTTAACTCCATCCGGCTGGCCGGAATTGAGTTGCCCCAGGCTGCGACCTGCTATCCGGTTGTATTTGCTGAAACGGGCGACGGCTGGGCAGCTTATGCTGTGACGGGTCACAGCAACGGCAAGAACGAGTTCGTCGCAGACGACGGCCAGTGGAGGGCCGGCAACTATGTCCCGGCGTTCGTCCGGCGCTACCCGTTCATTCTTTCAACCAATAGCCAGGATGAAAGCCTTTCGCTGGCTGCAGACCTCTCCAGCGCGATGTTGTCCGTCGTGGAAGGCCAGCCGCTGTATGAAGAAGGCAAACCAAGCAAGACGGCGTTGGCCATTCTCAAGTTCTGCACGAGCTATCATGACCAGATAAGGGTCTCGGGGCGCCTGTTCCGGCAGATCGCAGATACCGGCATCCTGCAGTCCCGCCGGGCCGAGGTGACTCTGGCAGACGGCGAGCGGCGGGTCATCGAGGGCTTCCATACAGTTGACGAAAGCCGGTTGAACGCCCTGAAAGACGATGATTTTCTCGAGCTGCGCAAGTCTGGCGCTCTCAACCTCATCTACTGTCACCTGTGGTCGATGAGAAGCTGGAAGCAGATACTCTAGCATTTTGGAATCGAGCATCCTTATCCGATCAGATGATGCTCTAGGGTCATGCCCCCAGCGTTTCAGCAGTCCAGACGCTGGCACGCTGCAGATATCGGTACGCCTGGCCTGCTGTTCCGCCCGGCCAATCCGGTTCACGTCGCCGCACGCGCTGTCACATCCGTGTGAGAGCGCCGTTACATCCTTATGCTGGCATTCTTTATGCAGATGAATATCCGAATCCCCATCGCTGTGCCGGGCAGGCACAGTCAATTAGGAGACGGTTAACCATGTCTGCACAGCTCACCCCGGCGCCGCGCATAGACTGGGTGGATTACGCCAAGGGCATCTGCATCATCCTGGTGGTCATGATGCACTCGACGCTAGGCGTCGAGGCCGTACAGGGTCATCCCAACTGGCTCAGCGGCTTCATAGAATGGGCCCGGCCCTTCCGCATGCCCGACTTCTTCCTGCTATCCGGGCTGTTCCTGGCCTCCCGCATCGACCGGCCCTGGCGCGCCTATGCAGATACCAAGATCCTTCACTTCGGCTACTTCTACCTGCTCTGGATGACCATCCAGGCCGCGTTGAAGGGCTGGCACGGGGCAGACGGCGTGTGGGGGCTGCCGGCGTACTGGCTGACCGCGCTGGTCGAACCACTTGGCACGTTGTGGTTTATCTACGTGCTGATGCTGTTCTTCATCACCGTGAAGTTGCTGCGTCACGTGCCAGTGTGGATCGTCTGGCCGGTTGCCGCCGCGCTGGAGCTTGCTCCCATCCACACCGGCTGGCTGGCAGTCGATGAGTTCGCTTCCCGCTTCATTTATTTCTACACGGGTTATGTCGCCGCGCGCTGGATCATGAACTTCGCTGCGGGCGTGGCGCGCGTCGACGCGCCGTCGCTGCTGGCCTTCCTTGCCACCTGGGTGGTGGTCAACCTGTGGGGCGTGCAGTCGGGCCTCGCCTTCCTGCCGGTACTGTCGATGGTCTTTGGCTTTGCAGGTTGTGCGGCAGTGATCACCACAGCGCAACTGATGAGCCGCATCCGGCTGTTCGAAGCCATCCGATATTGCGGCGAGCACACGCTGCCCATCTACCTCGCCTTCTTCCTGTTCATGGCTGCAACCCGGGTTGTGCTGATAAAGACCGGCATCATCACCGATGGTGGCACCATTTCGCTGATCATCACGGCCGCCGGCGTCATCGGCCCGCTGGTCCTGCACTGGATCGCCATCCGCACCCAGGTCCGGTTCCTGTTCGTCCGGCCTGGCTTCGTGAAGGTGTCTGGCGAGCGGGCGCAGACTGCTGCCGGCAGCCTGTCAGCAGGCCAGCCCAAGCCTGTGTAAACCGGGCACGGGATTGCTGGCATGAGCGCGGGGCTGGTGGCATAGTCCCGCTCACCATGAGCAAGCACTCCTCCCGACCGGTCAACGCCGGAGACCATCTCTACCTGATCGATGGCTCCGGCTATATCTTCCGCGCCTATCATGCGCTGCCGCCGCTCACCCGCAAGTCGGACGGCCTGCCGGTGGGCGCGGTACAGGGCTTCTGCAACATGCTGTACAAGCTGCTCAAGCAGATGTCGGCGCAGGACCGGCCTACTCACATCGCGGTCATCTTCGACAAGTCGTCAAAGTCGTTCCGCAACGAGATCTACCCCCAGTACAAGGCACAGCGCCCCGATGCCCCGGCCGACCTGGTGCCGCAGTTCGGGCTGATCCGCCAGGCCACAACGGCCTTCAACGTCGCCTGCATCGAGCAGGACAACTACGAGGCCGATGACCTGATCGCCACCTATGCCCGGCAGGCGGAAGCTGCCGGCGCCACGGTGCGCATCGTGTCGTCGGACAAGGACCTGATGCAGCTGGTGACGGACAAGGTGGCGCTGTACGACACCATGAAGGACAAGGAGATCGGCCGCGACGAGGTGATCGAGAAGTTCGGCGTGCCGCCGGAGAAGGTCATCGAGGTGCAGGCGCTGGCCGGTGACTCCGTCGACAACATCCCAGGCGTTCCCGGCATCGGGGTCAAGACCGGCGCGCAGCTCATCGAGGAGTACGGCGACCTTGAAACGCTGCTGGCGCGGGCGGATGAGATCAAGCAACCCAAGCGGCGCGAGAAGCTGATCGAATTCGCCGATCAGGCCCGCGTTTCCAGGCAGCTTGTCACCTTGAAGACCGATGTGCCGCTGGATCACCAGCTGGACGAGTTCGGCGTCATCGAGCCTGACGCGAAAGCGCTGATCGGCTTTCTCAAGGCGCTGGAGTTCACCACGCTGACGCGCCGCATCGCCGGCGATCTCGATGCCGATGCAGGCGAGATCGAGCCGGTTGAAGTAACCTTCAAGGGCTGGCCGCCCGAAGGCGCCGCGGTCGACGAGCTTGGCGCGGACAAGCCGCAGGCAGCTGCGGCATCAACCTCGGCGCCTCAAGCGGCCGCCGCCGCAGCCGATCCGGCTGCCGGTGCCGCTGCCACCGCCGTGGCGGAGCGAATCCGCACCATACCGCTGGACCACTCGGCCTACGAAACGATCACCGGCATGGACCGGCTCAACGAATGGATCGCGCTGATCCGCGAGGTCGGCCATGTGGCGGTCGATACCGAGACGACGTCGCTCGACAACATGCAGGCCGCACTGGTTGGCGTCTCGCTGTCGGTGGAGCCGGGCAAGGCCTGTTACGTCCCCACCGGGCACCGTGCCTCGGAAGGTCTGGATTTCGGCGGCAGCCAGCTTGACCAGTTGAAACAGGCTGATGTCCTTGCCGCGCTCAAACCGGTGCTGGAGCACCCCGGCATCCTCAAGATCGGACAGAACCTCAAGTACGACCTGACAATCCTTTCCCGCCTCGGCATCGATGTTGCGCCGATTGATGACACGATGCTGATGTCCTATGCGCTCGACTCCGGCGTCAATGGTCATGGCATGGACGAACTGGCTGAAACGCATCTTGGCCTGAAGCCGATCTCCTTCAAGGAGGTTGCGGGCTCCGGCAAGTCGCAGGTGACGTTCGATCTCGTGCCCATCGACAAGGCAGCCGATTATGCTGCCGAGGACGCCGACATCACGCTGAGGCTGTGGCACGTATTGAAGCCGCGGCTGGCCGCCGAACACCGCTCGACGGTTTACGAAACGCTGGAGCGTCCACTGGTGCCGGTGCTGGCGGCGATGGAGCGAGAGGGCATCCTGGTTGATCGCACCGTGCTTGCCCGCCTGTCTGCCGAGTTCGCCAAGGGTGCCGACGCCCTGGAGGCGGAGGTGCACAAGCTGGCCGGTGAGCCGTTCAATCTGGGCTCGCCCAAGCAGCTTGGCGAAATCCTGTTCGGCAGGATGGGTCTGGCCGGTGGAAAGAAGACGGCAACGGGAGCCTGGTCGACCGACAGCCAGGTGCTGGAAGAACTGGCGGGCGAGGGTGTCGAGCTTGCCCGTAAGCTGCTCGACTGGCGACAGCTTACCAAGCTGCGCTCGACCTACACGGACGCGCTCACCGGCCACATCAATCCGCAAACGGGCAGGGTCCATACGTCGTACTCGCTGGCCGCCACCTCCACCGGCCGGCTTGCCTCGACTGATCCGAACCTGCAGAACATTCCGGTGCGCACGCCGGAAGGCCGCCAGATCAGGACGGCCTTTGTCGCAGCACCCGGCCACAAGCTTGTCTCGGCCGACTACAGCCAGATCGAACTGCGCGTGCTCGCCCATGTAGCCGACATACCGCAGCTGACCAGGGCCTTCACCGACGGGCTGGACATTCACGCCATGACGGCGTCGGAAATGTTCAACGTGCCCATCGAGGGCATGGACCCGGCCGTGCGGCGGCGCGCCAAGGCGATCAATTTCGGCATCATCTACGGCATCTCTGCCTTCGGGCTGGCCAACCAGCTGTCCATTCCGCGCGAGGAAGCGGGCCAGTACATCAGGACCTACTTCGAACGCTTCCCGGGCATCAGGGATTACATGGAGAGCACCAAGGCCTTCTGCCGCGCCAATGGCTACGTGGAGACCATCTTCGGCCGGCGCATGCATTTCCCCAGGATCAAGTCGCCCAATCCGTCCGAGCGTGCCTTCCAGGAGCGCGCCGCCATCAATGCGCCGATACAGGGTTCAGCCGCCGACATCATCCGCCGCGCCATGATCCGCATGCCGGCGGCCCTTGCCGATGCCGGTCTGAAGGCGCGCATGTTGCTGCAGGTGCATGACGAACTGATCTTCGAGGTGCCGGAGGCGGAGGCGGCGAGGACCATCGAGGTTGCGCGGGCGGTCATGGCGAAGGCGCCGGAGCCTGCGGTCATCTTCAAGGTGCCGGTGCAGGTGGACGCGCGCGCTGCAGACAATTGGGACGAGGCGCACTGATCGTTTTGTCTGTCCGCGTTTGATTGTGACAATCGTGTTGCATACTCTCCCTTGTCTGCAACGAGGGGCGGCCACAGAAATTGGGTTTGTGGCCGGGTGAGAGATGGCGAAGCAGAAGTCCGATGGCAATCCCGCGCTGTTGCTTGAGCGGCTGACCCGGCTTGTCCGCGCCGGCGAACATGCAGGCGGCCTCAATCCGGCCCAGTGGAGCGCGCTGCGTTACCTGTCGCGCTGCAACCACTTCTCGAACTCGCCCGCCGCACTCACCCGTTATCTTGGCGCCACCAAGGGCACTGTATCGCAAACGTTGATCGCGCTGGAGCGCAAGGGTCTGATCGAGAAGGCTGTGCGGCCTGGAGAGGCCCGGTCTGTTGTGCTCACGCTGACGCCGGGTGGCGAGCAGCAGCTGGCGCAAGACCCCTGGAGCATACTTGACGGGCTTGCCGATCAGGCTGGCGGCAAGGGACGCAAGAAGCTGACTGCGTCGCTTGGGAAGATGCTGGACGCGCTGACCGTGGCGCGAGGATTGCCCAGCTTCGGCGCCTGCAACAGCTGCCGGTATTTCCGCGAAGGCGGGGCGCCGGACGAAGTGAAGGGCAAGCACTGGTGCCTGCAGTTTGAAGAGCCGGTAACCCGCACGGACTCCGAAAAGATTTGCGCCAGTCACGACCCCGCGTAACTGGCGCATTTAACGCAGTCAGCCAAGTAAAAAGCATCAGGAACTGCCCGGACTGGGGGCTATTCCTGATGCCGTAGTTGCGTCAAACGCGCTGGCGCAAACAATCAGGTTAACGGCCAGGCGCAGGCCTATTCGGCGGCGTGCCGGATCACCGGTGCGGCGTCCAGTACTTCGGCTTCCACGTGCGAAGAGAACTTCTGGAAGTTGTCAACGAACATGCCTGCCAGCTTCGCCGCCGCTGTGTCATAGGCCGCAACGTCAGCCCAGGTGCTGCGCGGGTCGAGGATCGCGCTGTCAACGCCCGGAACTTCGGTCGGCACTTCGAATCCGAAATAAGGATCGATCCGCATCGGTGCATTGTTGAGGCTGCCGTTGAGCGCCGCGCCCAGCAGCGCGCGGGTGGCCCTGATCGGCATCCGGTGGCCTTCGCCATAGGGGCCGCCGGTCCAGCCGGTATTCACCAGCCAGCAGGTGGCGCCGTGTTCGGCGATCAGCTTCTTCAGCAGGTTGCCGTAAACGCTCGGGTGACGCGGCATGAACGGCGCCCCGAAGCAGGTGGAGAACGTGGCCTGCGTGCCGCTGACGCCCTTCTCAGTGCCGGCCACCTTGGCGGTATAGCCGGACAGGAAGTGGTACATCGCCTGGTGCGGGTTAAGCCGTGCAATCGGCGGCATCACGCCAGATGCATCGGCGGTCAGCATGATCACGTTCTTCGGATGCGGCGCCATGCCGGTTTCCGAGGCGTTGGGAATGTAGTGCATCGGGTAGGCCACGCGGCCGTTCTCGGTCAGCGAGCCGTCGTCAAAGTCGGGAATGCGGGTCTCCGGATCCACCATGACGTTTTCGAGGATTGAACCGAACCGTTGCGTGGTCGAATAGATTTCAGGCTCTGCCTCCGCCGACAGCTTGATCGTCTTGGCGTAGCAGCCGCCCTCGAAATTGAATATGCCGTTGGGCGACCAGCCGTGTTCGTCGTCGCCCACCAGCGTGCGCGAGGCGTCCGACGACAGCGTGGTCTTGCCGGTGCCCGACAGGCCGAAGAACAGGGCCGAGGTCCCGTCACTTCCGGCATTGGCCGAGCAGTGCATCGGCATCACACCCTTCTCGGGCAGGAAATAGTTGAGCGTGCCGAACACCGACTTCTTGGTCTCGCCGGCATACTCGCTGTCGCCAATCAGCACCAGCTTGTCGGTCAGGTTGACCGCGATGACGGTCTCGGTACGGCAGCCGTGCCTGCCCGGATCGGCCTTGAAGCTCGGCTGGTTGATGATGGTGAGTTCCGGCGTGAAGCTCATCACTTCCCCGTGCGACGGGCGGCGCAGCAAGTAGCGGATGAACAGCGCATGCCAGGCGAACTGCGTCACCACGCGCACCTTGATCCGGTGTTCCGGGTCGGCGCCGCCGTACAGGTCCTGCACGAACAGCCGTCTGCCCTTCGCATGATCCAGGAAATCCGCCTTCAACGCGCCGAAGTGATTCGGCGTCATGGCCTTGTTGTTGTCCCACCAGATATTGTTCTCGGTGCTGGCATCGCGGACGATGAACTTGTCCTGCGCCGACCGGCCCGTATGCTTGCCGGTGGTGACAGCGAGATTGCCGCTGTCGGTAACCATGCCCTCGCCCAGCTTGACGGACATCTCGAACAGCTGTGCTGCATTGAGATTGTAGTGAACTTCGCCTGCACCCTCGATTCCGGTGGTTTCTATTGGAAAGGCAGGATTGAAATGGCCCGTATTTTTCAAGTTTCCACTCCTGTAGGTGGTCATGTCTCAGTGTGGCTTGCAAGCCGGCTGCCGGATGCCCCCGGCTCCGCCTGAAGTCACTACGCTTTGCTGGTCGTCTTCTTGTTGTGTTTTTGAAATCCGGAAGCATCGTTCTCAGCTTCGCGCCAGTGCCTTGCCGGACAGAGGTTCACCTATGCAAATTTTTATGCCGTCATCAACCCGTCAAAAGACCAACGGGCGGAATGCCTCAGGACTTTTGAACAGCGCAGGTGAACTATCCTGAAACTGCGTCTGGCAACAGCGCGGCGCGAGCAATAGTGCGGATGCGGCCGAAACCCGCAACCAGGTGGGCTGCGTCAATGGACATCGTCCACCAGCTGAAGTCCCTGAAGTCCGCATAGCCTGCCGCTGCCGGATGACTGGCGATGAAGCAATTCCGCGCAACCGCAGCGGCTGTATCGTCACAAATCTGTTCGAACCGGCCAGACAGCGTCACCCTGGCGCTGGCCAGCGGATCCCCCGCTGCAGCGGATGGTTCCGCAATCAGCAGGCTGGCGGCCGGGTTGGCGCGCAGATTATGGGTATGCCGGGCCAGCGAAGAAATCAGGATGACCGGACTGCATGAGGCGAGCAGCGCAATGTTGACGAGGCTTGCATAGGGACCTCCCGTTTCTGCGTCGATGGTGGCGAGACTGGCAAACCTTGCCTCCCGCATCAGCCTCAGCACGTCCGCTGCATCGCGGTTTGCTGGACTGCCGGTTGCGTCCGGCGTTTCGGCCATGCTCACAAAACTCCTCCGCTGCACTTGTTCTGGCACAAGTATGCCACCATATTCCTGCCACGATTTACTTTGCGCCATCGCGCTGTCCGCTTGCCACAATTTGCTCCAGTTCAGCAGATACGGCTCGACACCAAGACGGAGACAAAGCATTGGGAAAACGCATGCCAACAATCGCGCTGGTAGACGATGATCGCCATATCCTGACTTCGGTGTCCATGGCACTGGAAGCGGAAGGCTATAACACCAACACCTACACCGACGGCGTGTCGGCCCTGCAGGGTCTCGAGGACACCCCGCCGGACATGGCCATCTTCGACATCAAGATGCCTCGCATGGACGGCATGGAACTGTTGCGCCGGCTGCGACAGAAGTCTGATTTGCCGGTGATCTTCCTGACGTCCAAGGACGAGGAAATCGACGAGCTTTTCGGCCTGAAGATGGGGGCCGACGATTTCATCCGCAAGCCGTTTTCGCAGCGGCTGCTGGTGGAGCGGGTCAAGGCGGTGCTGCGCCGTTCGCAGAACCGCGATGGCGCAGAGGTAACCGGCGAAGCCAGCAAGATCATCGAGCGTGGCCGGCTGGTCATGGATCCGGACCGCCATTCCAGCACCTGGGACGGCCGGTCGGTGACACTGACTGTGACCGAGTTTCTCATCCTCCAGGCGCTTGCCCAGCGTCCCGGCATCGTCAAGAGCCGTGACTCGCTTATGGATGCGGCCTACGATGACCAGGTGTATGTGGACGATCGCACCATTGACAGCCACATCAAGCGGCTGCGCAAGAAGTTCAAGGTGGTCGATGACAGTTTCGATGCGATCGAGACACTGTATGGCGTTGGTTATCGTTTCCGCGAGATGTAACCCGCTCTTGCCGGGCGGGGAGGCTGACCGGTCCGATGACCGGCGCGTGCGCGGCATGTGACCCTGAGGACGGCCCATGACGATCCGTTCGGATCTAGACGACTATACAGGCGGATCGACGGGCAAGCCCGGCGCCGCGGGCTCTGCCGACGCCGGCACGCGTTCCGCGGCGGGCGGGGTCAACCGCCCGGTGGCATGGTGGCATCGCTATGCGCCGGCCCACCTGACCAGCCGCATTCTGATCATCAACCTGATCGGCCTGGTGATTCTCGTTCTCGGCATCATGTTCTTCAGCGAAAGCCGCAAGAGCCTGATCGATGCGCGCGTGCAGAGCCTGATGACCCAGGCCCAGATCATGGCGGCCGCTGTAGGCTCGGCCGTGGCCACCGACAGCGACCAGCTCATCATTGATCCCGAGCGGTTGATCGAGCAACAGCTGAATGCCGCTGCAAGCGGTGCGGCCAGCCCGTCGCGTACCGACTTCCTGATCAATCCTGACCGGGCAGGCCCGGTGTTGCGCCGGCTGGTGCAGAACACCGAGATCCGCGCCCACCTTTTCGACCGTGACGGCGCCATGATTGTCGACAGCCGCTATTTCTACGGCCGCGGCGAGGTGCTGCGCATCAACCTTCCGCCTCTTGAAGGCGAGGCTGACCAACCGTTCCTCGAGAAGTTCTGGTCAAGGCTGAACGAGTGGTTTTTCGCCATCGGCTACAAGCAGCAGAAGGAGTATACCGCCAGCAACGGCTCCGATTTCGAGGAAATCCGGGCGGCGTTGAACGGTGCATCCGTGTCCGTTGTCCGGGTCAACCGGCAGAATGAAATCATCGTGTCGGTTGCAGTGCCGGTGCAGCGGTTTCGCGCCATTCAGGGCGCACTGGTCCTGACTACGCCTGGCGGCGAGATCGATGCCGTGCTGCGCGAGGACATGCGGGTGATCCTGTTCATTTTCCTGTTCACCGCACTTGTTACCATCATGCTCTCGCTGTTGATGGCTGGTCACATCGCTGAGCCGATAAGGCGGTTGTCCGGCGCTGCCGCCGCTGTGAGCCGGGGTCACGCCAAACGTGTCGAGATTCCCGATTTTTCCACCCGGCGCGACGAGATTGGCCACTTGTCCAGTTCGCTGCGCGACATGACCCAATCGCTTTACAATCGCATCGAGGCCATTGAGGCCTTCGCCGCAGATGTGGCGCACGAACTGAAGAATCCGCTCACCTCGTTGCGCTCGGCCGTAGAAACCATTGAATATGCCCGCACGCCGGAACAGCGCGAGCGCCTCGTTGCGATCGTCAAGGATGACGTGAAGCGGCTTGACCGGCTGATCTCCGACATTTCCGACGCTTCGCGGCTGGATGCCGAGCTGGCGCGCAGCGAGGCCGGTCCCGTCGACATACGCCAGCTTCTCGAGACGTTCGTGGAACTGGCCAACGAGACCCGCCGCGAAGGCCAGCCCAAGGTCACGCTGGAGATCGAGCCGCTGCCGCCCGGCGTGCCGCCGAAGCAGGGCTACCGGATCCAGGGCCATGACAACCGCCTGGGCCAGGTCACCCGCAACCTGATCGCCAATGCCATGTCATTCTCGCCGGTGGGCGGCACCGTCCGCGTTACGCTCCGCCATCGCGGCCAGCAGGTTGAATACACCGTGGAGGATGACGGTCCCGGCATTCCGCCTGCCAACCTCGAGCGCATCTTCGAGCGTTTCTACACGGACCGTCCGGAAAACTCGTTCGGCAAGAATTCAGGCCTCGGGCTGTCGATTTCGCGCCAGATCGTGGAGGCGCACAACGGCATCATCATCGCCTCCAACCGGCATCAGAAGCCCGCCGGCGGCTCGGGCGAAGGTCCGGTTGCAGGCGCCTGCTTCACCGTTCGCCTGCCTGCATTGCGCCCCAGGGCCGAAAGCACGCGGCGCAAGTCATGACCGGCCCGGCGCCGCTGTGCCTGCATGCAACCTGCCTGCAACTCTCCAGCGGGCAGCGGACCCTCGGCGTATTGTTGCGGGGCCAGCCGGGTAGCGGCAAGTCCGCGCTCGCCCTGTCCCTGCTGGACCAGTCCGGCAGCGGGCTCGCCAGCGGTTGCCCACCGGTGACCGCGCAACTGGTCAGTGACGACCAGGTGGTGGTGACGAATGCCGGCGGCAGTCTTCTGGCGAAATCTCCCGGCGCCATTGCCAGTCTCATAGAGGTGCGCGGTCTGGGCATCGTCGAGTTGACTGCCACTGCAGACGAAGCCTGGATCGGGCTGGTTGTAGATCATGCTCCCGCAGCCAGCCTCACTCGCCTTCCGGAGCCATCGCGCATTGACCTCTGCGGCATTGCGCTGCCGCACTACCGCATGGACTTCTGCCTCCCCGATGCCCCCGCCCGCGTGCGGCTGCTTGCCCGGCTTGTCTGGGGCGATGTCCGCATGCCGACTGAAAGCTTGCCGCAAGACCTTGCGGTACGGCGATGAAACGCTAATGTAGCGGCCCGTTCCTGAAGGGGTTCGCAAGCCTCATGCAGGACCAATATCAACGACCCGCTGGCAGGCAGTTTGCATGATTGGATTGGTACTGGTGTCTCACGGCAGGCTTGCCGAGGAGCTGTTCAACGCCCTGGTGCACGTGGTGGGCCCGCAGCAGCAGATCGCCGTGATCGGCATCGAGCCCAACGACGATGGCGACCAGCGCCGCCGCGACATACTTGCCGCCATACGCGACGTCGACAGCGGCAACGGCGTCATCGTTGTCACCGACATGTTCGGCGGCACGCCTTCCAACCTGGCTATTTCCGCCATGGACGATGGCGATATCGAGGTTCTGGCCGGCGCCAATCTGCCGATGCTGGTCAAGCTGGCCAGCGTGCGGGCCACGCAGCCGTTGCGCAAGACTGCCGAGGAAGGCCAGAACGCAGGCCGCAAGTACATCAACCTGGCCGGCAGCCTGCTGGGCAAATGAGCATTTCGCGGCAGCTTGCGATCACCAACCAGCGCGGCCTGCATGCCCGGGCTTCAGCAAGGTTTGTAAAGTGCGTCGAGGGGTTCGACGCTACCGTGACCGTATCCCATGACGGCCACACCGTGCCTGGCACCTCGATTCTCGGCCTGATGATGCTTGCCGCCGCCAAGGGCACAATCATCACTGTAACGGCCGAGGGCCCGGAGGCAGACGCCGCGATGGAGGCCATTACAGCCATGCTGGCTGACCGCTTCGGCGAGGATCGCGAAGACGGCGTTACAGGCACATAAAGATTCTTTTATGTCTTGATTGCCCTGTCGCGGCGCGGCTGCTATAGAGCCGTCAATCCATTCACAATGTCTAACCGCGATCAGGACACTTGAGCCCCATGACGAAGTTCACCGATTATGCCGTCGCCGACATCTCGCTCGCAGACTTCGGCCGCAAGGAAATCACCATAGCCGAGATGGAGATGCCGGGCCTGATGGCCGTGCGCGAGGAGTATGGCAAGGCGCAGCCGCTCAAGGGCGCGCGTATCGCCGGTTCGCTGCACATGACCATCCAGACCGCCGTGCTCATCGAGACGCTGGTGGCGCTGGGCGCTGAAGTGCGCTGGGCGTCTTGCAACATCTTCTCCACCCAGGATCACGCTGCCGCCGCCATTGCCGCGGCCGGCATTCCGGTGTTCGCCCACAAGGGTGAAACGCTGCAGGAATACTGGGACTTCGCCGACAAGATCTTCGATTGGCCCAATGGCGAAACCGCCAACATGATTCTTGACGATGGCGGCGATGCCACCATGTACATCCTCATCGGCGCCAAGGCCGAGAAAGACATCTCCGTTCTCGACAATCCCGGCAACGAGGAAGAGGAAATCTTCTTCGCCACCATCCGCAAGCGCATGGAACGCGACCCCGGCTTCTTTGGCCGCGCCCGCGCTGCGATCAAGGGCGTTTCGGAAGAAACCACCACCGGCGTGCACCGCCTGTACGAGCTGGAGAAGAAGGGCGAACTGCCGTTCCCGGCCATCAACGTCAATGACAGCGTCACCAAGTCGAAGTTCGACAACAAGTATGGCTGCCGTGAATCGCTGGTCGATGCCATCCGCCGCGGCACCGACGTCATGATGGCTGGCAAGGTGGCAATCGTCTGCGGATATGGCGATGTGGGCAAAGGCTCGGCACAGTCGCTGGC
>JAZBOA010000057.1:0-33464 GCA_036350935.1 Anderseniella sp. | reverse complement strand
GCAGGCCATCGAGGAGTGGTGGTATCCCACCTACATGAAGGAGAAGTGCCCGGGCCTTCCCAACTGGGAAGCGCTGAAGGATGAAAAGTGCGCGGAAGCCTTCGCTACGGCCGAGACGGCGCCGAAGGGCCGTTATCTTGGCGGGCCGGTGACGTGGGGCGGCTATGACGACGAACGCGTCGAGGCGCTGGAACTGCCATTCGAGGTGGTGCATGCCGGCACAGATGCGGCGCTGTTCGCCGAGCTTGAGTCCGCCTACCAGCGCCAGGCTCCTATCATGCTGTGGGTCTATGCGCCGCACTGGGCGCCGGCCAAGTATGAAGGCGAGTGGGTGGAATTTCCGGCCTACACCAAGGAATGCTACGAGGATGAAGCCTGGGGCACGAACCCGGACGCCAAGTACGATTGCGGCAAGCCTCGCGGCCCGATCTGGAAGGTTGCCTGGTCCGGCGTGAAGGACAAGTGGCCGGGCGCCCACAAGGCCATCCAGGCCTTCACCGTCAACAATGACGAGATGGGGGCGATGATCACCGAGGTCGATCTCAACGGCAAGAAGCTCGAGGACGTTGTGGCCGACTGGGTGGCGAAGAACGAAGCTCGCTGGTCGGACTGGATCAAGTAGTTACCCCCGGCTGCTCCTCCGGCCGCAGCGCCTGGCCGCGCCTCCCGTAATTGAGACGCGGCCAGGCTGCCTTCATGATATCGTGAGATGACATCAACATCCGCCCGCAAGGTCACGCTCAGCCTCAAGTCGGTCTGGAAACTGTTCGGTGACGGCGCGGAGGCACTCCTGCGCGAAACCGGCGGCAATCCGGACCCGGCGCAACTGCGTGAGCGCGCCATCGTACCTGCCGTGCGTGATGTGACGCTGGATGTTCTCGAGGGTGAGTGTTTCGTCATCATGGGGCTGTCCGGGTCTGGCAAGTCGACGCTGGTCAGGTGCATGTCCCGGCTGATCGAGCCGACGGCCGGCGAGATCAGGTTCAACGGCGAGAACCTGCTGGAGGCCTCGCCGCAGCGCCTCATAGAGATCAGGCGCCACCAGATGGGCATGGTGTTCCAGCACTTCGCCTTGCTGCCGCACCTGACCGTGCTGGCCAACGTGGCGTTCCCGCTGGAGGTGCAGGGTGTGGCGCGCAAGGCGCGCGCAGCCCGGGCCCGCGAGATGATCGAGCTGGTCGGCCTTGGCGGGCGCGAACATTTCTATCCGCGCGAACTGTCTGGCGGCCAGCAGCAGCGCGTCGGCATTGCACGCTCGCTCGCAGTGGAACCGGAAGTCTGGTTTCTCGACGAGCCGTTTTCAGCGCTGGATCCGCTGATACGCCGCGAAATGCAGGATGAATTCATGCGGCTTCAGGCAGTTTTGAAGAAATCCATCGTGTTCATCACTCACGATTTCGACGAGGCGATCCGGGTGGCGGACCGTATCGCCATCATGAAGGATGGCGCCGTGGTGCAAACCGGTTCTCCGGAAGAGCTGGTGATGGCGCCGGCCGACGGCTATGTCGCCGAGTTCACCCGCAATGTCTCGAAGTCCAAGGTGGTGCGCGTGGCCGCGCTGATGAAGCCGCTGCCAAAGCGGGCGCCCTCCGGCGGTTATGCCGGTGACATTGACGCAGCTGCCCGCATCGCCGACGCCGCACCGCTTTTCCTGGGCGCCAGCAAGCCGCTCAGGGTGACCGGAGCGGACGGCAAGCCGGTGGGCATCCTTGACCAGGCCGACGTGGTCCGGCTGATGATGCAGGGTTGAGCGCATGAGCACCGCAACGCATGACATCACGCCTGTTCCCCGTCTGCTGACAAGGCTGCGGCTTGCGTGGCTTGTTGGGCTGACGGTGGTCGCGATCATCTGGTGGCAGGGGCCAAAAGTTTTCCCGTGGGCGTTCAAGGTGCCGCGCGAACTGCGCCTGCCGGCGCGTGACTGGATTGGCGGTGGCATGGAATGGCTGGTCGAGCGGGCAAGCTTCGGCCTGTTTACCTTCACCGAGTTTACCCGCTTCATCGCTGATCTGGTGGAGGCGCCTTACCGGTTCGCGCTCAGCCTGCTGTCGACCGGTTTCCTGCAGGGGCAAGGGTCCGACGCGGTGCAGATACTGCCGCCGGTGTCGTGGATTGCGGTGATCGGGGTGTTCGGCCTTCTCGGTTACTACGCGGGCGGGCGCAAGCTGGCGCTGCTGGTCACCGGCTGCTTTGCCTTCATTGCGCTGTTCGGCCAGTGGAACAACGCCATGATCACGCTCGCCTCGATCCTGATCGCGGTCCCCATCGGCACGGTGGGCGGGTTGCTGCTGGGCATTGCCGCCTGGCGCTCACCGCTGGCTGACAAGGTGCTGAGGCCGGTGCTGGACCTGATGCAGACGGTGCCGGTGTTCGCCTATCTCGTCCCCATCCTGTTCATGTTCGGGTTCGGGCCCACGGCGGCCATCATCGCCACCATCATCTACGCCATGCCGCCAATGACCCGCATCACCACGCTGGCGCTGAAGGGGGTCGCGCCGGAGATCACGGATCTTGGCAACATGGTGGGCTGTACGAGGCGGCAGATGGTGTGGCGGGTGATGGTGCCGTCCGCCATGCAGAGCCTGATGGTGGGCGTCAACCAGGTTATCATGCTGTCGCTGAACATGGTGATTATCGCCTCAATGATCGGTGCGGGCGGGCTGGGATACGAGGTGCTTAAAGCGCTTCGCCGGCTCGACATCGGCACCGGCATAGAGGCGGGTTTCGCCATCGTGGCGCTTGCCGTGGCGCTGGACCGGCTGTCGCAAGCGCTGGCCCTGCGCACCGCCGCGCAGCAGCACGCCGAGGTGGTGTCGAAGTGGCTGGTGGCGCGTCATCCCTACACGGCTGCGGCAATGCTGCTGGTGCTGGTCACCGGCGTTGCCGGCGTAGCCCTGCCGTTCGTGCAGACATTTCCCGAGGCGTTGTACCTGTCTACCGGCACCTTCTGGAGCGAGACCGTCAAGTGGATCAACGTCAATTATTTCGACCAGCTTGAAGCGGTGAAGAACGCCTTGCTGCTCAACCTGCTGATCCCGTTCAAGCGGTTTCTCGGCGACTTGCCGTGGGCGGGGGTGACTGCCCTGCTGGCGCTGGCTGGCTGGTCGCTGGGGGGCTGGCGGCTGGCGCTGCTGACCGGCGTCCTGGCATTGCTGATTGCGGTGACCGGCCAGTGGGACAAGGCCATGGTGACCGTCTACCTGTGCGGCATCTCGGTGCTGATTGCGTGCCTGATCGGCATTCCGATCGGCATGTACTCGGCGTCCAGGCGCAGGCTGTGGACCTGGGTCGAAGCCGCGATAGACACGCTGCAGACGCTGCCGTCGTTCGTTTACCTGATGCCGGCGGTGATGCTGTTCCGGGTGGGCGATTTCACCGCCATGCTTGCGGTCGTCGCCTACGCGGTCTCGCCGGTGATCCGCTATACGGCGCTCGGCCTGCAGCGGGTGCCGCAGAACCTGATCGAGGCAGGCCGCGCCACCGGTTGCACCGACTGGCAGCTGATGACCAAGATCCGGCTCAAGCTGGCCATGCCCGAGATCATGCTCGGCATCAACCAGACCGTCATGCTGGCGCTGTCGATGCTGGTCATCACCGCGCTCGTCGGCACCCGCGACCTCGGCCAGGAGGTCTATATCGCGCTCACCAAGGCCGATACCGGCCGCGGCCTCGTGGCAGGTCTGGCGGTTGCCTTCATCGCCATCATCGCCGACCGGCTGATCACCGCCGGTGCTACCCGCCTGCGTATCCGGCTCGGCCTTGCACCACAGGAGGCAACGGCATGAAACCGATCGAAGACCGTATCGCGGACCTTCCGGTGTGGACTTCGCCCATCGGGATCGAGCCGCTCAAGGGGGGACTGTCCAACGAGAGCCATACGGTGACCAGCGGGGGCGAGAAGTTCGTGGTCCGGCTTGGCAGCGACTACCCGTTCCACCACGTATCCCGCGAGCGTGAACTGATGACGGCGCGCGCTGCCCACGCCGCCGGGTTTGCGCCGGAAGTGGTGTATGCAGAACCGGGGTTGATGGTGTCGCGCTTCATCAACGGCCAGACCTATGGCGAGGCAGAGGTGCGCGGCAACATTGGCGAGATTGCCCGGCTGATGCGGCGCTTTCACATCGCAATGCCGGCGCATGTCTCGGGGCCCGGTTTCATCTTCTGGGTGTTCCACGTGATCCGCGACTATGGCCACACGCTGGTTGCCGGCAACAGCCGCATGGCGGGCGAGGTGCCGGGCTACGTGGAACTGGCGGCAAAGCTGGAGGAGGTGCAGCAGCCGCTGCCCATCGTATTCGGACACCATGACCTGCTGCCAGCCAACTTCATTCACGATGGCCGCAGGCTGTGGCTGATCGACTTCGAGTATGCCGGCTTCGGTACCGCCATGTTCGACCTTGCCGGCATTGCTTCCAATGCAGGGTTCGACAGCGCCCAGGCTGACGAATTGCTCGCCGTGTATTTTGACGCTGCGCCGTCCGCGACCTTGCGCCAGTCACACGCCGCCATGCAGTGCGCCTCGCTGCTGCGCGAGGCCATGTGGAGCATGGTGTCGGAGCTTCACCTCAATGCGCCCGGCGTCGACTACGAAGGCTACACGGCGGAAAACCTGACCCGGCTCGAGGCCAGCCTCGAAGCCTATCAAACTGCTTATGGAAAGGTCTGACCGGCCATGACTGAACTTCCCGGCAAGGCACAGATTGTCGTTATCGGCGGCGGCATCATCGGGTGCTCAACCGCCTATCACCTGGCGCGAGACCACAAGGCGGACGTGCTGCTGCTGGAGCAGGGCAAGCTCACTTCTGGCTCCACCTGGCACGCCGCAGGCCTGGTCGGCCAGTTGCGCTCCTCAGCTTCGATCACCCAGGTGCTGAAATACTCGGTCGACCTCTACAAGCGGCTGAAGGACGAGACCGGGCTGGAAACCGGTTGGAAGATGACCGGTTGCCTGCGGCTTGCCTGCAACGAGGACCGCTGGACCGAGTACAAGCGGCTGGCCACCACGGCGCGCAGCTTCGGCATGGACATGCACCTGTTGTCGCCAGCCGAGGTGAAGAATTTGTGGCCGCTGATGGAGACAAACGACCTGGTTGGCGCCAGCTACCTGCCGACTGACGGCCAGGCCAGCCCGTCGGACATCACCCAGTCGCTGGCCAGGGGCGCGCGCATGCACGGCGCCAAGCTCGTGGAGGGCGTGCGGGTGACCGGTTTCCGCAAGGCTGGTGACAGCATCACCCATGTCGAGACGGATCACGGCGTGATCGCGTGCGAGAAGGTGGTGAACTGTGCCGGCCAGTGGGCGCGGCAGGTTGGAGCCATGGCAGGCATCAACGTGCCGCTGCAACCAGTCAAGCACCAGTACATCATCACCGAGAAGGTTGAGGGCCTGAGCCCCGACGCCGCCACCATCCGCGACCCGGACCGGCGCACATACTTCAAGGAGGAGGTGGGTGGTCTTGTCATGGGCGGCTACGAGCCGGACCCGATCGCCTGGACGACCGGCGACGTGCCGGACGATTTCCAGTTCCAGCTGTTTGACGATGACTGGGATCATTTCGAGCAGCACCTGTCCCAGGCAGTCGCACGGGTGCCTGCGCTGGCCGACACCGGCGTCAAGCAGATGATCAACGGGCCGGAAAGCTTCACGCCCGACGGCAACTTCATCCTCGGTGTGGCGCCTGAATGTTCCAACATGTACGTGGGCGCGGGCTTCAATGCCTTCGGCATCGCGTCCGGCGGCGGGGCAGGGTGGGTTCTGGCCGAATGGGTCAACTCGGGCGAGGCGCCGATGGACCTGTGGGTGGTCGACATCCTGCGCTTCTCCGGCCTGCACAAGGACCGCGACTGGGTATGCGAGCGCACGCTGGAAGCCTATGGCAAGCACTACACCATCGGCTTCCCGCACGAGGAATACACCTCCGGGCGCCCGCGCATCGTGTCGCCGTTGTACGAACGGCTGAAGAGCCGCCGGGCGGTGTTCGGCTCCAAGCTCGGCTGGGAGCGCCCCAACTGGTTTGCGCCGCACGGTATGGAACCGCGCGACGAGTATTCGATGGGCCGGCAGAACTGGTTCGATGCCGTGGGCGAGGAGCACAAGGCGGTGCGCGAGGCGGCAGGCGTGTTCGACCAGTCGTCGTTCGCCAAGTACGAGCTTTCCGGCCCCGGCGCGGCGCAGGCGCTTGACTGGATCTGCGCCAACCATGTGAGCAAGCAACCGGGCCGCCTGACTTACACCCAGATGCTCAATTCTCGCGGTGGCATCGAGTGCGATCTGACCGTGGCCCGGCTCGAGGATGACCTTTTCTACATCGTCACCGGCACAGGCTTCCGCACCCATGATGCGGCATGGATCCGCTCGCACATACCGCAAGGCTGCAAGGCGCACCTGACCGACGTCACCGAGGAATGGGGCACCCTGTCGCTCATGGGGCCGAAGTCGCGCGACATTCTTGCGGCCTTGACGGATACCAACGTGAGCAATGACGCCTTCCCGTTTGGCCATGTGCGGGAAATCGCCATTGCCGGGCACCGGGTCAGGGCCTTGCGCGTGACTTACGTGGGCGAACTTGGCTGGGAACTGCATATGCCGATAGCCGGGGCAGGCGAGGTGTTTGACGCGCTGATGGCAGCGGGCGAGCCGATGGGATTGAGGCCGGCGGGTTACCGGACGATCGAGAGCCTGAGGCTGGAGAAAGGCTACCGCGCCTGGGGGTCGGATATCACGCCGAACGACTCGCCGTTCGAGGCCGGGCTGGGCTGGGCCGTGAAGCTCAAGCGCAACATGGACTTCATGGGGCGCGCTGCGGCGGAACGCGCGGCGTCGGGACCACTGAAGAAACGCATGGTGGGGTTCACCGTCGATGATCCCGGTACAATCCTGCTGGGCCGCGAGACCATCCTGCGTAATGGCGAGTTTGCCGGTTACCTGTCGTCGGGCGGCTTCGGTTATACCATCGGCAAGCCAGTGGGCTATGGCTATCTGCGCCGCGCCGACGGCGTGGACGAGGCCTGGATCGGGGCTGGCACCTACGAACTGGTGGTGGCAGGCCAGCGGGTGCCGGCGCAGGTGTGGCTTGAACCCATGTACGACCCGGAGATGGTCCGGGTGAAGTCGTAGAAGTTACTGCATCAGCCCGTCAGCACCCGGTTCACCGCGTCATGCCAGCCGGCCAGCTTGCGGCTGCGCTCGGCCTTTTTCATTTGCGGGTTGAAGCGGGTATCAAGCGCCCATGAACTGGCGAACCCCCTGGCGTCCGGCCACAGGCCTGCCCGCGAGGCGGCCAGCCATGCTGCACCGAGCGCGGTCGTCTCCAGCATGGTTGGCCGGTCAACGGTCGCTCCAACGATGTCGGCGAGGCGCTGCATGGTCCAGTCCGAGGCGACCATGCCGCCGTCCACCCGCAACACGGTCTTGCGGGTCTTTGCGCCCTGCCAGTCCTTGCGCATGGCGTCGAGCAGGTCGTGGGTCTGGTAGCAGACCGCCTCCAGTGCGGCTCGCGCCAGCTCTGCCGGGCCGGTGCCACGGCTCATGCCGAGGATGGCGCCGCGCGCGTCCGCGTCCCACCAC
The DNA here is from genome assembly GCA_036350935.1 of Anderseniella sp. Classification (GTDB taxonomy): domain Bacteria; phylum Pseudomonadota; class Alphaproteobacteria; order Rhizobiales; family Aestuariivirgaceae; genus Anderseniella. Next base: position 25,897 of record JAZBOA010000057.1, on the reverse strand, counting down.
GGTGCGCCAAGGCCGGTGAAGGCGGGCACCAGGTAGACGTGCTGTTCCGGATCGGCGCTTGCGGCCAGGGTGCCGCTTTCTTCTGCCGTCTTGATGATGCCAAGCCCGTCGCGCAGCCATTGTATGGTGGCGCCTGCCATGAAGATCGAACCTTCCAGCGCGTAGGTGACCTTGCCATCCAGCCGGTAGGCGATGGTGGTGAGCAGCCGGTTCTTCGAGCGCACCATATCGGCCCCGGTATTGAGCAGTGCGAAGCACCCCGTCCCATAGGTCGATTTCATCATGCCGGGCTCGAAGCAGGCATTGCCGATGGTGGCGGCCTGCTGGTCGCCGGCGACGCCGAGTATTGGGATTGCTGCGCCGAGGATGGCCTTTTCGATTGTGCCAAAATCGGCGGCGCAGTCCTTTACCTCCGGCAACATCGAGGCCGGCACGCCAAGCACGTCGAGCAGGGCCTTGTCCCACTTGCCGGTACGGATGTTGTACATCAGCGTGCGCGAGGCGTTGGTGGCGTCGGTGACGTGGGCGCGCCCGCCGGTGAGCCGCCAGATCAGGAAGCTGTCGATGGTGCCAAAGGCAAGCTCGCCGGCTTCCGCCCGCTTGCGGGCTCCCTTCACGTTGTCGAGAATCCAGGCCGCCTTGGTGCCCGAGAAGTAGGGGTCGAGCAGCAGACCGGTCTTGGCGTTGAAGGTCTTCTCATGGCCGGCGGCCTTCAGCCTCGTGCAGACATCGGCGGTGCGCCGGTCCTGCCAGACGATGGCCCGGTGGATGGCCTTGCCGGTGGCACGCTCCCATACCACGGTGGTTTCGCGCTGGTTGGTAATGCCGGCGGCGGCAATGTCGGCGGGCTTGATCCTCGCCTTTCGGATGGCGGTCCTGCAGGTCGCCACGACGCTTTGCCAGATTTCCTCCGGATCGTGCTCGACCCAGCCAGACTTCGGAAAATACTGCGGGAACTCCTGCTGGCCGATGCCAACAATCTGCTGTTGCGCGTTGAACACGATGGCGCGTGACGACGTCGTGCCTTGGTCAATGGCGAGAACGTACTTGCCCACGGTTTGCCCTCCCTGCCCGGATCTTGTTGTGCGTGTGATGCTATCCGGCAAACTGCCCGGCGGCCTGCGCTGTTGCAAGCTTGTCCATGTATGCCTGCAGCCTGTCGCGTTCGGCCTTGCTGAAGCGAATGCCCAGCTTGGTGCGGCGGAACAGGATGTCATCTGCGTCGCGGGCCCACTCGTTTGACATCAGGTAGCGCACCTCGGCCTCGCTGAGGCCATGGCCGAAATCCTGACCCGGGCCTGTTTGCGGTATGACGTGCGCGGCCCTGGTGCCGTAGTGGCGGACCAGCCGGCGGGCTTGTGCTGCCTTGAGCTCAGGGCGCGTCCTGTGCAGGTCCTCAACCAGCGCATCGAAGCCGTGTGGCGCGAAGTCTCCGCCGGGCAGGGTGGCGCCGGCGGTCCATGCCGGTTTGCGCGCGCCCAGCACCGCCTCGATATCCTTCACGATGGTCTCGGCGAGGCGGCGGTAGGTGGTGATCTTGCCACCAAAGATATTGAGCAGGACGCCGTCTGCCGCCGTGCCGTCCTGGCGGATGACGTAATCCCGGGTGGCTTCCTGGGCCTTGGAGGCGCCGTCATCGAACAGGGGCCGCACGCCGGAATATGTCCACACGATATCCTCGCGCCTGACCGGTTCGATGAAGTACTCGCTGGCGGCGGAACACAGGTAGTCAACCTCTTCCGGCGAGATCTGGGGCTGGCCGGCGTCGGCTCCGTGATCGGCGTCTGTGGTGCCGATCAGCGTATAGTCGTCCTCGTAGGGTATAGCGAAGATGATGCGGTTGTCGGCATTCTGGAAAATGTAGCACTTGCCGTGGTCGAACTTGCGCCGCACCACGATGTGGCTGCCGCGCACCAGCCGCACGTTGTGCGCATCGTTCCAGCCGAACACCGACTGCAGCACCCGGTCCACCCACGGCCCTGCGGCATTGACCACCAGGCTCGCGCTGAGTTGCTGGCGCATGCCGGAGCGGACATCTTCCACCTCGATGTGCCACTTGCCGCTGTCGCGCCGTGCGCTGAGCACCCTGGTGCGCGGACGGATGGCGGCGCCAAGGTCTGCGGCGTCGCAGGCGTTCAGCACCACCAGCCGGGAGTCTTCCACCCAGCAGTCGGAATACTCGAAGGCCCTGGCGAACAGCGGCTTCAGGGGTTTTCCGGCCTCGTCGGCGGACAGGTCAAGAGTGCGCGTTGGCGGCAACAGCTTGCGTCCGCCGATGTGGTCATAGAGGAACAGCCCGAGGCGCAGCAGCCACGCCGGGCGCAAGCCCTTGTGGTGCGGCAGCACGAAGCGCAGCGGCCAGATGATGTGCGGCGCCATCTGCCACAGCACCTCGCGCTCCTGCAGCGCCTCGCGCACCAGCCGGAACTCGTAGTGCTCAAGATAGCGCAGTCCCCCATGCACCAGCTTGGTTGACGCCGAAGACGTGCCGCCGGCGAAGTCGCCGGCCTCGCACAGGCAGACCGAGAACCCCCGGCCGGCGGCGTCGCGGGCGATGCCGCAGCCATTGATGCCGCCGCCGATGATGAACACATCATAGTGCGGCTTGAGGCGGCCAGTGCTGGACTGGTTGTTCATGATGCGGCCTGCTGTTGCGGGATGTCCGTTGCCACGATCACCTCGACGCTGCATTCGGCCACGGCTTCTGCAACGGGGCCGGGCAGCGGGGCATCGGTGACGAAGATGTCAATGTCGGAGAGCTGGCCGATCTGCACCGGCGCGCGGCGTTCGAACTTGGTCGAGTCCGCTACCAGTATGCGGGTGCGCGCCTGGGCGAGGATTGCCTGCGATACCCGCACCTCGCGGTAGTCGAAGTCGAGCAGGGTGCCTTCGCCGTCGATGGCCGAGGTGCCGACCACGGCATAATCCACCTTGAACTGGCGGATCAGGTCGATGGCCGCCGCGCCGACGATGCCGCCGTCGGTCTTGCGCACCATGCCGCCCGCCACCACCACCTCCACGCCCGGGGCGTCGGCGAGGATGTAGGCCACGTTGAGATTGTTGGTGATCACCATCAGACCCTGGTGGCGGCGCAGCGCCTGCGCCACTTCCTCGGTCGTGGTGCCGATATTGAGGATGAGCGAGGAATTGTCGGGGATGAGGTTCGCCACCACGGCGGCTATGCGCGCCTTGCCTTCCGACGCGATCTCGCGCCGCGCCTGGTAGGCAACGTTCACCGTGTTGGACGGATACACCGCGCCACCATGCACCCGGTGCAGCTTTTCCATGTCGCACAAGTCATTGAGATCCTTGCGGATCGTCTGCGGCGTTACCTCGAAGCGCGCGGCCAGACCCTCGACATCGACGCGGCCTTCGCGGCGCGCGATCTCGAGAATGTCCATCTGTCTCGGCGGTAACTGGATCACTCTTCGACCTTCCCTGTGACGTTCGTATATTTGCGCTTATTTTCGATTAAATCAATATGAGCGGTATTGACTTTCGCTTTTTTTCGTATTGATGTTAACCTCGTTGCGCGTCACGCGATCAAGGAACGCGCATGACATGTGGAGGAGATATCATGAAAAAGCTGCTTCTGGCGTCCGTCGCCGCGATGGCGCTTGGCGTTACCGCGCTGCCGGCCTGGGCCGACATGGCCGCTGCGGAAAAGTGGATAAACGACGAGTTCCAGCCATCTGCGCTCTCGAAGGAAGAGCAGATGAAGGAGATGGAATGGTTCATCAAGGCTGCCGAGCCGTTCAAGGGCATGGAAATCAACGTCCTGTCCGAAACCATTCCGACCCACGAATACGAGTCGAAGACGCTGACCAAAGCGTTCGAGGAAATCACCGGCATCAAGGTTAACCACCAGCTGCTGGGTGAAGGCGAAGTGGTGCAGGCTGTGCAGACGCAGATGCAGACCAACCGCAACCTGTACGACGCCTACATCAACGACTCGGACCTGATCGGCACCCACTCGCGCCTGCAGCAGGCGGTGAACCTCACAGACTGGATGGCGGGTGACGGCAAGGACGTCACCAACCCGATGCTGGATCTCGACGACTTCATTGGCAAGTCGTTCACCACCGGCCCGGACGGCAAGCTGTACCAGCTGCCCGCCCAGCAGTTCGCCAACCTTTACTGGTTTCGCAAGGACTGGTTCGACAAGCCGGAACTGAAGGAACAGTTCAAGGCCAAGTACGGCTACGACCTTGGCGTGCCGCTCAACTGGTCGGCCTACGAGGACATCGCCGAGTTCTTCACCAACGACGTGAAGGAAATCGACGGCGTGCGCATCTACGGTCACATGGACTACGGCAAGCGCGCCCCTGACCTTGGCTGGCGCATGACCGACGCGTGGCTGTCCATGGCCGGTTCCACGTCGCCGGGCCTGCCCAACGGCCGCCCGATCGACGAGTGGGGCATCCGCATGGAGGAAGGTTCGTGCAACCCGTCCGGCGCCTCGGTGGCGCGCGGCGGCGGCACCAACGCGCCCGCCTCGGTTTACGCCATCGCCAAGTGGGACGAGTGGCTGAGGAAGTACGCCCCTCCCGGCGCAGCCGACTATGACTTCTACCAGTCGCTGCCGGCACTGGCGCAGGGCAACGTGGCCCAGCAGATCTTCTGGTATACGGCGTTCACCGCCTCGATGGTGGCGCCTAAGTCGGAGGGCAACAACACCGTCGATGACGAAGGCAATCCGCAGTGGCGGATGGCGCCGTCCCCGCACGGGCCTTACTGGAAGGAAGGCATGAAGCTTGGCTACCAGGATGCTGGTTCCTGGACCATCCTCAAGTCGACCCCGGCGGATCGCGCCAAGGCAGCCTGGCTGTACGCGCAGTTCACGGTTTCCAAGACCGTCGATACCAGGAAGAGCCATGTCGGCCTCACCTTCATCCGCGACAGCACCGTGCGGCATGAGAGCTTCACCGAGCGCGCGCCCAAGCTGGGCGGCCTCGTTGAGTTCTACCGCTCGCCTGACCGGGTGAACTGGACGCCGACCGGCGTGAACGTGCCTGACTATCCCAAGCTCGCCCAGTTGTGGTGGCAGCAGATCGGGGACGTGAACTCCGGCGCCTTCACCCCGCAGGAAGCCATGGACCGCCTGGCCGGTGAAATGGACCAGATCATGGCCCGCATGCAGGCTGCCGACGAGCAGGCCAACGTCTATGGCGGCTGCGGTCCGCGGCTGAACGAAGCCAAGGATCCGTCCGAATGGCTCGGCAAGCAGGATGGCCCTGCAGCCAAGCTCGAGAACGAGAAGGAGCCTGGGGAGACCATGGCTTACGAGGAAATCGTCAAGCGCTGGCAGCAGTAAGGCAAGGTAACGGTCCCGGCAGGCGCGTAATCTCCTCCCGCGCGCCTGCCGGGCGCCGGCACGACTGACAGGGCCCGGCATGCCGTAAGGTGGGCTTATTGCCGGGCCTTGTTTTCACACAACATACTTCAGCGCCGCCAAGGCAATGGCGCATCCAGGGTGTACAGGCGAGGCATGGCGCTCGAACTGAAAGAGGTGAGCAAGAAGGTGGGTGCGCAAACGCACATTCATCCCATCAGCCTCACGCTTGAACCGGGCAGCTTCAACACGCTCCTCGGGACTACCCTTGCCGGCAAGACCACGCTGATGCAACTGATGGCCGGGCTGGAGCAGCCAACGACCGGTGAAGTCTGGTTCAATGGGCGCAACGTGACCGGCGTCGCCGTGCAGAAGCGCAACGTGTCGATGGTCTATCAGCAGTTCATCAACTATCCCAACATGTCGGTGTACGAGAATATCGCCTCGCCGTTGCGCGTGGCGCGGCTGGCGGAAGGCGAGATCAAGTTGCGCGTGGGGCGCATGGCCGAACTGATGAAGATCTCCGCCATGCTCGACCGGCGCCCGTCCGAACTGTCGGGCGGCCAGCAGCAGCGCTGCGCCATGGCCCGCGCGCTGGTCAAGGATTCAGACCTCATCCTGCTCGACGAACCGCTTGCCAATCTGGACTTCAAGCTGCGCGAGGAATTGCGGGACGAGCTTCCCAAGCTGTTCGCGGGCCGCGATTGCGTCGTGGTCTACGCAACCACCGAACCCACCGAGGCATTGTTGCTGGGCGGCTTTGCCGCCGCCTTGCACGAGGGCCGCATCGCCGATTTTGGCCCGACTGTCAGTATCTATCGGCGGCCCTCCAGCCTGACCTCGGCGAAAGTGTTTTCGGAGCCGCCCATCAATACCGCGAGAGTGAGTGTCCGTGGCGGCAAGGCCAGCCTTGAGGATACGGTGTCATGGTCAGCGCCGAAGGGGCTTGCCGATGGCACATATGTCGTCGGCATCCGCCCTTACCATGTTTCGCCGGTTCGCCAGTCGAAGACCGACGCCGTCATCAACGGGATTGTCAAGGTGGCGGAACTGTCCGGTTCGGAGAGCATCATCCATTTCACCGCGTTCGGGGATGACTGGGTGTCGCTGTCACACGGGGTACATCCGTTTGATGCCGGCGTCCCGGCCAGCCTCTATGCCGACATGAGCCGCTGCTTCTATTTCGACACAGCCGGCCGGCTGGCCGGTGGCGGCGAAGCGGGAAAGGCAGGCTGAGATGGCGCGGATCACGCTGGACAGGCTGAAGCACGCTTACATGCGCGAGCCGCGCGCCGAGGCGGACTGGGCGCTCAAGCAGCTTGACCTGGAATGGGAAGACGGCGGCGCCTATGCGCTGCTGGGCCCGTCGGGGTGTGGCAAGACCACGCTGCTCAACATCATCTCGGGCCTGCTGGTGCCCTCGCATGGGCGGGTGCTGTTCGACGGCAAGGACGTCTCCGCCCTGCCGCCCGAGCAGCGGCAGATCGCCCAGGTGTTCCAGTTCCCGGTCGTCTACGACACCATGACCGTTTACGACAATCTCGCCTTCCCGCTGAGGAACCGCGGAGTTGATGAAGCTACTGTCGACAAGCGGGTGCGCGAGGTGGCTGCGATGAACGACCTGACCGCCATGCTTGACAAGCGGGCTCGCGGGCTGACCGCCGATGGCAAGCAGAAGATTTCGCTGGGCCGGGGCCTGGTGCGCACCGACGTCAACGCCATCCTGTTCGACGAGCCGCTCACCGTCATCGACCCGCATCTGAAGTTCCAGCTGCGTTCCAAGCTGAAGGAACTGCACCAGCGGGTGGCCACGACAATGATCTACGTCACCCATGACCAGACCGAAGCGCTGACCTTCGCCGACAAGGTGGTGGTGATGAACACCGGCGAGGTGATGCAGGTCGGCACGCCGGAGGAGCTGTTCGACCAGCCCCGCCACACCTTTGTCGGTCACTTCATCGGATCGCCTGGCATGAACGTGTTGCCGTGCGAGATCGCCGGCGGGAGCGCAGTGGTGGCGGGGTGCAAGGTCGCCACTGCCAACAAGGCGCCTGATGCGTCTGGCCAAACCGAAGTTGGCGTCAGGCCGGAATTCGTCTCGTTCGCCAGCAAGGGAATTCCGGCGCGGGTCGGCAAGGTCTCCGATGCCGGGCGGTTCTTCATCGTCGAGGCAGACTGCGATGCGGGCCGGGTCAGGATGCTGCTGGGTGAAGGCCAGCAGGTTCCCGCCGGGAGCGTGCATCTTGCCTTCGACCCCAAGGCAACGCGGATTTATGTCGATGGCTGGCTGGCCGGCCGGGAGGCGGGGGCATGAGCACCAAGACGGTCAACCAGAAGGCCTGGTTCCTGGTCCTGCCGGTAGTAGTGCTGGTGGCGTTCAACGCCATCGTGCCGCTGATGACGGTGGTCAACTACTCGGTGCAGGAGACCTTCGGCGACAACCTGTTCTTCTGGGCGGGGCTTCGCTGGTTCGAGGAGGTGCTGCGGTCACCGCGATTCCATGATGCGCTTTCGCGCCAGCTGATGTTCACCTTCACCGTGCTGGCGATCCAGATTCCGCTCGGCGTCATCATCGCACTCGCCATGCCGCGAAAGGGGCCGGGGGTATCGGTCTGCCTGGTATTGATGGCTATGCCGCTGCTGATCCCGTGGAACGTGGTCGGCGCCATGTGGAACATCTTCGGCCTGCCGGAGATCGGGCTGCTCGGCAAGACGCTGAACAGCATCGGCTTCGACTACAACTATACCCGCCAGCCCGGGGATGCGTGGTTCACGCTGATCCTGATGGACGTGTGGCACTGGACGTCGCTGGTGGTGCTGCTGGCCTATGCGGGTCTCGTCTCCATTCCCGACGCCTATTACCAGGCGGCGAAGATCGACGGCGCCTCGTCATGGGCCATCTTCCGCTACATCCAGCTGCCCAAGATGAAGCGGGTGCTGACTATCGCAGTGCTGTTGCGGTTCATGGACTCCTTCAACATCTACACCGAGCCCTCGGTGCTGACCGGCGGCGGGCCGGGCAATTCAACCACGCTGCTCTCAATCGACCTGGTGAAGATCGCGCTGGGACAGTTCGACCTTGGACCGGCGGCGGCCATGTCGCTGATCTACTTCCTGGTCATCCTGCTGTTCAGCTGGATTTTCTACACGGTCATGACGCGAGACGAGGAAAACTGATGCGCAAGTACTCCTGGCTGATCCCCACCGTCTACATCATCTTCCTGATGCTGCCGATCTACTGGCTGGTGTCGATGTCGTTCAAGACCACCAACGAGATCCTCGGCTCGTTCACCCTGTGGCCGCAGAACCCGACGCTGGAGAACTACGCCACCATCTTCACCGACCCCACCTGGTACATGGGCTACGTCAACTCGCTCATCTATGTGAGCCTCAACACGGTGCTGTCGGTGGCGGTGGCGCTGCCGGCGGCCTACGCGTTCTCGCGCTACCGGTTCCTGGGCGACAAGCACCTGTTCTTCTGGCTGCTCACCAACCGGATGGCGCCGGCGGCGGTGTTTGCGCTGCCGTTCTTCCAGCTTTACTCGGCCATCGGCATCTTCGACACCCACATCGCCGTGGCGCTCGCCCACACCCTGTTCAACGTGCCGCTGGCGGTGTGGATTCTTGAAGGCTTCATGTCTGGCGTGCCCAAGCAGCTCGACGAGACGGCCTATGTGGACGGCTACTCGTTCCCGTCCTTCTTCGTGAAGATCTTCGTGCCGACCATCTCCGCCGGCATCGGCGTGGCTGCGTTCTTCTGTTTCATGTTCTCGTGGGTGGAACTGCTGCTGGCCAAGACGCTGACTGCGGTGGCCGCCAAGCCGATTGCCGCCACCATGACGAAGACAGCTTCATCATCGGGCTATGAACTGGGGCTTCTGGCTGCGGCCGGTACGCTGACCATCATTCCCGGCGCCATCGTCATCTGGTTCGTGCGCAACTACATCGCCAAGGGCTTTGCCCTGGGCCGCGTGTAGGGAGGGCCAGTTCAATGGAAGACCTCGTCATGTTCTCGGCCAAGTGGTGGATGCAGCCGCTCGGCACCTGGATGGCCTGGACGCGGGCAACGGCGGCGTTCTTCATCTTCATCGCCGCCTGCATCGCTGCGATGGGGGTGTGGGAATACTTCAGTCCGGGCGGGAGCCCCCGCCGGGGGGTGCTGGCCATAGACACCACCCGGGGCGACCGGCTGTTCATCTCGCTGCTGGGTTCGGCATTCATCTTCATCGCGTGGCTGTATGCCGTGGGCGCGCCGTTGTGGTGGCCGTTGCTGATCGCGCTGGCATGGGCGGTGTTCGTTTTTCGCAAGGTCTGACGGGTAGTTCGTGCCGCCGTTGCGCCGTCCTCAGTCGGTATTGAGAAGTTCGGCCCGGGCGCTGTTTTCCAGTGCGATGAGCTGGCGCAGCAGCTTGCGGCGGTCAACCGGTTTGCCGCGCTTGCGAAAGTCGGCTTCCAGCTTGCGCACCACGTCGTGCGGCCCTGGCTCTTCGAAGTCCGACTGCATGACTGCGTCGACATAGGCCGGCAAGTCGCCGGCCTTGAGGTCGAGCTGGCGGCCGGCCCAGACCGCCAACAGGTAGTTGCGCCTGGCGATAACCTGGCCGAGGCTGCGGGTCTCGGCTTCAATCCTGTCCATCAATGTCAGCTCCTGGCGCGGCTGCGGTTGCCGCTGCTGGCGTTCAGTTCCTTCGCAATGCTGCCCTGCAGGCTGCGGGCCCGTTCTGCGATGAAGCTGCTGCCGCTGGAACCCGTCTGCGCCTGCAGCCTGACGAGGGCGACGCGGGCTTCCAGTTCCCTGAGCCGCGCTCTCGCCGTGTCGGACAGCAACTGCTCATGCCGGGCTTCCATGGTGTCGTATTGCATTGTTTTTTCTCCGGTTCCGATCTTGGTTTTCATTGCTGGTTGGCCGCTGGCCGGGCAGGGACGCCGGTGTGGCGTGGCAGCCGGAAGCCATAGTCGCTGCGTCCGGCAAGGCCGATGGAATGGACGCCGGTATTGGCGATGACCGAGGCGGTAAAGCTGGCGTTGCTGACACCGGGATAGCGGTAGGCAATGTCCGGCGTCAGCCGGGCGCCATCTTCAAGCGTCACATGCAGCGCATGCTCGATCTTCGTGGCGGCATCCGAAGCGCCCAGGTGGTGCAGCAGCATGACAGCCGACCGGATCATGCCGGTGGGGTTGGAAAAGCCGCAATCGCCCAGCATGTCGAGATCGGAGGCTACCGCGGTGAACACCGCAAGCCCGCTGCCAATGTGAACTTCCGGCATCAGGTGGGGCATCAGGGTGGAGTTGACGGCCAACCCGGCCAATGCATGCGCCGTCGCGCCGGTTGCAACTATGGTGCACAGACGATCCGGATGATGCACCATCTGCCTCGTGCACTGGGACATGGTCATGCACTTGCTGGCAATGTCGGGATAGGCTGCCGCTGACTGCTTCATCAGGCATTCGAACAGGCTGCCCGATGATCGCATCGCCGCTGAACTGGCGGTCGCCACAAGCTGGCGGCGCTGGTTCAGCCGGGCAAACTCGAATGCCAGGCTGATCACCATGTGGAGGCGTGCGGCCTGAGCGGATTCAGTGCAGGGGCCGCACTCAAGGTGGCGGATAAGCGCTATGTCCAGCGGCGTGCTGGTCCGGAAGCGGCTCAGTCCGGGCAGGTTGCCGGCAAAGTGGAGCGAGGCGAAGAGCTGTTTCTCCAGCTGCAGCCAGGCTCCGTCATTCTGGGATTTGATCAGGGCTATTGCAGCTGGTGCGGCAAGCACCAGCCCGGAGTGCGCGGACATGCAGGCCGGATCCTGCCGGACCTCTTCAGGCGTCAAGGTAATCCAGTCGAGGTGCGGGTAGGCGGCGTCGATGACCCGGCGGGCGTGGTGGGCCAGGCAGTTTCGAGGGTCCGATCCTGACAGCAGCACCACCCTGGTTCTCGGCTCGCGCAACCGGGTGCGCGGCGCCAGGCGCATTCTGCTGGCTGAAGTGCTGGGTGTTTGTACAGGGTTGAGCATGGTCTCGCTGCAAGTGTCTGTGTCCCGGTTTGAACGGGACGGATGAACGGCAATTCTGTTGCATCGAAAATAGGACCAGCAGGGCTATTGATCAAATCGAAAGACAATGGGTAAATTGATCGAGATTATCTATCGATTGTTTCTGCTTTGGGAGCCTTGCCAATGCCCACCATCCGGCAATTGAAATACCTGGTCGCCCTGTCAGAGGAACTGCATTTCCGGCGGGCTGCCGAAAAGGTTCACGTGACCCAGCCCACGCTCAGCATGCAGTTGCAGGAGCTGGAACGGCGTCTGGATGCGCCGCTGATCGAACGTGGCGGTAAGGCTGTGACGCTGACGCCGCTGGGCCGGGAAGTTGCGGCCCGCGCGCGCCGGGTGCTGGGCGAGGTTCAGGACATCATTGATCTGGCTACCTCGTCACGGCACGGATTGCACGGGACGATCCGGCTTGGCGTGCCGCCAACGCTGGGGCCCTACCTGTTGCCGCAGATCGTGCCGTCGCTGCACGAGGCCCACCCCAGCCTCAAGCTGTACGTCAAGGAAGACCGGCCAAGCGAACTGCAGATGCAGCTTCAGGCCGGGGCGTATGACCTGATCATCTCGCCGCTGCCGATCAATCATGCCGATCTTGAGGTGGAGCGGGTGTTTCGTGAGCCGCTGCTGGTGGTGGCAGCCCGCGATCATCCGCTGGCGGCGGCCGAAACCATCAGCCGCAACGATCTTGTCGGGCAGAGCGTACTGGCCATCGAGCGAGGCCATTTCCTGCACGAGCAGGTCAGGGCGATTTGCGACGAGTTCGGCGCCACCATGCTGCGCGATTATGAGGGCACCAGCCTCGACACCCTGCGCCAGATGGTGGGGATGGGCATGGGGTTGGCGTTCCTGCCGGCGCTATATGTCAGGTCCGAGATCGGCGCTCGTGGCGAAGTGGCGGTGATGCGGATGGCTGACCGCACGTTGCACCGGCAGATCGGCATGGCGTGGAGAAAGCGTGCAGCCCAGGCCGGGCAGTTCCGCGAACTGGCCGACCTGGTGCGGACGCTGGTGGGTCAGCGGCTGCCGGAGGTCAATGTCATCCATTGATTGGAGTGCCAAGATTGCAATAGACAGTTTCTATCGCCGGTGGCGGGACTAATGATTGGTCCTGGCAGGCGCGATCCTCAAGTCTGGGACATCAGGGGGTGGTGTGCAGCGCCCCTGCATTGACCCGTGACGAACGACTTGAGGAGTGGATCTGTGGATTTCCCGGACATCTTTGTGACGATTGTCGCCCTGACCGTCGCCGGCATCGTGGCGGCAGGGCTGTGGCATCGCATCAGGCACGGCGCCACCGAACCGCGCCGTGCGCCCGGCGCACCCCGGGTACCGGCGGAGTAGCTTCCCGGCCCGAGGGGACTGTGATGCGCCTGGCTTGCGCGATCAGCTTCCTACAATGCGCTCGTCGAGCTTGCGATCGACGATATCGACGGTCTGGTCGATCTCGTCGTTCTGCATACCGATCTGGTGCGAAATCAGCTTCACCAAAAGGTCGACGCGCTCGATGAACGGGGCACCGCTGGCCACCGCCCGCGCCGCCGATGACGGCTTGAGCAGGCTCTCGGCGGCCTTTGCATATTTCTCGAACGGCACCTGGTCTTCCGGATCGGCGCCCAGCTTCTGGGCAATGGCGTCCACATGGGCGTAGATGCGGCGCGACAGGTCCAGGTCGGAATGCACGGCGTCGCGGATGGCGCGCGGCTCACCCGGGGTGATGCAGCGGTAGTTGCCGGTCAGCAGCATCGACCACTTCGCCATCGGCACGAACAGCGAGTCGAACACCTTCAGCTTCACCGGCACGTCCTTGCCGTCCAGCGTCACCGCGTCGATGCCGGCTTCCAGTTCGCGCAACATCTCGTTGTGCTTTTCGTCGGCAAAGGTGGCGGCCTTGAAGTTGGTCGGCAGGCCGACATGCAGCACGTTGGCGGCCTCTTCCGGCGGGCGGAAGGCCTGCGGGTCAGGCGAGCACAGCGTCATCAGGCCGGGCTCGAACCGTTCCCACACCTGGGCGTTGGTGTAGGCCTCCTCGAGGTCCATGGCAGCCAGTGCAGGAATGCGCTTGAGGTAAGACAGAGGGGGCATATTCATGATCGACAGGCAGGGCAACTTTGCCTCGGCAATCCGGACCATGAGCGTGCGGATGGTGTGGTTGGCGTACTGCGGCTCCTGCATCGCCAGGCCGACAAGGTCATAGCGTGTCACGTCGATCTCGTGCGGCGGGGCGGCATCGAGCTTGCCAGGCAGGTCACGCGAGAAAATGGCGCGATGGACAGCCTCGTCGCGCAGCTTGATGCGGACTTCGGTACCGTCGCGGTTGATCAGCTCCGCCGTCTTCTCGCGGCAGACCAGGGTCACGTTGTGACCCGCCATCAGCAGCTTGGTTGCCAGAAGCGAGCCGTACGAGGCCCCGAGAATCAGAATGTTGCGCGCCATGTAACCTCCCAGCGGACGTGGACCTTGTTGGTATTCGATCCCTCAAGGCGGGGCAAGGTGCCAACATTGCCATCGGATGCACATGGGGCAATTGATCGCAAAAGCTGTGCATAGCGGCTTGTGCGCGGCAAACCAGCCGCTACCGTGTCTGCAGACAAGCTGGCCGCCGGGCCGGCGTGCCGCCACGGGGACGACGGATGACAGGTGAAGGGCCGTACCGCATAGAGCTTGAAGGCATTACCAAGGCTTTCCCCGGCGTGCTGGCCAACGACCATGTCAGTTTCAGGGTCCGTGCCGGCCAGATCCATGCGCTGCTGGGCGAGAATGGCGCCGGCAAGTCGACGCTGGTGAAGATGATCTACGGCATCCTGCAACCAGATGCCGGGCGCATCCTCTGGGAGGGTTCGCCGGTTGCGATGCCCAATCCGAAGGCCGCCCGGCGCATGGGGGTCGGCATGGTGTTCCAGCACTTCTCGCTGTTCGAGGCGATGACCGTGCTGGAGAACATCGCGCTGGGCATGGATGGTGCCATCTCGCAGTCCGCACTTGAGGCGCGGGTGCGGGCGGTCTTGCATGAATACGGCCTCAAGCTTGACCCGCACCGGGTTGTCTCGACGCTGTCGGTGGGCGAGCGCCAGCGGATCGAGATCGTGCGGGCGCTGCTGCTCAATCCGCGCCTGCTGATCATGGACGAGCCGACCTCGGTGCTGACGCCGCAGGAAGTGACGCAACTGTTCGATACGTTGCGCCAGCTTGCGGCTACCGGCTGCTCCATCCTCTATATCAGCCACAAGCTGCACGAAATCCGCGAACTGTGCGACGAGGCCACCATCCTGCGCGGCGGCAAGGTGGTGGCCAGTTGCGATCCGCGCCGGGAGACGCCACGTTCGATGGCCGAGATGATGATCGGGGGCAGCCTGAAGCAGGTCGCCAAGCCGAAGGAGCGCCGGCCCGGCGAGGAGAAACTTGCCGTCGAGGGCCTTGTGCTGCCGGGCGAAGGCGCATTCGGGGTGTCGCTTGACGATGTTGGTTTTGCCGTTCGCGCCGGTGAGATATTCGGCATTGCGGGGGTGGCGGGCAACGGCCAGAACGAGCTGTCGATGGCGCTGAGCGGTGAACGCCCGGCCGCCAGCGCGGGCGCGATCCGGCTCGGCGGCAAAGCCATCGGCGTGATGAACGCCAATCAGCGCCGGGCGCTGGGCCTGTGCGCCGTGCCGGAAGAGCGCAATGGCCACGGCGCCGTGGCGGATTTCACGCTGGCGGAGAACGTGGTCCTGACCGCGCGCAACCGGATGGGCCTGACAGGTGCCGGCGGCATCATCGACGCGGGCGCGGCAGCGGCCTACGCTGCACGGGTGATCGACACCTTCGGCGTCAAGGCGACGGGGGCGGATGCGCTGGCAAGCTCGTTGTCTGGCGGCAACCTGCAGAAGTTCATCATGGGCCGCGAGATCCTGCAGCAGCCGGAGGTGCTGGTGGTGTCGCAGCCGACCTGGGGTGTAGACGCGGGCGCGGCTGCGGCGATCCACCAGGCGCTGGTGGACCTGGCCGCAAGCGGCTCGGCGATCGTGGTCATCTCGCAGGACCTCGACGAACTGCTGGCCATCTGCGACCGCATGGCAGTGATCAACGAAGGCCGCCTGTCGCGCACCCTCAACGTGGGCGAGGCTTCCATCGACGAGATTGGCCTGCTCATGGGCGGGGTGCATGGCGATCCTTTCGCCACCGCCGAACTGTCGGAAGCGGCCCATGCTCATTGAACTCGAACGTCGCAAGCAGCCCAGCCGGACGATGCTGTACCTCACGCCGGTAATCGCAGTCGTGGCGACCATGCTGGCGGGGGCGGTCATCTTCACCCTGATCGGCCATGACGGCTTCGCGGCGGTGGGCAAGATCTTTTTCGGACCGCTGCTCGACCCCAACAAGTGGCAGGACCTGGGCGTCAAGGCGGCGCCGCTGATCCTCATTGCAGTGGGGCTGGCCATCGGCTTCCGGGCCAATGTCTGGAACATCGGGGCGGAGGGACAGTACGTCCTGGGCGGTCTTGCCGGCACCGGCGTTGCGCTGTTGACCTGGGGCATGGAGGGCTGGTGGATCCTGCCGCTGATGTGTCTTGCCGGGGTCGCCGGCGGCATGGCGTGGGCCGCGGTACCGGCCCTGCTGCGCACGAGGGTCAACGTCAACGAGATCCTGTCGAGCCTGATGCTGACCTATGTGGCGGTGCAGCTGCTCTACTATCTGATGCGGGGCCCGTGGAAAGATCCGGACGGCTTCAACTTTCCGCAGTCGCGGATGTTCACCGACTGGCAGCTGCTGCCGACGGTGGTGCCGGGCACGGTGGTGCACCTGGGCGTGCCAATTGCATTCGTGGTGGCGCTGGCGGTGTGGTTCGTGATGGCGCGCACGGTGTTCGGCTTCCGCATCAAGGTGGTGGGGGCCGCGCCGGCGGCGGCGCGCTATGGCGGCTTTGATGCCAAGCGCACGGTATGGGCGGCGCTTCTGTGCGGTGGCGGGCTGGCCGGGTTCGCCGGGGTGCTGGAGGCGGCAGGCCCGTTCGGGCAGATGGTGCCGCAGTTTCCGGTGGGCTACGGGTTCACCGCCATCATCGTGGCGTTCCTCGGGCGGTTGCATCCGGTGGGCATCGTGTTCGCCGGCATCGTGCTGGCGGTGTCCTATGTGGGCGGCGAGATGGCGCAATCCTCCATCGGCCTGCCCAACGCCGCTACGGGCGTGTTCCAGGCAATGATGCTGTTCTTCCTGCTGGCTGCCGACGTGCTGGTGCGCTACCGGATCAGGCTCGGCCGCACCACGGCGCAGGGCGAGGGGGCCTGAGCGATGGATGCACTGCTCATCGCCTTCATCATGACCGTGGTCGGCGCGGCAACGCCGATCCTGCTGGCGGCGCTCGGTGAACTGGTGGTCGAGAAGTCCGGGGTGCTGAACCTCGGCGTGGAGGGCATGATGCTGATCGGCGCGGTGACCGGGTTTGCGGTCACCTCCGTCACCGGCCAGCCGGTCATCGGCGTGCTGGCGGCAATGCTGGCAGCGGCGGGTTCGGCGGCCATCTTCGGCTTTCTCACCCTTACCCTCACCGCCAACCAGGTGGCGACCGGGCTGGCGCTGACGATATTCGGCATCGGTCTGTCGGCGCTGGCGGGCGAGGGTTATGTGGGGCGCACGGTGGACGTGTTCGGACCGGCGTTCCCGGACGCACTGGCCGGTCATCCGGTGCTGCGCGTGATGTTCGGCTACAGCCCGCTTGTTTACGTGTCGCTGCTGCTTGTGCTGGCGGTGAGCTGGTTCCTGCGCCGGACGCGGGCCGGGCTTATCCTGAAGGCGGTGGGCGAATCGGATCTGTCGGCGCACTCGATCGGCTATCCGGTGATCGCGGTGCGCTACATGGCGGTGCTGTTCGGCGGCGCCATGGCGGGGCTTGCCGGCTGTTTCTATTCGCTGGTGCTGACGCCGATGTGGGCCGAAGAGCTCACCGCCGGGCGCGGCTGGATTGCGCTGGCGCTGGTGGTGTTCGCCAGCTGGCGGCCGGGCAGGCTGCTGCTGGGGGCCTACCTTTTTGGCGCAGTGATGACGCTGGAGCTGCATGCCAAGGCGGCGGGCTCGTCGCTGCTGGCGCCGGAGCTGCTGGCGGCGATGCCCTATCTCGCCACCATCGCCGTGCTGGCGATCATCTCTGCCCGTTCGGCAGGAAGCTCTGCCGCGCCGGCCTGCCTCGGCAAGCCGTTCAAGCCGGGCTCGTGAGGGGGACGCGGGGCTACAGCAGCAGCCGGTCCATGGCCGACAGGACGCCGAGCACCTCGCCCGAGGAAGGGCCGATGCCGGCACGGCGGGCGCCGGGTGTGCGGTAGTTGAGCGGTACCGGACGAGTTGCGGCTGGATCAAGGCCCATGTCAGCCAGCGTACCGGGTGCATATGTGTAAGGGCGGGCCATCGTCTTATCTTCCATTCAGGTGCGGGGCGGGGCCCTGCGTTGGTGTGTTGAAAGTGACGATAGCCGGCTTGCAACGGGTGCGATGTGAACGAAATCACATTCCGTGCAAGCCCGGTGAATATCAACGCGGCGGCTTTTCGATGCCGTACAGGGTCAGCAGGTGAACGGCGGCGAGAATGACAAGGAAGGCGCCGGCCAGCAGAAACGGCGTGGTGGGCCAGATGGACACGTCGAGGCTCTGCTTGGGCCGCGTCTCGCGCCAGACATTGACGGCGATCAGGAATATCCCGGCGGCAAGGGCGGCCCAGGTCAGCGCGAGTTCGTGAGTTGCCAGAAATGCCATGCGATTGCTCCAGGGCCGAACGGTCCGGATTGGTGCGGATTGCCGCGCCCGGTGGTAGTTGACAGCCTGCGCGCGCGCAACTATGTTCCCGCCAGATTTTAACGAGGCCGTGCGTGGCTGACACCCGCCGCGCGCGGCTTTGAATTGAAAGACCGGTCCCATGAAGATCCGCAACTCGCTCAAGTCGCTTGCCAAGCGCCACCGCGCCAACCGCGTCGTCCGCCGCCGTGGCCGGCTGTACGTCATCAACAAGGTTAATCCGCGCTTCAAGGCCCGCCAGGGCTGACGCTTGCGCCGTTCCGCGCCTCAGGGCGCGATCAACAGGTTTTGAACACGCCGCAGGAACCCTCCTGCGGCGTTTCGTGTTTTTCAGGCCACAATGATTTGCTAGGATGTGGTCATGAAGAAGCAACTGCTGACAATCGCGTGCCTGCTGGCAGGGCTCACCCTGACCGGTCCGGCGCTGGCGCAAGGGGCAGGCGAGGCGCACTCGACCATCGACGGACCGAGCCTGCACAACCCGGATGCAGACGCCAACCCGGAAGAGGTGCTCGACCGGCTGTTCGCCCAGTTGCGACAGGCCGGCGGCAAGGACATGGCGGGCGTGCTGGAGAACGCCATCCAGGCCATGTGGCTGCGCTCCGGCAGTCCGACGGCGGACGTGCTGATGAAGCAGGCCGGCGTAGCGGTGGAAGCCAAGTCGTACGGGCCGGCACTGGCCATTCTCAACACGGTGGTGGAGCTCTATCCGGATTATGCCGAGGGCTGGAACCGGCGCGCCTCGGTGCATTTCCTGCGCGGCGATTATGCCAGTTCGCTGTCTGACATCGAGCAGGTGCTGGCGCTTGAACCGCGCCACTTTGGCGCGCTGTCCGGCCTCGGCGCCATCCAGAAGGAACGCGGCAATGGCCGCGCCGCGCTGCGGGCGTTGCGCCGGGCGAAGATGATCAATCCCAACCTCGACAGCATCGATGACCGCATCCGCGAGCTTGAGCAGGAATACGACCAGGGCATCTGAGGTGTTGCGGCGATCAGCTCAGCCGGTGCGGAAACTGGCGGCATCTGCCCGCGCGGCGGCAGCGCCGCGTGCCGCAGTGGCTGCGCCAGCCCATGTCCGGCAAGGTGTCCTTGATCTCGCCTTCCAGTATTGCATCCAGCCATTCTTCGGGCGACGCAAACTTGACGGCGCTGCCTGACGCGATGGCGTGAGCGGCGGCGGCAGTGAGGCCGTGTTCTCCGCAGAATCGGGGCTTACGGCGGCGAGGGTACACTTTTCTCATGACCTGACTTCCTTGATCGCGTGCAGCAGGGAGCACTCACGCGCTGCGGGGGGCAGCCGTGGGATGGAGTGTGTGGAGGGCGGAGCACCATGCGCTCTGCTTGACTCATATGAAAATCTGCAGCGCGCATGGCGCTCCGCACACGTGGCGCTGCCGGCTTTCCGCTCTCTCCGTCCCCGCTTTGCGCAGCAGACAGGTTGTGTATTACGCGATCCTTCCGGACCGGGTCGGTGTCAGCCGGCCCTGCTGCCAGGGAGCGCGGTCAGGCGCCCTTCACAACAGGACCTACGTGCCCCAGCCCACCGCATGACCTGACGAGGGTGCACTCTCCCGCGGGAAACCCGGGATGAACTGGGTAGGAATACATGTATAGGAATTTTATCAGCTTGTCAAGGGGGAGATAATCGTTGACTGGCAATCAGCAGTCCGGCCGGAGCGGGAAGCCAATACCGCTCCTGGCAAGTTGAGACCTGGATTGGGTCCCCGCTTTCGCGGGGATGACGAGCGGTGGCGGGGATGACGGGTGTGAGGTTGGGACGCCGGGCTGACGGCTGTCATGAACGGCGGTGATGGAATAACGGTTGCCAAGACGGGCAAAGCCGGGTGAAACGGAGACCATGTTTCAACAATGCGGCGGGTGGAGATGGCGCGAGTTCCCGGACTGACGATGCTGGTGATGCTGCAGGCGGTGGTATCTGCTGCGAGCCTGGTAGTGGAGATCGTGGCGGGCCGCCTGTTGGCACCGCACGTGGGCATGTCGCTTTACACCTGGACATCGGTGATCGCGGTGGTGCTGGCGGGCTTCTCGGCCGGACACTGGCTTGGCGGCCGGTTTGCCGAGAAGAAGCCGGCAGACGCCATGCGGGCGACCGGATGGTCGCTGGTGGCGGCTGCGCTGACCACGGCTGTCTCGGTGGTTCTGCTGAACTGGCTGGCGGGGCCGGTGCTGACCAGCGCCGGCAATCCGCTGTGGGCCATCGTCATCCTGACCACGCTGGTGTTCTTCCTGCCGTCGTTCTTTGCTGGCGTACCGGCGCCGGTGCTGGCGCAGATCGCCGTCACCTCAAGCGTGGAAGGTCAGCAGGGCCGGGCGCTGGGGGCGATGTTCGCCTCCGGGGCAGTGGGGGCCATTGCCGGCACGCTACTTGCCGGGTTCGTGTTCATTTCATGGTTGGGTTCGGCGTTGACGCTGGCGGCGGTAACGGCGGTGTACGTGGTGTCGGCGGCAGTGTGTTTCATGTATGCGGGCCGTCTGGCGGGCGTGAAGGCAGGTGGTGCGGCGGTGGCTGCAATCGCGGCGGCGGTATTGGCGGGGGCGGGCGTTGCGGCGCCAGGCGCCTGTGACAGGGAGAGCCGCTACTTCTGTATCCGCACCATCGACGTGAGCGCCGACCCGGCAAGCCCGGTCAGGATGATGGTGATCGATCACCTGGTGCACGGCATCTCGGCGCAGGATCTGCCGGAGGTCATGTTCAACGAACACTCGGCCATGCTGGATGAACTGGCGCGGCGGCGTACGGGCGGCAAGCAGTTCTCGTCGTTCTTCATCGGTGGCGGATCATATTCGGTGCCGCGCGGGTTTGCGGCGCGCAAGACCGGACCGGTGACGGTGGCCGAGATCGATCCGGGCGTGACGGAAGTGGCGGCCGAGGATTTCTGGTTCGACCCTGCGACGGCACGGGTGCTGCACGAGGATGCGCGCACCGCGCTGCTGCTGCGCCCGGACGAGCGCTATGACGTGATCATTGGCGATGCCTTCACCGACATCGCGGTGCCGGCGCATCTGATCACGAAAGAGTTCTTCGAGCTGGTGCGTGGCCGCTTGAACCCGGATGGCAGCTACCTGATGAACATCGTCGACTTCGAGCACCGGTTGCAAGCGTTGGGCGCCATCGTGGCCACGCTCAAACAGGTGTTTCCGGTGGTCGAAGTATGGACCATCCAGCGCCGTCCGGCGCCGCGCGAGCGCAAGGTGTTCGTGGTGGCGGCAGGCAATGCGCCAACGCCGGAGGGTAGCTTCATCGCCCGCTCACCGGACCCGGCGCAGTATGGCGCACTGGCCAACCAGTGGGTCGACGCGCTGATTGCGCGCCACGGCGTGCTGCTCACCGACGATTATGCGCCGATTGACCGGCTGGTGGGCTTTGCCGACCAGGCGCGGGTGGAGTAGACGCTCAGGCGGTGCGGCGGACGAACACGGACGCGATGCCCGCCGATACCAGGAACAGGGCGCCGGTGCGGGTGGCGGTGCGCAGTACGGACGGCTGGCGGATCCAGTTGCGCGCCGAACTTGCCAGCAGCGCATAGGCGCCGGCGTTGATCATGCCGAGAATCACGAAGGTGATGACGAGCACGCTGGCTTGCGGCGCGAAGGCTTTTGCGGGCGCAATGAACTGCGGCACGAAGGCGAGAAAGAACACGATGCCCTTGGGATTGAACAGGGTGACCAGGAAGGCGTCGCGGAACACCGGCCAGGTATGTGAGGGCGCATCTGCCTCGATGCCGGATTGCGGCATTGGCGGCGGGGTGACGGGTGCACGCCACATCCTGATGCCGATCCAGACGAGATAGGCCGCCCCCAGCCACTTGATGATGGTGAAGGCGGTGGCGGAGGCGGCCAGCACGGTGCCGACGCCGATCAGCGACAAGGTGGCGGCGATGAGGTCGCCCAGGCCAACGCCCGCCACCGAGGCGAGCGCCACCCGCCGGCCATGGGCCAGCGCCTGGCTGATCACCAGGATGATGGTGGGGCCGGGGATGATCAACAGCACGAAGCTTGCGGCGGCGAAGGCGGCCAGCACGTGCGCATCGACGGGCATAAACGGCGCTCCGGCTATTCGGGTGCGGCGACCCGGGCTACGCGCAGCATGTTGGTCTTGCCCGGCGTGCGCAGGGGAACGCCTGCGGTGATGACAATGCGGTCGCCGGCATCGGCAAACTTCTCGTTGTAGGCAATGGAGACGGCGCGGAAGACCATATCGTCAAGGTCCTTGGCGTCCTCGGTGTGGACGCAGTGCAGACCCCAGCACACGGCCAGCCGGCGGCCGGTGGCGATGCTGGGCGTCAGCGCGATGATCGGCAGGAAGGGCCGCTCGCGCGCCACCCGCAGGCCGGTCGAGCCTGAGCCGGTGTAGCAGACGATGGCTGCGACGTTGAGCGTTTCGGCCACGGTGCGCGCGGCATGGGCGATCGCGTCCGCCGAGGTGGGGTTGGGTTCGGTGCGGGCGTTGGCGATGATGCCCTTGTAGAGCGGGTCGCGCTCGATGGACTGGGCGATCCTGTCCATGGTCTGCACCGCTTTCTCGGGCCACTTGCCGGCGGCCGATTCTGCCGACAGCATGATGGCGTCGGCGCCTTCGAACAGGGCGGTGGCGACGTCGGACACCTCGGCGCGGGTCGGCACCGGTTCATTGACCATGCTCTCCAGCATCTGGGTTGCGACGACGACCGGCTTGCCGGCGCGGCGGCAGGCGCGGACCATGCGCTTCTGCCATCCGGGAACGGCCTCGAGCGGCAGTTCGACGCCAAGGTCGCCGCGAGCCACCATGATGGCATCCGTCGCGGCGACGATGTCGTCGAGGTAGTTGAGGGCAGACGGCTTCTCGACCTTGACCATGATGCCGGCCTTGCCGCCGATAATGGCGCGGGCTTGCTCGATGTCGGAGGGCAACTGAACGAAGGACAGCGCCACCCAGTCGATGTCGAGGGTCAGCGCGTAGTCCAGGTCGGCCAGGTCCTTTTCGGTGAGCGGCGTCAGCGGGATGATGGTGTCGGGCAGGTTGACGCCTTTCCTTGCAGACAGCACGCCGCCGAATACCACGCGGGTGTCGATCACCTTGCCGTCGGCGGCGGTCACCTCCAGGCGCACGCGCCCGTCATTCAGCAGCAGGTGCTCGCCGGGCTTCACGGCGGCAAAGATTTCCGGATGCGGCAGGTAAACGCGGGTGGCGTCGCCGGGGGTCTCGTCCATGTCGAGGCGGAAGGCCTCGCCGGCCTTGATGGTGACGTTGTCGCCGGTGAAGGTGCCAATGCGCAGTTTCGGGCCCTGCAGGTCGACCATGATGGAGATGGGACGGGCGTGCTTCGCCTCGATGGCGCGAATGTTGTCGTAACGCGCCTTGAGGTTGGCGTGGTCGGAGTGGCTCATGTTGATGCGGAACACATCAACGCCGGCGAGAAACAGCTTCTCGATCATCTCCGGGGTGGAGGACGCGGGGCCCAGCGTTGCGACGATCTTGGCCTGACGTTGCCGTCTCATGGAACCTTGTCCCTTGCATGGTGTGGCGGCTGGCGCCAGCAGCCGGCAGGATGGCGCAGATTGTGCGGCGGTAAGCGGCCTGGCTACTGGGTGGGCTGACCGGTGCCGGCGGTGGTCTTGGCGCCTTCCAGCTTGATGGTCCAGTCGAGGTTCTCACCGGTATCTACTTCGAAGAAGCCGGTCTCGTTGTAGCCGCGCTCCTGGCAGGAGGTATGGCCGCGGATCGTGAAGAGCTTGTCACGGGTGCACATCTTGGCCGGACCGCCCCAGGAGCCGCCCTGATCGTAGTCGACGGCGTAGATGTAGTACCAGCGGGCGATCAGCGGACCCTTGAGCAGGGTTTCACAGGCATTGGCGGCGATGTTCCACCAGCCTTCGGAAGCCCAGCCCTGCTGGTCGGCATAGCCCAGCGCCACGCCGACCCGGCTGGGCGTCAGGTTGCACAGCTTCAGATCAGCGCGGGCCGGCAGCGAGGCGCCGGCAAGCATGGTTGCAGCGAGCGCGAGAGGCAGCAGTCGAGGACGCTTCATATGCAGTCTATCCCACCCAAGTTTCCGGCCATGCCTGCTCTGGCTGCGGCCGGCGGTTGAAATTCTGGCGGCCTGACCCGCCCCGCGGACGACCTTGCGGTGCCCGTCCTGGATGAGCGCAAGGTTGCCATCGCAAAAATGGCCTTACAATGACCGGATACAGCAACGCCGTCATTGCCGTTTTAACGTGTTCATGTGTGTGGTCAAGCGCGCTGGACAGCGCGGGCCCCGTTCCTGTATTGCGGAAAGCCATGAACCTTCATCCAGCGAGCGTGACGGCGGGCGGCGAGCCCGGGACAGGCAGTGGCGGTTTCACCAGCCATTACGTCGTGCCGGGTGACCGGGCGCGCGGAATTCTGCTGGTATGCGACCACGCCCGCAATGCGCTGCCGGAGCAGTACGGCAGCCTTGGCCTGCCGCACAGCGAGTTCGAACGCCATATCGCCTTCGATATCGGGGTGGAGGAACTGACGCAGCGGCTGGCGGCGCGGCTTGGCGTGCCGGCCGTGCTGAGCTGCTTTTCACGGCTGTTGATCGACCCCAACCGGGGCGAGAAGGACCCGACCCTGATCATGCAGCTGTCGGACGGGGCGGTGGTGCCGGGCAACGCGACAATCACCCCGGAAGAGCGGGAATACCGGCTCAACACCTTTTACCGGCCCTATCACGCGGCAATCGACGCGGAAATCGATGCGGCGATGGCGGAAGGCGTGCCGCCGGCGGTGGTCTCCATACATTCCTTCACGCCTGCCTGGAAGGGCGTGCCGCGGCCGTGGCAAATCGGTTTCCTGTGGGACAACGACCGGCGCTTCTCGGACCTGTTCATCACCGCGATGCAGGCGGAGGGCGGGTTGTGCGTGGGCGACAACGAACCTTATGCGGGCGGGCTGGAGGGCGACTGCATGGACCGGCATGCGGTCAGGCGCGGCCTGCCGCATACGCTGGTCGAGGTGCGCCAGGACCTGATTTCCGATGCACCGGGCATCGCGGAGTGGACGGACCGGCTGGCGGCGGCACTTGAAACAATGATCGGCAACGGCCAACTGAAAAACCTGCACGAACTGGCCTGACTGGAGGATGGAAATGGACGACAAGACGATGACCGAGCTTGAGGCTGCCGCGTTCCGGCGACTTGTGAGCCACCTGCGCAAGCGCACCGATGTGCAGAACATCGACCTGATGAACCTTGGCGGTTTCTGCCGCAACTGCCTGTCCAACTGGCTCAAGGACGCTGCCGACGAGAAGGGCGTGGCGCTGGACAAGGAAGCCGCGCGCGAGCACGTCTACGGCATGCCCTACGCCGAGTGGAAGGAAAAGCACCAGACCGAGGCGAGCGCGGAGCAGGTTGCCAAGATGGCCAAGTCGCACCCGGGGCACTGAGGGCATAACTTCTCCTGCGCAAAACGCGCGGCTTTCGCTGGACACGCCCGGCAGCCTTCACGCATGAGTAGGGCCGACCATTCAGTTAGTGCGGGGAGCAACCGGCATGGACGCCAAGACCAATTTTGCGCAAGGGCAGCTGCGCTCGTTCATCGAGCGCATCGAGCGGCTTGAAGAAGAAAAGAAGGCGATTGCCGCCGACATCAAGGAAGTCTACGGCGAGGCCAAGGCCACTGGCTTCGACACCAAGATCATGCGCAAGGTGGTGACCCTGCGCAAGAAGGATGCCGCCGAGCGCCAGGAGGAAGAGGCAATTTTGGACCTCTATCTCAGCGCGCTGGGCATGGCGGCTGC
>JAZBOA010000056.1:0-30901 GCA_036350935.1 Anderseniella sp. | reverse complement strand
CGTTGCCCTCGGGCTTGAGCGGCGAGACTGCCTTGACGCCGGTGACCTTTTCGATGGCCGCGCCGGTGGCTTCGGCGATCTCGGCGGCCTCAACCTCGGCCTCGCGGACGGTGTCTTCCAGTGCTTGCTGGCCAAGCGCCGTCATGTTGCGGGCGTGGGCGGTATAGTCTTCCAGCGCCTTGCTGTAGAAATCGGTCCATACCTCGATCACTTCCATCGGCGACTTGCACTCGGCAAGCCGCGCCGGCATGGCCATGTCCTCGGTGAGCCGCTTCGACACGAAGCTGGCATACTTGCCCTGACAATCGGTCAGGGCACGCATTGCCTCGGCGCCGTACTTCATGGCGTGGGTGATGGTGGCCTGGGGCAGTTCGGTGGGTGTTCTCCGGCTGTCGCTGGATGCAGTCATCGGCTCGCCTCCTGTGCAATATTTGTTAAATTATAGCAGCAAGAGATTGTCAGCACCGTGACGCATATCAATTAAACCGGCAGACCCGTCCACTGCTTTACCGTACGCAGGGCCAGCGAGGACTGGATGCGCGCCACGCCGGGCAGCCGGGTGATGGCCTGCCGGTGAATGCGCTCATAGTCGGCGGCGTCGGTGGCGGCGATGCGCAACAGATAGTCATACTGGCCGCCCACGAGGTGGCATTCGAGGATTTCCGGCACCCGGCGCACTGCCTGCTCAAAGGCCTCCAGCGTCTGCTCGGACTGGGCAACAAGCGAAATCTCGACAAAGAATTCGATGGCCAGGCCCAGCTTCTCACGGTTGAGCCGGGCGCCGTAGCCGGCGATCAGGCCGCGCTCCTCCATCAGCTTGATGCGCCGGTGACAGGCAGACGCGGACAGGTTCACCAGCCCCGCAAGATCGGCCACCGAGATGGAACTGTCAGCCTGCAATTCGCGCAGGATCCGGCGATCCGCCTTATCGAGGTGCTGCAAGTTCATTCGCATAAATCCTCATTTATTCGAATGATCCTGCGCAAATTCTCAGAATGCAAGAATATTTGCAATAAGCTTGTCCGGCAGGCAGTGTATCATCCGCGCCCATCCGTCACGCTATCTGGAGGAAACGGCAATGCTGATCGGTGTACCCAAGGAAATAAAGAACAAGGAATTCCGCGTCGGCATGACGCCCACCTCGGTTCGCGAGGTGGTGGCGGCGGGCCACAAGGTAATGGTTGAGTCCGGCGCAGGCGCTGGCATCGGCATGGATGACGCGGCCTACCGCAAGGCGGGCGCCAAGATCATGAAGACGCCCGAGGAAATCTTCGCCAAGGCGGAGATGATCGTGAAGGTGAAGGAGCCGCAGGCCAATGAGCGCAAGATGCTGCGCGAGGGCCAGGTGCTGTTCACCTACCTGCACCTGGCGCCCGATCCGGCACAGACCAAGGACCTGGTAAAGTCAAAGGCCACCTGCATTGCCTACGAAACGGTGACCAGCCCGACCGGCGGCCTGCCGCTGCTGGCGCCGATGTCGGAGGTTGCGGGCCGTCTGTCGATCCAGGCCGGGGCATACTATCTCGAGAAGGCCCACGGCGGCCATGGCCTGCTGCTGGGCGGCGTGCCCGGCGTCGACCCGGCAAAGGTCGTGGTGATCGGCGGCGGCGTCGTCGGCCGTCACGCGGTACACATTGCGCTCGGCATGGGAGCCGACGTGTGGGTGATCGACCGCAACGTCGACGTCCTGCGTTCGCTGTGGGCGCAGTTCGACCGGCCGCTCAACACCGTCTACTCGACCCGTGACGCCATCGAGCGCCATTGCGCCGAGGCCGACCTGGTGGTCGGCGGGGTCCTTATCCCGGGAGCAGCAGCGCCGAAGCTCATCACCCGCGACATCGTCAAGTCGATGAAGGCCGGTTCGGTCATCGTCGACGTGGCCATCGACCAGGGCGGCTGCGCGGAAACCTCCAAGGCCACCACCCACGATGACCCGGTGTACGTGGTTGACGACGTCATCCACTATTGCGTGGCCAACATGCCAGGCGGCGTGCCGAAGACGTCCACCCATGCGCTCAACAACGTCACGCTGCCGTTCATCCTGCAGATCGCCAACCGCGGCTGGCGCAAGGCGCTGAACGAGAACCCGCACCTGCGCAACGGCTTGAACGTGCATGCCGGTCACGTCACCTACAAGGCGGTGGCCGACGACCTTGGCTACAAGTACATGGCGCCGGAAGAAGCCATCCGCATCTGACCTGATTGCAAGGGACGGCGAACAGGAAAAGGCAGCCGGAGAGATCCGGCTGCCTTCATTTTTGCGCTGCTGCGCGATCAGTAGAAGCGGTTCACGCAGCGATAGTAGCGCTTGCGCCAGTGGCGGCTACCGGTCTGACGCCACTTGCGCTTCATCCAGTGGCAGCCGCCACCGCCATGATAGACCGGCGCATAGAAGGTGAAACCGCCACCATGCCAGTCATAGCCATGGCCATGGCCGTGCCGGCGGTGCCCGCGGTGTCCCCGATGGCGGCGTTTGCCCACCTTGTGCACGGTGGCATCGGCAGCACCGATCCCGGCTGGCGCCGGTGCTGCGGCACCGTTCATCATCATGCCTGCTGCCGGTGAGGCATTGGCTGCCGGTATTGCGGCAAAGGCTGCAGCGGCGACGGCCACGGCGAGGAGGGTGGATTTGATCGTCATTGAAAGTCTCCGTCTCTTCTCGTGTTGCGCCCCGGAACCTCTCGTTCCGGCGACTGATGAAAACCAGCCTAGTCACGACAGGGACGGTGTGATGTGATGATGTTCACGTAGCGGTTGACCACACCAGGAGGCGACTTCATGAGCGGCACGGCAAAGCCCACCGTCTTTATCGACAACGACAAGGTGCGCGTCACTGAATGGCGTTTCGGCCCCGGCGACAATACCGGCTGGCACCGCCACGGCATGGATTATGTCGTGGTGCCACTGATGGACGGCAAGGTGAAGCTGAAGCTGCCCGGCGGCGCTGAGGCGGAAGCGGAGATGAAGAAGGGGGTGCCATATTTTCGCGAAACGGGCGTTGAGCACGACGTCATCAACGCCAATGACAGCGAATACGCCTTCATCGAGGTGGAGCTTAAGTAGCGGGAGCGGCATGAAAGCCACAAGGCGCAGCATTGCCCTGTTGATGGCCGCCATGCTTGGCGGGCTGGCCGCAATCGTGCCGGCGCGCGCCGAAACGGAAGTCGACCTTGAGCTCGTACTGCTGGCCGATGCAACGGGCTCGATCGACGAGGATGAAATCCGCTTCCAGCGGCAAGGCTATGCCGAAGCAATTGCCGATCCGGCGGTGTTGCGCGCCATCGGCAGCGGCCTGCTGGGGAAGATCGCCGTCACCTATGTCGAGTGGGCCGACGCCTCGTCCCAGCAGATCGTGGCGGACTGGACGGTGATCGACGGGCCGGACAGCGCGCGCGCCTTTGCAGACGCCATCCTGGGTCCGCCCCGGCTCGCCTATGGCCGCAACGCCATCGGCGCGGCGCTGTTGTTCGGCAAGGCGCAGATTGACGCCAACGCATATAGTGGCCTGCGCAAGGTCATCGACCTGTCCGCCGACAGCGCCAACAACTGGAGCGGCCCATCCATCTTCGAGGCGCGCCAGCAGATCGTCGACGCCGGCATGACCATCAACGGGCTGGCCGTGCTGTGCCGCAGCTGCTCGGGCCAGCCGGTGAGCTATGACCTCGAACAGGCCTTCCGGGACACCATCATCGGCGGGCCCGGCGCGTTCGTGGTGACGGCAGAGAACGCGCAGGAGTTCGCCAATGCGGTACGCCGCAAGCTGGTGCTGGAGATATCGGGCCATGATCCGCAACAGCCGGCCACGTTTGCCAGCAGCAGCAACTGACAGCATCCCATGGCAACACCCAAGGCAATTGCCGCCCTGCTCGTGGTGACCATTGGCGTGTTATGGGGGCTGAACTGGCCGGCGGTGAAGTTCATCCTCGGCGAGTTGCCGCCATGGACCTTCCGGGCGCTGGCCTTCGGCTTTGGCGGGCTGTTGCTTGCGCTCATCGCGCGCGCTTCAGGTGAGCGCCTCACCATTCCACGCCGGGATCGCATGGCGCTGATCGCGGCCAGCGTGCTGACCGTGTTCGGCTTCAACCTGCTGACGGCCTTCGGTCAGTTGCTCACCGAAACGTCGAAGGCGGCAATCATCGCCTTCACCATGCCGATGTGGGCGGCACTCCTGTCGGCAGTATTCCTGAAGGAGGGGCTGGGGCTCAACCGGCTCGTTTCGCTGGCGCTGGGCATGGGCGGGCTGGTGCTGCTGCTCGCCTCGAACGGGGCCGAATACGTCGAACGCCCGGCCGGTTTTCTGGTGATGCTGGCCGCAGCGGTCTCGTGGGCCGGCGGCACAATCGTGCTGAAGCGGCATGCATGGGAAACCGGCGCACTCGCCCGCTCGGCATGGCTGGTCGGCATCTCGGCCGTTCCGGCGGCGGCAGGCGCCATTGCGCTGGAACAACCGTGGATGCTGCACACGCCGTCCGTGCCCGTACTGGCCGTATTGACGTTCCACGTCATCGGGCCGGTGGCGATCTGCTATGCGGCATGGACGGCGCTGATTGCCCGGCTGCCGGCCACGACAGCCGCCATCGGCACCTTGCTGATACCGGTGGTGGGAGTGCTGTCGTCAAGCCTGCTGCTCGGCGATCAACTGACCCTTGCGAAGCTGGCCGCCCTTGGCCTGATCGTGGCGTCGGTGGCGTTCGTGCTGGTCAGGCCGCTGGGGCCGGCGAAGCGGTAATCAGCTGGCCAGCTTGTCGAGTTCCGCCTCGCGGCGGCGGATCGCGCTCAGGTCCGACATGATCTCGTCGGAGATCATCGAAATCTCGCGCTGCAGTCTTGTCAGCCTGTTCACCTTCTGCTCGAGCACATCGAGGCGGCTGCTGTGATTGTCGACCGGCTCGTACTGCGCGTCGCCGCCAAGCAGCCACAGCAGTGGCACCGACAGCACCCCGGCCAGCATCTGCAGCTTGTTGGGGCGCGGCGTGGTCTTGCCGGACTCCCAGGCCTTCAAGGTGCGTACAGATACGGCGGCACGGCGCGCGGCCTCTTCAATGGTAAGGCCGGCGGCCTCGCGTGCATCGATCAGTCTTGCTGCAATGGTTGTCTCTGGGCGCGTCAAGGCGAGCCTCCTTTCGCGGGCGTCGGAACGTCATTAATGTCAGTGTGAGGACAAGCCTAATGGCAGATTCCCCACAAGACAACCTGACAAAACGACGCCCGCGTAGAGGTCAGCCTGAACGGTGGATATTGTTGCGCCTTGCCTGGATCAACGTGTGGGCAGGGTCACACCCCAGCGGCGCCGACAATGCGCTTTTGACGTCGTCACGGGTAAGACCGATATCGGCGAGCTGGTGGTCGGTCATCTCGGCAAGCATCGACAGTTCGTTGCGGTTGCGCAGGCTGGTGCGCAGTGACGAGGCGAACGAACGAAACCGGCTGAAAAGGCCGGGGTTGGCGATGTGGCAGGGTTGGGAAGAAGTGAACCGGATGGTCATGGCAGAATCTCCTTGGATTGCGATGAAGCCACCTTGCGCCACCCCTCCTGCCAGCCTGATGTCAGTTGCCTGTCAGGACTACTGACAGCATGATGTCAGGAGAGTTGCGGTAGTATTGCCAGGTCGTCAGATTACCCCCGGAGTTTCGCCATGCGCCGCGCCGACCGCCTGTTCGAGATCATCCAGTTCATGCGCCAGCGTCCGTTGACGCGCGCCCGTGACCTTGCCGGGAAGCTGGAAGTGTCGGAGCGCACCATCTATCGTGACATTGCCGACCTGATGGCCACAGGCGTGCCGATCGAGGGAGAGGCCGGCATCGGCTACGTGATGCGGGCGGGCTACGACCTGCCGCCACTGATGTTCAAGGAGGCCGAGATCGAGGCGCTGGTTCTGGGCGCGCGCATCGTGCAGTCATGGGCGGACAACGAACTGGCCGACGCCGCCGGCAATGTCATCGCCAAGGTCGAGGCGGTTGTGCCGGAAGCCTTGCGCAAGTTCATGACCAACACCGCCCTGCTTGCTCCGTCGCTGCACTACATGGAGCCGATCGGGTTCGACCTGGCGGAGTTGCGCAATGCGCTGCGCGACCAGACGCTGGTGGACATCGATTACCGCGATGCCCATGGCGACAGCACGTCGCGCCGGGTGCGGCCGCTGTCGCTGGCCTACTTTGGCCCGGTGTGGGTGATGGCCGGCTGGTGCGAACTCAGGCAGGACTTCCGCACCTTCCGCCTTGACCGGATTTCCCGTTTCGAGGTCACCGGCGAGACTTTCGCCCAGGAACCGGGCAAGAACCTGAAGGACTTCCTTGCCCGTGACGACACCTGGACCCGTGGCCGCGATGGGCAGCAGGGCCGCGAGCCGGTTTCCGGACACTGAAAAAATGAGACCATCACCCTCAAAAAGCAGCACTGTCCATGTGCTTTGGCGAAACTGGTTCTGGCTGGCGCCAGTGCTGTGACAGTAAACAGGGATAACTGGTTTACTGCAGGCGGCAGCTTCAGCGACCTGTGTACGCTCGTGCCCCTGAAAGCAAAGAGGACAGCCCCATGAAAATGACCACCGAAGAAGCTTTCGTCAAAGTGCTGCAGATGCACGGCATCCAGAATGCCTTCGGCATCATCGGCTCGGCCATGATGCCGATTTCCGACCTGTTCCCGAAAGCGGGCATCACCTTCTGGGACTGCGCACACGAGTGCAATGCCGGCATGATGGCCGACGGCTTCACCCGCTCGACCGGCAAGATGAGCATGATGGTGGCGCAGAACGGCCCCGGCATCACCAACTTCGTGACCCCGGTGAAGACCGCCTACTGGAACCACACGCCGCTGCTGCTGGTGACGCCGCAGGCCGCCAACAAGACCATCGGCCAGGGCGGCTTCCAGGAAATCGAGCAGATGCGCCTGTTCGCCGACATGGTGTGCTACCAGGAAGAAGTGCGCGACCCGTCGCGCATCGCCGAAGTGCTGAACCGGGTGATCGAGAAGGCCTGGCGCGGTTCGGCGCCGGCCCAGATCAACGTGCCGCGTGATTACTGGACACAGGTGATCGACATCGAGCTGCCGCAAATCGTGCGTCTGGAGCGCTCGCCCGGCGGCGCACACGCCATTGACGAAGCTGCCAGGATCCTGTCGGAAGCCGAGTTCCCGGTCATTCTCAATGGCGCCGGCGTGGTGCTGTCCGGCGCCATTCCCGCAGCGGCCGCGCTTGCCGAAAAGCTGGCCGCCCCGGTTTGCTGCAACTACCAGCACAATGACGCCTTCCCCGGCTCGCACCCGCTGTCGGTGGGTCCGCTGGGCTACAATGGCTCCAAGGCGGCCATGGAGCTGATTGCCAAGGCTGACGTGGTGCTGGCGCTGGGCACCCGCCTCAACCCGTTCTCCACACTGCCGGGCTATGGCATCGACTACTGGCCGAAGCAGGCCAAGCTGATCCAGGTCGACATCAATTCCGACCGCATCGGCCTGACCAAGAAGGTGGCGGTCGGCATCCAGGGCGACGCCAAGGCGGTGGCCGAACAGATCCTCGCCAGGCTGTCTCCTTCTGCCGGCGACACAGGCCGCGAGGAACGCAAGGCGCTGATCCACAAGACCCGCTCGGCCTGGCTGCAGACGTTGTCGTCGATGGACCACGAGGACGACGATCCGGGCACCAGCTGGAACGAGCGCGCCCGCAAGGCCAAGCCCGACTGGATGAGCCCGCGCATGGCATGGCGCGCCATCCAGGCTGCCCTGCCGAAGGAAGCCATCATCTCCTCCGACATCGGCAACAACTGCGCCATCGGCAACGCCTACCCGACCTTCGAGCAGGGCCGGAAGTATCTCGCCCCCGGCCTGTTCGGCCCGTGCGGTTATGGCTTCCCGGCCATCACCGGCGCCAAGATCGGCAACCCGGACACGCCGGTGGTCGGCTTTGCCGGCGACGGCGCCTTCGGCATCTCGATGAACGAGATGACCGCCGTGGGGCGCAAGGAATGGCCGGCCATCACCATGGTCGTCTTCCGCAACTACCAGTGGGGCGCCGAAAAGCGCAACACCACGCTCTGGTACCAGGACAACTTCGTCGGCACCGAGCTTGACGAGGACGTGAGCTACGCAAAAATTGCCCAGGCGTGCGGCCTCAAGGGCGTCGTAGCGCGCACCATGGACGAACTCACCGCCGCGCTGGACAAGGCCATCGAAGACCAGATGAAGAATGGCGTGACCACCTTCATCGAGGCGATGATCAACCAGGAACTGGGCGAGCCGTTCCGCCGCGACGCCATGAAGGCGCCGGTGGCGGTGGCCGGCATCGACCCCAACGACATGCGCCCGCAGGCGGGTGCGGTCTAGAGCATCATCCGACCGGAGTGAAACGAGGATCGGCAAGATGATGCTGCAGGATCAAACGGATAGAGCGAACGGTCTGATTCAATCAGGCCGGCATCCGCTATAGCCGCATCTTGAGCGATACATATTACATCATCGCGTTCGGCTTGCCGTTCGGACTGGGGCCAGGAGCAGCAATGTTCCTGGCCTTGTGCATTCTGGGGGCGTCGTTCATCCGCGGCTATTCCGGCTTCGGCTTCTCGGCGCTGGTGGTGTCGGCGGCGTCGCTGGTCACCAGCCCGCTGTACTTCGTGCCGGTGGTCATGCTGCTGGAGGTGGCCGCCACCATCGGTCAGGCGCCTGCCGCGTGGGCCAATGCCAACAAGCGCCTGCTGGGGCTCATGCTGGCCGGGGCTTGCCTGATCATGCCGCTGTCGGTGTGGGGTCTGGCCAGCCTCGACGTGGACATGCTGCGGCTGGTGATTTCGCTATGGGTGCTGGCCATGTGCGCCCTGCTGCTCACCGGCTGGTCAATCCGGCGGAAGGTGGGCACACCAGGCTACGTGGCGGCCGGTATGGTCTCTGGGCTCGCCAATGGCGCGGCTGTCGGTGGTTTGCCGGTAGCCCTGTTCCTGGCAGCGCAGAACATCCCGGCCATCGTGTTCCGCGCCACGATGATCTTCTACCTGTGCGCCATCGACCTGGTGGCGCTGCCGATGCTCGGCTGGAACGGCCTGATCACCCGCGACACCTGGATTGCCGCGCTGATCAGCCTGCCGCTGCTGGGGCTTGGCGTGTGGCTGGGCGGCAAGCGCTTCGTCTCCACATCGCCGGACAATTTCCGCCGCATGGCGATTTCGCTGCTGGCGTTCCTGGCGGCGCTGGGGCTGTTGAAATCGGTGTTTTAACCGTCGCGGGGTTTCGGCTTTGCCGGCTTTCCCTTGAACTTCGCCGGTTGCTTGCCACCCAGCTTCAGCTTGCGCTTGGGCTTGGCGTCTGCGCCCCTTGCGTCTCTCGGCTGCCACTTCGGCTTCGGCCTGGGCTTTGCCCCAGCATCATCACCACTTGTCTCTCTGGCCTGCCATTTCGCTTTTGGCTTGGGCTTTGACCCAGCATCATCACCTGCGGATTCCCTAGCCTGCCACTTCGGTTTCGGTCCGGATTGTGGCCTGGGCTTGTAGCCTTGCGCTGGCTTGCGGTCTGGCCGCTCACGTTGCGGTACAGGCTCCGGTGCGGCCGCGGAGAGGTCCGGCGGACCATCAAGCCGGGTCAGCCTGACACCGGATTCAAGCTGCATCTGCGGGCCGACCGAGGCCAAAAAATCGTCAACGCTGCGGGCCTGTATCTCGACAAAGCTGATGGTCTCATGCACCCGGATGGCGCCGATGGTCTTGGCGGTGATGTTGCCTGCCCGGCACAACATGGGCAGTAGCCAGCGCGGTTCGGCCTTTCTCGACCGGCCGATGGAGATCGAAAACCACACGCTGTCGCCGAACGGCTGCTGCTCGCGCGGGGCTCTGGCCCGGTCGCCGTCCCTGTTGCGGTCCCGGTCGCGGTCGCGCGCGGGAGCCATCTGGTCCGGCGCGGACAGCTCTTCCGGCGCCGACACCTTTGCATTGTGCAGCCGCAGATAGGCGGCGGCAATCTGTTCGGGGCTATGGCTGGCCAGCAACTTGCCGGCGAATTCGCGTTCGGTTTCGGTAAGCTCTTCCTGCCAGACCGGATCGCTCAACAGCCGTTCTTCATCCTTCGCCAGCACCTCGGCAGCCGACGGCGGCTCGGCCCACTGCGCCTGCACCTTGGCGCCCTGCAACAGCCGCTCAGCCTTGCGGCGCGCCCGGGTGGGCACGATCAGCGCGCTCACGCCCTTGCGCCCCGCCCGGCCGGTGCGGCCCGACCGGTGCAGCAGTGTTTCGGAGTTCGATGGAAGATCGGCATGGATCACCAGCCCCAGGCCCGGCAGGTCGATGCCGCGCGCGGCGACATCGGTGGCCACGCACACCCGCGCCCGCCCGTCACGCATGGCCTGAAGCGCATGGCTGCGCTCGTTCTGGCTCAGTTCGCCGGACAGTGCCACGACCGAAAACCCCCGGTTGGAAAACCGCGTGGTGAGCCGGTTGACCGCCTCGCGCGTGTTACAGAACACCAGCGCGTTGCCGGCCTCGTAGAACCGCAGCACGTTGATTACGGCATTTTCCACGTCGTGTGGGTTGACGTTGAGGGCGCGGTACTCGATGTCGGCGTGCTGGGTCTGCTCGGCGGTGGTGGTGATGCGAATGGCGTCGCGCTGGTACTGCTTTGCCAGCGTCGCGATGGCACGAGGCACGGTGGCGGAAAACATCAGCGTGCGCCGGTCCTCGGGCGCTTCACCCAGGATGAACTCCAGGTCCTCCCGGAAGCCGAGGTCGAGCATCTCGTCGGCCTCGTCCAGCACGATGGCGCGCAGGCTACCGGTATCGAACGAACCGCGCTTGATGTGATCGCACAGCCTTCCCGGCGTTGCCACGACGATGTGGGCGCCCCGGTCCAGCGCATTGCGCTCGGCGCGCATGTCCATGCCGCCCACGCACGACACCACCACGGCGCCTGCCTTTTCGTAGAGCCACGCCAGCTCGCGCTTCACCTGCATGGCAAGTTCGCGGGTTGGCGCGATGATGAGCGCCAGCGGCGATGACGGCGGGCCGAAGCGCTCGTCCTCGCCCAGCAGCGTCGGCGCTATGGCAAGGCCGAAGCCGACGGTCTTGCCCGACCCCGTCTGGGCCGAAACCAGCAGGTCCGCGCCGTCATATTCGGGCCGGGTGACTTCCGCCTGTACGGGCGTGAGGGCAGAGTAGCCGCGCTGTTCAAGCGCGGCGGCAATGGTATCGATCATGGTGTTCACTTAATCGCAGTTATCCGGGGGGTGGCTCGCCACCCCAATCGCGTGGTGAGCCGCAATACCGCAGTACGTACCCAGGTTCCAAGCGCCGCGATGTGCCGGAGATAGCGCCGAACGCGTGCGATGTATAGCACTGATCATGGCCGGGCACGTGCTATCTTGCCGCTGGCGGCGTTGCGCTGCTCAATCGGCGGTGGCCATGAGGATGACGGCGGCTGATACGACGTCCTCCACCGAGCAGCCGCGAGACAGGTCGCAGACGGGCTTGCTGAAGCCCTGGAAGAAAGGTCCGATGGCGTCGGCGTTGGCCATGTACTGCACCAGCTTGTAGCCGATGTTGCCCGAGTTCAGGTCCGGGAAGATGAGCACGTTGGCATCGCCCGCCACGCCCTTGCCACCCTTCACCTTGCGCGCTGCGACCGACGGCACCAGGGCTGCATCGACCTGCAGCTCGCCCTCGATTGCCAGGTCCGGCGCGAGCCGGTGAACCAGCGCCAGCGCCTCGGTCACCTTGGTCACTGTGGAGTGCGCCGCACTGCCTTTGGTCGAGAACGACAGCAGCGCGCCCCGCGCCGGTTCCTCCAGCAGCTTCTCGGCCGTGGCCATGCTGGCAATGGCGATCTCGGCAAGGTCTTCCGCGGAAGGGTCGATGTTGACGGCGCAATCGGAGAAGATGAAATCCTTGCGGCCCTGGCCGCGATGGTTCGGAACCGACATCAGGAAGAAGCTTGACAGCCGCCGCACGCCCTCTGCGCGGCCCACGGTGCGCAGCGCCGCGGAGATCACCCTGGCCGTCTCGCACACGGCGCCGGCGATCAGCGCGTCCGCCTTGCCTGCCTCAACCATCACGCCAGCCACGTAGAGCGGGTCGTTGGCCATTTCATCGAGGGCGTCGTCGGTCAGGCCGGGTTTGCGTTCATTCAGGGTGCGCCTGGTGGTGGCGACCAGTTCCGGGTCAGCAGGGTCGATGAGGCCGACGCCATCAAGGCTGATGCCTGCGGCATGGGCGGCGGCGCGAACGGCGTCAGGCTGACCGAACAGCAGCGGCCGGGCAAGGCCTGCAGCAGCCAGCCATGAGGCCGCCTCGACGATGCGCGCGTCGTCAGCTTCAGGAAACGCAATTGTCCCGTTGCGGACGGCGGCGCGGGCGGCGAAGGGTTCGACAATCTTGTGCACGGAGTGAACAGCCCTGAACATCGGGTGAATTGGCGCCTTGATCCGGCTTTCAGGCAGCTTGAAACATGATTGAATGTGGCTGCACAAGCGCCAGTTTCAAGCAATGCCCCGGCCAGAACCTGAGATCACCGCCTGAAAATTGCCCCGCCACGATCATATTGACGTCGCGTTCGGCTTCAAAACTCCAAGGCTCGAGGGACGGCTCACCTGCAAAGGGAACCCTCAACATGACAGACAGCGCCGAACGCCCCCTCATCGGCACTGACCCTGCTGGCGACGTGAATGTGCCGGACGGGCTCGAAATCGAAACGGAGAAGGACAGCCTGCCAGACAGGACTGACCGGGAGGCAGCCTCGCGCCCGGTCGCAGCCAGATGGCCCGACCTGGATGATCCGGATGACCTTGATGACGGACCGGTGATACGCCGGATGCATGGCTACGCCGCGCCGCGCATGTTTGCGCAGCAGCTTGACTGTGGCGAAGACCATCTGGACGACCCGCTGCCGCAGGCGCATCCGTCGCGTGCCTCTGCACGTCCCGCCGAATTCTATGGGTATCCGAATGATGGGCATCCGCCTGCAACCTACCGGAACGAGGCCTTCTCTGTCGCCGCCATCCGCGAAAAGCGCATGCGCCGTCCGGCCGGCACGCACACGCCAACGCGGCTTGGCACCAAGCTGACCGTTGCTGCGCTGGCCAGCGTCTGCATGATCTCGGCCGGGGTAGCACTGGGCCTGTATGGCCAGGACATCGGCCGGTCCATCGAGCAGCATGCCCGCCTGGCAAGTTCGGAAGTCAGCAACGCCGTCGGCCGGCTGATGGCGTCAGCCGCCAGCAGTCTCGACCAGGGCAGTAACGGAACAGCGCAGCAGGCCAGCCTGGCCGGCAGCACGGGCTCACCCAAGCCTGCTGACGCGCCTGTCAGTGCTGCTGCCGGCGCAAAGCCGGTTCCCGCAGCCGGCCGCAAGCTGATCTACGAGCGCCTGCCGGTGTCGCAGGACGATACGGCCAGCCGTGGTCTGATCGCGCCTGCACGGGAAGCCCGGGCCATGACCGCCGAGCCGGTCACGGACCTGGAGCAGTTGCTGGCGCCGCCCGCGGACTTTTCAGCGCTGCGCACGCAGATCGACTGACCGGGCCGGTTTCCTCCCGCCTGACAACGCCGACAAACGGCCCCCGCGCAAGCAATCGCGCCGGGGCCGTTTTCGATTTTGCGGACCAGATATGGACCTGCCCTATGAGGTGGGCTTGCCGAACAGCGCGTTGTACAGCTTCCTGTCGCGGCCATAGATGTCCTGCCGGAACTCCACCGAGCCGCCCTCGCCGCGCCAGGCCGTTGCATAGACAATGTGTACGGGCTTCTTCTGCGGCAGCCTCACCCGCGTGGTCTTGCCGGTCGCCACCACGTCCTTGATGCGCTGCAGGTTCCAGCCCGGCACGTCGCGCAGGATGGTTTCACCAAACTCCAGCGGCTTGTAGACGCGAATGCAGCCATGACTGAAGGCGCGCTGGGTCCTGGCGAACAGGTCGCGTGATGGGGTGTCATGCAGGTAGATGGCGTGCCGGTTGGGCAGCATGAACTTGATCAGCCCCAGCGCGTTCTTCTCGCCGGGCTTCTGGCGGATCGTGAACGGGAAATTGCCGCGTGAATACTGGTTGAAATCAACTGAAGAGAACGAAATTTCCTTGCCGCCGGCCAGCAGCTGGAAGTTGGGCCCTAGATAATTGGGATTGGCCTGCAGCTTGGGCAGCATCTCCTTCGTTGCGATGGAGTACGGCACTGTCCAGGTCGGATTGATATCCACGTATTCAAGCTCGTCGGAGAAGATCGGCGTCTGGTGCCGGTCCTTGCCGACCATGACCGGGCGGGCCTCCATCAACTGGCCATCCTCGTACCGGTACATCTCGAAGGCGGCGATATTGACCATCAGGTGACGGTCGCCCATGTCGCGCGGCATGTGGCGCCAGCGCTCCATGTTAACGATGATCTGGCGCATCCGCTCTTCCGCCGACACGTTCAGCATCGACAGCGAGTTGGGGCCGATGACGCCATCGGCGTCGAGGCCGTTGCGCTTCTGGAACTGCTCGAAGGCCAGTACAAGGTCGCCCGAGTAGAGCTCGGGATCGGCCGGGGCGCGCGGGCTGATGTCTCCCGACTTCTCCAGCCGGGCGCGCAGCTGCGGCACGCGCGGATCCCTCATGCCGGGTTTCAGCACCTCGCCGCGATCCATGGTGCCCCAGCCGCCGCTGGCGGCAATCTGGCGGTACTTGCGCAACAGCGACTTGAGCGCCCGGTAATGGGCGTTCTGCGGCTCCACCGTGTCGAGATAGTGCGACGGGTTGCGGTCGCCGCTGACGCCCTGCAGCAAGGCGAGGAGGTCAATCTCGCGCGGCTTCTGGAAGTGGTCGCGATCGATCTTGTGCAGGATCACCCGTCCGGTCGCCAGGTCCCTGGCATAGCTGAGGAAGAACGCCGAAAAGGCCAGCTCGGTATAGCCTGCCGCCAGCGCATTGGCGGGGTCGACCTGATCGCGCAGGTCAACCAGGTAATCAACCGGATAATCGCCAGGCTGCAGGCCGTCATCCGCGGCGAATTCGAGGCGTTGCACCAGTGGCGTCATGCGGCCCGTACCGACCCACAGGAGCGCGCCCTGGTTGTCGATGTAATGTTGCCTGAGGACATCGCGCACCCGCTCAAGCTGCAGTGGCAGACGGTCCTTGTGGTCAAGAATCCGGATGATGGCGTCGCGCGTCACCTGGGCATCTGGAGCGGCGTTGCCCTTGGCGGCGACTGCCGCCGGCGTGGTAACAACTGTCGATGACAGCACAACGCCCGCCGCCAGGCCGATGGCGGCAACAGTTCGAAGAAGTACATGGCGCATTGGTTGGCTTCCCCCGTCAATCAGGATAGAAGGCGCGCGGCGGCGCCGATTCACGTGTCCCAATGTCAGTGTAGACACACATCACCGGCACTTCAAACCTGCGGCAGTCCGGATGAAGGAAAGCCGCCGCATTGCTCGCGCAATTGTGATTGCTGCCCGCCCCATCAAGTTGAATCACGTTCATTTGAGGCTGCATTTTGCAGGCTTTAAGCCGCTGACGCCGTGAAGTATGTTGCATCCCATGACAAGCGTTCAGAACATGCCCTTCGATCCCGCCTCCAGTCTCGCCGCCTTGTCGCGCGCCCGGCTGGAAGAGATGGCGACGGCGGGCGAGACCGTGCGCGAGATGATGCGGGTGCTCAGGAAGTCGGGCCAGAACATGGTGGGTCAGTGCCTGGCCAACCAGGGAACGTTCTACGAGCTGGACCACTATCCCAAGGGCGACGTGTACGACAGCGAGACGCACTCGCAGTACTACTATCACGCACACCGTCCCGACGCAGGCGAGCACGGGCACTTTCATACCTTCCTGCGCGCTGCCGGCATGCCGGCGGGCATGAGCCCGGTACCCTACAACGGCAAGGCCAAGCGCCCGGAAGGCAAGGATGCGCTGACCCATTTCGTGGCCGTGTCGATGGACCGGCCCGGCAACCCGATCGGACTGTTCACCACCAACCGCTGGGTCACCGACGAGACGTTCTACAAGGCCCAGGACGTGATTTCGCTGATTGACCGGTTCGAGATGGACCTGAGCTATCCATGCCTCGCCACCAACCGCGCCTTGTCAGGGCTGTTCCGGCTGTTCCGGCCGCAGATCGAGGTGCTGCTGATCGAGCGGGACAAGACCATGGCGCGCTGGGCCGCCACGAAGCCGGGCACCGACGTCTACGAAGATCGCGACCTGGAAGTGACCTCGCAGCTCGCAATCAACGTTGACGCGCAGATCGCAGCCGTCAACGCCGCCCTGTCAGGCAAGAACGCCGCGTGATGCGCGGCAGCTGCAAAGCCATCACCCACAGTTGATGCGGCAACACCGGGGTGTGACACTGGGTGATCGAATTGACGCCTATGGTGGGTGCGTGCAATGCCTGCCGGGATGGCGGGGCGTGCGATCGTCAACCAGGGAGAAACACCCGCCCACGAAAGTCCACAAGTCCCGCCTGCTCGCCTGCGCCGCCAATCCGTGCAACCCGTGCGCCGCCGTCAAGAAGGCCGCGTGTGGCGCCTGCAATCCGTGTGCTGCCAGGAACCCTTGCGCAGCCACCAACCCGTGCGCGGCTGCCAAGCAGTAACTTCTTCCTGCTTTTGCACCTCCACGCCGAGAGCCGCCCGCGCAGCCCTGCGGGCGGCTCTTTCACATTCCGGTCAACAACGCGTCACGGCAAGTTGAGTGGTTCGGACCTGAACGTGACAACACAAGCGATGGGCGAATGTTAAGGATTGTTCATGTGAGCGGCGTGTTGAAACGCCCGAGCGAGAGCAACCCGGAGGAGACCCATGAAGACGTTCAAGACAAACATGATGCGCAGCGTTGCTGCCCTGCCTATCGCCCTCGCGCTGGCCGCCGGCGCCATTGCCACGGTGTCTACAGTCAACCCGCAGCCGGCCGTTGCCTCGTGCAATCCGTGCGCGGCGGCCAAGCCTGCGGCGGCCTGCAACCCGTGTGCGGCGAAGAACCCGTGCGCGGCGGCTGCCTGCAATCCTTGTGCAGCAAAGAAGGCAGAATGCAATCCGTGTAACCCGTGCGCCGCCAAGGCAGCGTGCAATCCGTGCGCCGCCAAGAACCCTTGCGCTGCAGCCAATCCATGCGCCGCCAAGGCAGCCTGCAACCCGTGCAATCCCTGCAAGGCCGCTGCAGCTTGTAACCCCTGCAACCCGTGCAATCCGTGTGCGGCTGGCGCTGCCGGTGCAGCCAGCGGATGCTATGTGCCACGCCTGAAGACGGCATCTGCCTGCAACCCGTGCGCCGCCAAGAACCCCTGCGCTGCAGCAGCTTGCAACCCGTGCGCCGCCAACAAGGCCGCATGCAATCCGTGTAACCCGTGTGCGGCCAAGAACCCCTGTGCTGCAGCAGCCAACCCCTGTGCCGCCAAGAACCCGTGCGCAGCCGCCAACCCGTGCAATCCCTGCAATCCGTGCGCCGCGGCAGCCGCTGATGTGGAGCTGACAGAAGCAGAGGCGGTTGCGCTGTTCGACTGCCTGATGCCGGTGATGAAGAAGGCCTACAAGGGCGGCCAGCACTGGGCGGCGACCAAGTGGTCCGGTTTCACCAACGTGTCGGTGCAACCCTATACCAGTGCCACCCACGGCGGGCGCAAGGTAGTCAACCTCTCCAACAAGATTGGCGCGAAGACCTACCAGAAGTATGAGAACGTGAAGAAGATGCCGGTCGGCTCGACGCTGGCCAAGCCCAGCTTCACCATCGGCAAGGACGGCCAGGCCAATCTCGGGCCGCTGTTCATCATGGAGAAGATGACCAAGGGCTTCAACGCCGATACCGCCGACTGGCGCTATGCCGCCATCATGCCGGCAGGCGCCACCATGGGAATCACCAAGGGCATTAACGCCGGCGCGGTGGAGTTCTGCCACCAGTGCCACGTATCTGGCGAAGAAAACGACTACATGTTGTTCCAGCCGGAAGAGTTCCGCCGCAAATAAGCCGGGACAAGACCTGGCGCCAGCGCCGCATTGAAGTCCGGCGGCACAGTTGTCTGTGCTGCCGGATTTGGTTTTGCGAAGGCAATGTCTTTCACTCGTGATTGACGCAGGTCAAAACAGACAAGACTCCTCCTGTTAGGCTTTGAAGACCGGAGGATAAAATGAACAAGATCATTACCTTTATTGTCGTGACAGTGGCATTTCTGACCGGCGTATCCATCGCGCAGGCCGGCTGGGACGCTTATACGACCGCCGACGTGAACATGCGCGAAGGGCCGGGCAACCGGTACCGCGTCATCGTGGTCATACCCGAGGGTGAAGCGGTCCATGTGCACCGCTGCCCCGGCAGCTGGTGCGACGTGGAATGGAGCGCCTATCGCGGATATGTGTTCGGCCGGTATCTGAGCAGCGCCGGTTCCGGTTACTACGAAGGCTATGTCGCGCCGCCGGTCATCGTTGTTCCGGAGTATGACGGCGGGTACATTCATGTGCCGGGCAAGCGCAAGCACTACGACCGCCACAAGCGCAAGCGCAAATTGCGGCGGCACCGTTCAGGAGAGCACTACGAGCGCCCTTCCCGGCCCCGCAAGCAATTCAAGCGGTCCAAAAGACGCAAGTCCATGGAACAGCGGCGCGAGCGGCCCGGCATCAGGCGTTCCGGCAAGCGCCGGTCAATGCGGGCAAACCCGCGCCGCAACGAGCAGCGCCTGCAAAGGCGGCACCGC
This sequence comes from Anderseniella sp., assembly GCA_036350935.1. GTDB lineage: Bacteria > Pseudomonadota > Alphaproteobacteria > Rhizobiales > Aestuariivirgaceae > Anderseniella. The sequence continues at coordinate 12,289 of JAZBOA010000056.1, read as the reverse complement.
CAGGGCAAGGCCCATGGTGGAGAACAGCGGCAGCGGAAAAAGCGCAGGCTGCACCAGAACTGATACCGGACCGGACCCCAAGGTCCTGTCCGGTTGTTGTTTCACTCCGGCCGGAGGATGCTCTACACGTTCAGCAGCAGGAACTCGCGCTCCCAGGACGAGATCACCTTGCGGTACTGCACCTGCTCTTCTTCCTTCACCGCCATGAAGGCCTCGACGAAGCGCGCGCCCATGACCTGCTTCAGTGGCCGTGAGTAGTTCAGCTTGTTCATGGCGTCATCAAGGTTGATCGGCAGCGAGTGGGCATAGCGGTAGGCTGACCCCTCGATGGGTTCGGTGGGCTTCAGCTTTTCCATCATGCCGAGATAGCCGCAGGCCAGCGAGGCGGCGATGCACAGGTAGGGATTGGCGTCGGCGCCGGGCACGCGGTTTTCGATGCGTATATTGTCCGGATCCGATTGCGGCATGCGCAGCGGCGCAGTGCGGTTGTCGATGCCCCAGTGGGTGTTGGTGGGCGCATCGGCGCCAGGCACCAGGCGGCGGTAGGAGTTCACGTTGGGTGCGCAGAAGGCCATGGCGGCGTTCATGTACCGCTGCAGCCCGCCCACATGCGAGTAGAACAGCCGCGACGGGTTGTTGCCGCGCCCGCGGAACAGGTTGCGGCCGGTCTTGGTGTCCAGCACCGACTGGTGCAGGTGCATGGCCGAGCCCGGCTCGTCCTGGTGGGGTTTCGCCATGAAGGTGGCATAGACGTCGTGCCTGAGGGCAGCCTGGCGCACGATGCGCTTGAACAGGAAGACCTGGTCGGCAAGGTCGAGCGGATCGCCGTGGTTGAAATTGATTTCCAGCTGGGCCGGGCCACTCTCGTGGCTGATGGTATCGACATCCAGTTCGGCTGCCTCGCAGTAGTCGTAGATGTCCTCGACGATGGGGTCGAAATCGTTGGCAGCGTCGATACCGTAGGCCTGGCCCACCTTTTCCGCCCTGCCGCTGGTGCCGATTGGCGCTTCGAGCGGATAGTCGGCATCCAGGTTCTTCTTGACCAGGTAGAACTCCAGTTCGGGCGCTACCACCGGCTTCCAGCCCTGCTCCGCATACAACTGCAGGATGCGCTTGAGCACGAAGCGCGGCGCGATGTCGACCGGCTCGTCATCAAGGTAGAACGCATCGCAGACCACCTGGGCGGTCGGGTTGGCGTGCCACGGCACGGGCTTCACGGTATCCGGATCGGGAGCCAGATAGACATCGCCCGAGGCGTCGGACACGGGCGAGTCCTGCCATGAGTACTTGCCGGTAACGGTCAGGATGAAGATGTCTTCCGGCACGCGCATGGAGCTGTTGCCGACACCCTTCAGGAACTTCTTGACCGGCAGGATCTTGCCGCGGGGCGTGCCGGCCATGTCCGGCACCAGGCATTCGATTTCATCAATGTTGCGCTCGGCGCACCAGTTCGCAAAAAACTCAGCTGGCATGAATCACCATAATTGCGGGAGCAGCACTGCCCGGCCGGGGTTGGCCGGGCTTTCCACCTGTTGCCGATGCGGACCTTGCTGCCCGCAGCAGCAACTGCTGCCTCGCGTTTACTATAGGCGCATTGCTTGACGAAAAAAAAGCCGTGTTGGAGAATGAAACTCCAACAACAGGGCCAACTCGATTTCTTCAGGCCCGCGCGTTTCCGAAGGCAATCATGGCATCCAAGAAAAGATCTGATCGCGAGGCGCGCAAGTTCCTTGCCGCCAATCCCGATATAGTGACCGTCGACATGCTGGTGCCCGACATGAACGGCATTCTGCGCGGCAAGCAGCTCACGCACGAATATCTGCCAAAGCTGTACACCGACGGCGTACGCATGCCGGGGTCCATTTACCTGCTGGACTGGACCGGACAGAACATCGGCACACTGGATTATGGTTCCTCGGACGGCGATCCGGATTTCCTCTGCTTCCCGGTTGAAGGCACGCTGGCGCGCATCGACTGGGCCAGGCGGCCGTCGGCGCAAGTCATCGCCTCCATGGTGGACGCCAACGGCGTGCCGCACTTTGCCGACCCGCGGTACATTCTTTCCCGCGTCATGGACCGGTTCAAGGAAATCGGCCTGACGCCGGTGGTGGCCATCGAGTACGAGTTCTACTTCATCGACCAGGAAGCGGCTGCGAACGGCAACATCATGCCGGCGCGCGGGCGCGAAACCGGGTGGCGGCCGGGCACCGTGAACGTCTATGGCGTTGAAGAGCTTTATGATTTCGAGGCACTGCTCGACGAGATACAGCTGGTGTGCAAGGAACAGGGGCTGCCGGTGGAAACCTTCGTAAAGGAGTACGCGACCGGCCAGTACGAGATCAATCTGCACCACACCGACGATGCGCTGAAGGCGTGCGACCAGGCAATCCTGCTGGAACGCTGCATCAAGTCGGTAGCGCGCAAGCACGGCGTGATCGCCAGCTTCATGGCCAAGCCGTTCTCCGACCAGGCGGGCTGCGGTCTGCACATCCATTGCAGCCTGCTCGACAAGAACGGCAACAACGTGCTGACCGGCCCGATGGACGAGGCGATCGGGCGGCCGATCTCGGATGTCATGCGCCACGCCGTGGCGGGCCTGCTGACCACCATGCGAGAGGGCATGGCGATCTTTGCGCCCAACGCCAATTCATACCGCCGGCTGCGGCCCGGCACCTATGCTCCGGTGCGGGGCCTGTGGGGCGGGGACAATCGCACCGTGCCGCTGCGCATTCCCGGCGGCAGCGAGAAGGCAGTCCGCATCGAGCACCGGGTGGCGGGGGCTGACGCCAATCCCTACCTGGTGATGGCCACTGTGCTGGCCGGCATTCATTACGGCATCGCCAACAAGCTGAAGCCACAACCGCCGGTAACCGGAGACGGCTATGCCGATGAAGGTGGCATCGACCTGCCGATTCGCTGGCCGGTGGCGCTGGCGGCCTTCGACGAGAGCAACTTCCTGGATGAATATCTGGGCGAGGCGTGGTGCGATGCGTTTCTGGCGGCACGCCGTTTCGAGGCGGAGAACCACCATTTCACCATCCACCAGCTTGACTTCGACTGGTACCTGAGGACGGCGTGAGCGACAGAACCCTCGACGCAACCACATATTACCGCGCCACTGCCAACCGGCAGTTTGCCGGCGCGAGGCCGGACGAACTGCCCGCCCGGGTTGACGTTGCGGTGATCGGCGCCGGGCTGACGGGCCTGTCGGCGGCGCTTGAGCTGGCCAGCGCCGGCAGGCGCGTTGCGGTGTTCGATGCCGGAACGGTGGGCTGGGGCGCGTCGGGGCGCAATGGCGGGCAGGTGTGCACCGGCTTTTCACCTGGCATGAGCGGCTTCGAGAAGCAGCTGGGCCAGGCAGATGCCAAACTCTGTTTCGACATGGCCGAGGAGGCCAAGCAGCTGTTGACCGGCCGCATCGAACGCCATGGCATCGGCTGCGACCTGACCTGGGGATTCCTGCACGCAGCCGCCCGGCCCAGCCATGTGGCGCACCTGCGCGAGCACGCGGACGAACTGCAGCGCTACGGCGTGACGGGGCTGAGCATGCTGAGCCGCGAGGAGTTGCGCGAGAAGCTGGACTCGCCCGCCTATCATGGCGCCTTGCGCGAGGCACACGCCGGCCACATCCACACGCTCAACTATTGCCTCGGGCTGGCGGCGGCGGTGCAGAGCGAAGGCGGCCTGGTGTTCGAGAACATGGCGGTTGAGTCGGTGGAAGATGGCGCGCCGGCGCGGCTGAGGCTGGCGGGCGGGCGCGAGATGCAGTGCGACCAGGTGATCGTTGCCTGCAATGCCTATCTCGGCCAGCTGGTACCGGGGCTCAACCACCGGGTCATGCCGGTGGCGAGTTATGTCATCACCACCGCAACCCTGGGCCCGGAGCGGGCGCACGGCCTGATCCGTGACCGCGAGGCGGTAAGCGACAGCAATTTCGTGGTCGACTATTTCCGGCTGACCGCCGACAATCGCATGCTGTTCGGCGGCCGCTGCAGCTATTCCGGTATCCACCCCAAGGACCTCGCCGCCAACATGCGACCGCGGCTGTTGCGCATCTTTCCGCAACTTGAAGACGTGCCGGTCGACTTTGCCTGGGGCGGACATATCGGCATCACCTACAACCGGCTGCCCGACGTGGGCCGGCACGGCCGGTCGATCTATTATGCTCACGGTTATTCCGGACAGGGCGTGCTGCTGACGGGCATTTTCGGCAAGTTGCTCGCCGAAGCCGTTTGTGGCGACCAGTCGCGCTTCGACGTGTTCGCCCGCATCCGGCACCTGCCCTTCCCCGGCGGCTGGCTTCGCCGCCCGGCGCTGACGCTCGGGATGCTGTATTACCGGGTGCGTGACCTGTTGTCCTGAGGCACCGGCATAACGTCCTTGGGCGGAACGTTAACGCTCTGCTAGCTGTTTTCAGAGTTACCTAGAGACATTAAGGCAACGAGTTGCTCAAATGACGCGGTAGTCATGGGCGTACTCGCATGTCAGGCAATCGCCGGGCGAAGACAGGCGTTTGTGACTGCAGGAAAATCGTCAATCGGCAGAGAAGCTGCCGGCACGGGAGAGAACGATGGTCAAGTTTATCGCACGTCTGGCAAAGGACGAAAACGGCGCCACGGCCATCGAGTACGGGCTGATTGCAGCGGCGGGCGGTCTGGCCATCGCCACGGCGATGCCGGGTTTGAACAGCCATATCGGCAACGCCTGGGCAGCCATTGCCGGCGCCGTCACGACCGCAGCAACGCAGTAGTCCCTGCCAGTCAACCGATCAGACCAGGCCGCGGCGGATCAGGTTCAGCGCCATCAGGGCCAGCGCTGCCAGCAATACCTTTCTGAAGGTTTCAGGATGCATGGCATTCTGCAGCCGCATGCCCAGCCACATCCCTGCATAAGCCGGAACGCAGGCAGCCGCAGAGACGGCAGCCACTTGCGGCGTAATCATGCCATTCAGGACGTATCCGGCCAGTAGCGGCAGGCTGCCGATGCCGAATGTCGCCCCCACCGACGCCGACCACTTGTGCTTGGGTACGCCGGCTGCGATCAGGAACATGGTCAGCGGCGGCCCGTAGGCCGATGTGGCGCCACCGACAAGACCTGATGCAAGCCCGGCAAGGATGCTGACCGGCCGCTCCCAGCGGGGCGAAACATGCGGCTTCCAGCGGCTGACGTTCATCGCCACGAACAGCAACACCACGAAGCCCAGCATCAGCAGGATGGCTTCTGACGGCCAGCCGGCGGCAAACAGGGACACGGTAAAGATGCTGACGATGCAGGTCAGCATGAGCGGCCAGAAGCGGGTGAAGGCCTCGGCAAGGCCGCGCCACCCTGCAGACGCGGCAAGCTGGACATTGGTGGCCATGATGGGGATGACCATGGTGGCGACCGCAAGCTTTGGCGGCAGCGCCAGCAGCATCACCGACAACCCGACGAGCGGTAGTGCGATGCCAACAATGCCCTTGGCAATGCCACCGAGCAGCATGGCCAGCATCACTACCGCAAGCTGGGTCCAGGTGAAGCCGAGGATCAGCGCATCTGCGCTCACCCGGTCATCTCTTGCGGGCGGGCGCCGCGCACCCAGGCCTTGAGGCAGAGCAATTCGCTGGCAATGGTGGCCGCGGCATTGGCCGTCAGCTCCGCATGGTCATAAGGCGGCGAAACCTCGACCACGTCCATGCCGCAGAAGTCCACGCCCTTCAGTTCGCGCAGGATGGACAGCGCCTGGTAGCTGGTGAACCCGCCGGGTACCGGTGTGCCGGTGCCGGGAGCGGTGGCGGGATCGAGGAAGTCAATGTCAAAGGTGAGGTATGACGGACCACTGCCAAGCCGCTTGCGGATGGCCGCCGCCACGTCCGCGGCGCTCATGGCGTGAACCTGGTCGGCGAACAGCACCTCCATGCCCATGGAGTCCTCGCCCTTGAAGCAGGTGCGGATTCCGACCTGGAGAGAGCGGGCGGGATCGATGAGGCCTTCCTGCAGGGCCAGCGAGAACATGCTGCCGTGATCGATGCGGGCGGGGGTGGCGTTTGGCTCGACGTCGCGGTGGGCGTCGAACTGGACGATGCCGACAGGTCCGTGGACCTTCGCAACCGCCTTGAGCACCGGATAGGTGATGTAATGGTCGCCGCCAAACGTCAGCGGGCACACACCCTTCGAGACAATGCCCGAGATGTGCTTCTCGATGGCCTTCGGCACGTCCTGCTTGCGGCCCCAGTCGAAGAAGCAGTCGCCGTAATCAACAACGGCCAGCGTTTCGAACGGGTCGAACCGCCAAGGCCATACCAGGCCCCAGGAGTGCTGGGCCGAAGCGGCGCGAATGGCTTGCGGGCCGAATCGGGTGCCAGGGCGGTTGGTCACCGCCTGGTCGAACGGAATGCCGGTGACGGCAACATCAACACCATTGAGATTGCGGGTGTACTTGCGGCGCAGGAACGACAACGCACCGGCATAGCTTGCCTCGATGGATGAGCCCATGAGGTCCTTGCGCCGGAATGCAGCATCACCAAGCGATGCCTTGGGAGAAACCATGACGATGAAATCCTTACTGGGTGAGAACCAGGGTGTCTTCAGGGTGCCAGCTCAGCCACACGGCCCTGCCCTTCTCCAGCAGGCCATCGACGGCCCGGTCGTTCTGGACATTGACCTGAAGCTCGAGGCCGTCGGCACAGGTGACGAAGACGTTCGACACGTCGCCATAATAGGCAACGTCGCGAATCTCGCCCTTGAGCGAAATATTGGTCTTCGAGGCGGGCGCCCTGGCCAGAAGATCCAGCTTCTCCGGCCGCACCGCGAGCGACACCTTGCCGGATGCCTTGCCATCGAACGGCACCGTCACCTTGCCCAACCCTTTCGCGGCGCAGGCGAGGCCCGCTTTCGACGCACCGGATACCTCCGCGTCGATCAGGTTGATCTTGCCAATGAAGTCAGCGACGAAGCGGGACTTCGGCTTTTCGTAAAGTTCCTCGGGTCCGGCGATCTGCCTCACCTGGCCCTTCTCCATCACGGCGATGCGGTCCGCCATGGACAGCGCCTCGTCCTGGTCGTGGGTAACGATGATGAAGGTGATGCCAATGGCCTGCTGCAGGCGGGCCAGTTCAAGCTGCATGTGCTCGCGCAGCTTGGCGTCCAGCGCCGACAGCGGTTCGTCCAGCAACAGCACCTTGGGCCGCTTGACCAGCGCGCGCGCCAGCGCCACGCGCTGGCGCTGGCCGCCGGAAAGCTGGTCGGGCTTGCGGTCAGCCATGGCGCCCATCTGCACCATTTCGAGCGCTTCTTCCACGCGCGGGCCGACCTCGGCCGAGGGCGTGCCCGTCACTTTCAGGCCGTAAGCCACGTTGTCCCGCACGGTCATGTGGGGGAAGACGGCATAGGACTGGAACACCATGTTGACCGGGCGGCGGTTGGCCGGCACGCCTGCCATGTTCTGGCCGTCGATGAGGATGCCGCCCTCGCCCCCCGTCTCGAGACCGGCGATCATGCGCAGCAGCGTGGTCTTGCCACAGCCCGACGGCCCCAGCAGCGCAAAGAACTCGTTGGGCATGATGTCGAACGATACGTTGTCGACGGCGATCACGCCGGGATAGCGCTTGGTGACGTTCTGGATGGAAACGATCGGCTGCATGAAAACGTCCCTAGCCTTTCGACTTGTCGGGTTGCTGCTGGAGGCGCATGGCGATGACGGTGGCCACGAGGGTGATGACGATAAGCACGGTGGAGGCGGCGTTAATGTCAGGCGACACGCCGCGGCGCACCAGCGAGTAGACCTTGACCGGGAAGGTGTTGGTCTCAGGCCCTGCGGTGAAGAAGGTGATGACGAAGTCGTCGAGTGACAGGGTGAAGGCCAGCAACGCGCCGGCGATGATGCCGGGTTTCATAAAGGGCAGCACCACGTTGACGAAGGTCTGCCATTCGCTGGCGCCGAGATCCTTGGAGGCTTCTTCAAGTTCGCGGTTGAAACCGGCCAGGCGGGCGCGCACGACCACCGCCACGAACGGAAAGGCAAACGCAATGTGCGCCGCCGTGATTGCCGCCAGGTTCAAGGGCCAGATGGAGAACAGTTCGTTCCACCAGTGAATCGGACCACTTTCGAACGTCCTCATCCATCCGCCAACGCGCGAATACATCACAAGAACGGCAATGCCCATGCAGATTTCAGGAATAACGATCGGCAAGGCCATGACGCCTTCCGCAGCCGCCTTGAACGGAAAGCGAAAGCGCCACAGCCACAAGGCGGTCGCCGTCCCGATGATCGTGGCGAAGATGGTGCACATGACCGCAATGGCGATGGAGTTGGTGAACGCCTCGACCAGCGCAACGTTTTCCCACGCAACCTTGTAGTACTTGGTGGTGAAGCCCTGCCAAACAATGTTGCGCCTCGAGTCGTTGAAACTGAAGGCAATGAGCTGAACGATCGGCGCGTAGAGCAGCACGAAAACCAGAATGCCGAAGCCGATCAGCCAGGGCGACTTGCCGTAATCCAGCGGTCCGCGCGACGTGTTGCGTCTTGCCATCGCCTCAGACCCCCACCCTGCCCCTGGAGCGGGAGCCGATGAAGGCGCGCAGCGCCAGCGCCAGGAACGTCACGTACATCAGCAGGAACGACAGCGCGGCGCCAAACGGCCAGTCATTGGCTGCCTTGAACTGGTCGGTGATGACGTTGCCGATCATGATGGCGTTGGTGCCGCCGAGCAGGTCCGGCACCAGGAACATGCCGAGCATGGGGATGAACACCAGGATGATGCCGGACACGATGCCTGGCATGGTCAGCGGTACGGTGACCTTCCAGAAGGTGGTCCACTGGCTGGCGCCAAGGTCGAGGCTTGCTTCAAGATAGGAGCGGTCGAGGCGCTCGATGGTGGCGTACAGCGGCAACACCATGAACGGCATGAAGACGTAAACCATGCCCACGATGACCGCGCCATTATTGTACAGCAGCTCGAGCGGCTGGTAGGGACCGATCAGCTTGTCCATGAAGGCGAGGTTCCACAACCACTCAAGGAAGAAGTTCAGCGTGCCGCGCGTCCGGAACACGGCGATCAGCGCATAGGTGCGGATCAGCAGGTTTATCCAGAACGGCAGGATGATCAGCAGCAGCAACAGCGGCCGCCAGTTGGGCGGCGAGAAGCAGATGCCGAAAGCGATGGGGTAGGCAATCGCCAGGCACAGCGCGCAGGAAAGGGCGCTGATCCAGATCGATTTCCAGATGATCTTCAGATAGACCGCCTCGAAGGCCCGCACGTAGTTGGCGAGCGTGCCGGTGATCTCGACGTCGAGGATGGAGGTCTTTTCCCCGAAGGACATTGCCCAGATGAGGCCGAGGGGAATCAGGAAGAACACGGCGAGCCAGAACACGCCCGGCAAGGCGGTGACCCAGAAGACGATCCTGTTCTCTTTCCAGCTTTCCAAGATGTGCGCCCGCCCGCTATAGGCGTGGCCGGACTCCCATCAGTCCGGCCAGCCTGTTCGTGTAAGATGCAGCCCTTATGCGGCCTGGATGCGGGTCCAGGATTCGCTACGCAGCTTGGTTTTCTCTTCCGAGTACAGCGAAGGCTCGCACTTGGCGATCACTTCGTCGGTCGGGAAGATGCCGGGGTTGCCGGTGTACTCTTCGCTCATCTTGGCCTTGGCGGCGGCGTTGGCCGTGGCGTACTGGATGGTGTCGGCAATGTGCGCTCCGGCATCCGCATCCAGGATGTAGTTGAGGAAGGCATGGGCGTTCTGGGGGTGCGGAGCGCCTTTCGGAATGCACACGCAGTCCTGCCACAGCAACGAACCCTCGGCGGGCACCACGTAGCTGAGGTCTTCGTCTTCCGCCATCACCTGGATGATGTCGCCGTTCCACTCCATGGTGAGGTCCACTTCGCCGGAGGCGAGCAGGTCCTGGCCATTGTCGTCGGCAAAAGTCTTGATGTGCTTCTTGCCGGCAATGAGCAGTTCCTCGGCGGCCTTCATGTGGGCCGGGTCGACCGAGTTGAACGAATGGCCGAGATACTTCAGCGCGATGCCGATGACGCTTTCGCCGTCGCCCAGCAGGGCAATGCGGCCGGAGTGGGCTTCGCCTTCGAGCGATGCTTTCCAGCTGCCGGCATTCTCGACCTTCGACTTGCGGTAGCCGTGGCCCAGCGTGCCCCACATGTAGGGGAGCGAATGCTTGCGGCCGGGGTCGAACGCGGCGTCCTTGAATGCGTCGGCAATGTTGGCCATGTTCGGGATCTTGGAGTGATCCAGCTCTTCGAGCATGCCGGCGGCGATCATGCGCTCGACATAGTCGTTGGTCGGCACGATGACGTCGTAGCCGGGGTTGCCTTCCTTCAGCTTGGCGAACAGCTCGGCGTTGTCGGCGTAAAGGTCCATCTTGACCTCGATGCCGGTGGCCGAGTTGAAGTCGGCCAGGGTGGTCTCGCCGATATAGGTGTCCCAGTTGTAGAAGTTGAGCTTCTTTTCTTCCTCGGCCATGGACTTATAGGGCATGAAAGTGAGGCCGATGAAGGCGGCGCCGGTGCCCTTGAGGACCGAACGGCGGGACGTCATGAAACGCGGTTTGTAAGTCATTCAAGTTACTCCCTGTTTTCCTGATTTCCCGGCCGCCGGACCGGATTCGGCAATGGGTATCGGCGACCGGAAACTGTTACAAGTGTTAAACACAATGAAGCCGGATTCAACGGCTGATTTCAACGACAAGACGCGTCAATCGGCTTCGTGTTTCACGACTTCCCAGGTCTTGTCGAGCGCCACACGGGCAAGCTTCGCCCACTCGTCCACCTCAGCCTCGGTGATGCACAGGGGCGGTGAAAACACCATGGTGTCCCAGCAGGCGCGCATGACAAGATTGTTGGCGAAGCAATGGTCGCGGCAGATGCCGCCCACCCTGCCCCAGTCGTCAAAGCGGGCGCGGGTCTTCTTGTTCCTGACAAGTTCGATGGCGCCGATGAGACCCTTGACGCGCACCTCGCCGACGATCGGGTGATCGGCCAGCGCGCCGATCTTGTCCTTCACCACCGCTTCCATGCGCGCGGCGTTGGCGACCATGCCCTCGTCCTCGATGATGCGCAGGTTCTCCAGCGCCACCGCACAGGCCACCGGGTGACCGGAATAGGTATAGCCGTGGAAGAACTCCCCGCCCTTTTCGAAGAACTCGCCGATCAGCCTGTCGGAGATGGCGACCGCGCCGATGGGCTGGTAGCCGGAGGACAGGCCCTTGGCCATGATCACGACGTCGGGCTCGAAGCCCATGGTCTGGTGGCCGAACCAGTTGCCGGTGCGGCCGAAGCCACAGATCACTTCATCGGCAACAATGGGGATGCCGTACTTGCCGCAGATCCTCTGGATTTCCGGCCAGTAGGTGGACGGCGGCACGATGACGCCGCCCGCACCCTGGATCGGCTCGCCGACGAAGGCTGCAACCTTGTCCGCGCCCAGTTCGAGTATCTTGTCCTCAACTTCCTTCGCCGCCTTGAGACCGAACTCTTCCGGGCTCATCTCGCCGCCATGCTGGAACCAGTCGGGCTCCAGCACATGGTGGAAGCCGGGCAGCGGCAGCCCGCCTTGCGCGTGCATGGCCGACATGCCGCCGAGCGAAGCGGAAATGCAGGTGGAGCCATGGTAGGCGCGGCGGCGGGCAATGAAGTGCATGCGTTCCGGCTGGTCCTTGACCTCCCAGTAACGGCGCATGAAACGCACCATGGTGTCGTTGGCTTCGGAGCCGGAATTGACGAAGAAGATCTGGTTGAAGCGCTCCGGCAGCAGGCTTGCCACCTTCTCCGCCAGCAGCGTGGCCGGCACCGTCGTGGTCTTGAAGAAGGTGTTGTAGAACGGCAGATCGAGCATCTGCTGATACGCCGCCTCGGCCAGTTCCTTGCGGCCATAGCCGATGTTGACGCACCACAGGCCAGCCATGGCGTCGAGCATCTTGTTGCCCTTGCCGTCCCAGATGTAGACGCCCTTGGCGTGGGTGATGACGCGGGCGCCGCCGCCGGCGTGGAACGACTTGTGGTCAGTGAAGGGGTGGAAATGGTGCGCGGTATCGGCAGCGACCAGTTCCTCGATGTTCAGGTTCTTGTTCATGGGTGTTCTCCAAAAATGATCCGGGAAAAGAGCCTGTGCAAACAGATGCGCAAGCCCGCTCAGGCGATCATGGAGAACTCAGGGGTTGAAGCCGATGCGGGCGCAGTTGAGCAGCACCTCGTCGTGGTTCACACGCTGGTCGCGCAGGCTCAGACAGCCGGTCTTTCCAATCCTGAAGAACATGATGCGCAGAAAGATGACACAAGCCAGCGAGGGTTGGCAAGGTGGG
>JAZBOA010000055.1:0-34101 GCA_036350935.1 Anderseniella sp. | reverse complement strand
GGTCACATCCAGCACCAGTTCGTGAAACTCGTAGCCGGAACCGGTATCCTCGGGCAGACCATCCAGCACGGCCTGCGGATCGTCAGCAAGCTTGCCGGCGCCGTCGATGACCAGCGAAACGGCAACCACGCCGACGAAGGACAGCTTGCGCCGCTTGCGGGCGGGGCCGTCGATGCTGGGCACGATCAGCCGCCCGTCCACGTGCAGCCTGCCGCCGGGCACTTCATCGATGATTTCGGCAGGGCCAGGGCTCAGTCGAAGCACCTCGCCGCCCATGACCTGCGCGGTGGCGGGAATGCCGCAACCCCTGGCAAACTCGATCTGGCGCTTCAGGTGGCGCATCTCGCCGTGCATCGGCACAAGCAGCTTCGGCCGGAGCCAGCCATAGAGCTGGCGCAGCTCTTCCTGGCGCGGGTGGCCGGAAGTGTGAACCATGGCGTCGTCAGAGGTGATGACATCGACCCCCTGCCCGGCCAGCAGGTTGAGCAGGTTGCCAACGGACTTCTCGTTGCCGGGAATGGTCTTCGACGAGAAGATCACCGTGTCTCCGGGGTCAAGCGTGATGTCGGGATGATTGTCGGCGGCAATGCGGGCCATGGCGGCGCGCGGCTCGCCCTGGCTGCCGGTGCACAGCAGCACCACCTTGTCCGGCGGCAGATAGCCATACTCGGTCTGGTCGCGAAAGGCGCGGCCCTCCCTGAGCAGGCCAACCTCCATGGCAGCTGCAATGGTGTTCTGCATGGCGCGTCCGGCGATCACCACCTCGCGGCCATTGGCTCGGGCAGCCTGGGCCACCGAGGTGATGCGGCCGACGTGACTGGCGAAGGTGGTCACGGCGACACGGCCCGTCGCCTCGCCGATGATCCGGGCGAGGTTGGCCGCCACATCGCTTTCGGATGGCGAGTGCCCCTCGCGCAGCACGTTCGTGGAGTCGCAGATGAGCGCATCGACACCTTCATCGCCGATCTGCTTGAGCCGGTCGATGTCCATCAGCGGCGGGATCGTCGGCGTGGGGTCCATCTTCCAGTCGCCCGAGTGCACCGCAAGGCCCACCGGCGTGCGGATGGCCAGCGCCGCAGGCTCGGGGATGGAGTGGGTCATGGCGATGTACTCAACATCGAAATCTCCCACCTTCTCGCGCCCGCCAAGCGGCACCACCCGCAATGGCACCTCGCCCAGCAGGCCTGCCTCGTTGAGCTTGCGCTTGAGCAGTTCGGCGGCGAACGGCGTGCAATAGACCGGGCAGCGCAGGCGCGGCCAAAGCCAGGGCACCGCGCCAAGGTGGTCTTCGTGGGCATGAGTCAGGAACAGCGCCAGCAGGTTGCGCTTCTCGCTCTCCAGGTAGCTTGCATCGGGCAGGATCACGTCGATGCCAGGATCCAGTTCGTCGCCGAACTTGACGCCACAGTCCACCAGGATCCACTTGCGGTGGTTTTCCGGACCAAGCCCGTAGGCGTAGGCGTTCATGCCGATCTCGCCCATGCCGCCAAGCGGCATCAGCACGAGATCGCTGTCAGCCTTGCTGCGCCGCGCCATCAATGCCCCTCCTGAGGTCGTGCATCCAGCCACTCCACATCGCCGGCATGGTGGACAACCAATGAGCCGTCGTCGCGTTCCATTTCCAGCGCGCCGGAGCCTGCAAGGCCGCAAAACCGGCCGGTCCCGCCATCAGGCAGGCGGATGCGCGTACCAAGCCCCATGGCGCGGGACTGCCAGCCGGCAAGCGCCGCCGCCATGCCCCTGCCCGCGTCCCACTGTTCAAGCCGCACCTCCATGGACGCGGCAAGCAGGCTCAGCATGTCACGCGGATCAACGGGGCGGCGGTGTGCGGCCAGATGGGTGGCGGGCCAGCGCGTTCCTTCCGGATGGTGGGCCAGGTTGAGGCCACAGCCGATGATGGCGGCCAGCCCTTCGCCCTGCCCGGTGGTTTCGACGAGGATTCCGGCAGCCTTGCATCCACCGATCAGCACGTCATTGGGCCACTTGAGCTCTACGGCCGCATTGGGTCCGGCCGCCACGAAGGCATCGGCTACGGCAAGCCCCGCCACCAGCGACAGGCTGGACAGCCGGTCCAGCGGCACATCGGGCACAGGCCACAGCAGGCTGGCGTAAAGGTTGCCAGGCTTCGACACCCAGTCCCGGCCCTGCCGGCCACGGCCCGCCGTCTGCTCGCCCGCCGCCACCCAAACTGGTGAGCGGCGTCCTTGCGAATGCAGCGCTTGCGCTTCGGCATTGGTGGAGCCGGTACTTTCCAGCCAGATGATGTCCGGCATGGCGCCGGCCGCGTTGCTCACAGGAACAGCGATGCAGCAGCCGCGTTGGCCGCGATATTGAGCTGTTCGAGCACCAGCACCATGCCGATCGCCAGCAGGCCTGCCGCAATGGCGATAACGCGGATTTCAAACGGTGCAGCGTCGAACTCGTCCACCGGTTCGTCGAAATACATTACCTTGACGATGCGCAGGTAATAGAAGGCCGACACGACCGAGGCCAGCACGCCGATCACGGCCAGGGTGTACATGTTGGCCTCGATGGCGGCGAGGAACACGAAGTACTTGCCGAAAAAACCGGCCAGCGGCGGAATGCCGGCCAGAGAGAACATCAGCATGGCCAGCACGAAAGCCATCATCGGATCGTTGCGCGCAAGGCCTGCGAGGTCGGAAATGCGCTCCACCGCCGTGCCGCGACGGCGCATGTAGATGACGCAGGCGAATGCCCCCAGCGTCATCACCATGTAAATGGCCATGTAGATGGCGACGCCACGGACGCCGCTCTGCGTGCCAGCGGCGAGGCCCACCAGCGCATAACCCATATGACCGATGGACGAGTAGGCCAGCAGTCGCTTGATGTTGTCCTGGCCGATGGCCGCGAATGCGCCCAGTACCATCGAGGCGATGGAGATGAACACGATGATCTGCTGCCACTCGGCCACGGCGCCGCCGAAGCCGTCGTGCATGGCGCGCACGAACACTGCCATGGCCGCCACCTTGGGGGCGGCTGCGAAGAATGCGGTAACGGGCGTGGGCGAGCCTTCGTAGACGTCGGGCGTCCACATGTGGAACGGCACGGCGGAAATCTTGAAGGCGAGACCGGCAACCAGGAAGACCAGGCCAAACAGCAGGCCGAGGCCAACCTCGCCAGTGGTGGCAGCAGCGGCGATATCGGCATAGGCGACCGACCCGGTGAAACCGTAGATCAGCGAGGCGCCATAGAGCAGCATGCCGGACGACAAGGCACCCAGCACGAAGTACTTCAACCCGGCTTCCGACGAGCGCGCACTGTCGCGGTTGAAGGCGGCGATGACGTACAGCGACAGCGACTGCAGTTCGAGGCCCATGTAGAGCGCGATCAGGTCATTGGCCGAGATCATGGTGAGCATGCCCACGGTGGCCAGCAGCACCAGCACCGGGTATTCGAACTTGTCGAGCCGCTCCACCTTGAGGAAGTTCGACGACAGGATGATGGCCACGGCAGAGCCGAACAGCACCAGCATCTTCATGAAGCGGGCGAACCCGTCCACGATAAAGCTGTCATGGAAGGCGCGCGCCACGCCGCCATCGGACGTGAAGATCACCAGCGCCGCGGTCACCGCCAGGGCGCCCAGCGACAGCGTGTTCACCAGTTCGGTGCGGTTCTTGTCGGACGCGACGCCGAGCATCAGCAACGCCATGGCTGCCACGGCCAGGAAGATTTCCGGCAGCGCGGCGGCGGCGTCTGCAATTGCGAGAATGTTGCTCATCGCTTCAAGTCCTGACCTTCAGATCCGTTAATTGCCCAGCGTGACCATGGCGGCCTTGATGGCTGCCTCGTGGGCGGCAATGCCTGTCTGCACCTGGCCGATCAGGTTGTCGACCGAGGCCGATACGGCATTCATGATCGGCACCGGGTAGACCCCGAAATAGAGCGTCGCTATGGCCAGCGGAACCAGCGTCGCCGCCTCGCGGGGCGTGATGTCCCTGATCGCCTTCAGGCTGTCCTTCTGCAGCACTCCGAACACCACGCGCCGGTAGAGCCACAAGGCGTAGCCCGCCGACAGGATGACGCCGGTGGTGGCGAAGAAGGCCACCCAGGTGTTGGCCTTGAAGGCGCCGGCCAGCGTCAGGAACTCGCCGACGAAGCCGGAGGTGCCGGGCAGCCCGACATTAGCCATGGTGAACAGCAGGAAGATGGCGGCATAGGCCGGCATCCGGTTGACCAGCCCGCCGTAAGCCGCGATGTCGCGGGTGTGAATGCGGTCATAGACCACGCCGACGCAGAGGAACAGCGCGCCCGAGATGAAGCCGTGGCTGATCATCTGGAACATGGCGCCGTCGATGCCCTGCTTGTTGAGCGAGAAGATGCCCATGGTCACGAAGCCCATGTGGGCAACGGAGGAATAGGCAATCAGCTTCTTCATGTCCTCCTGCATCAGCGCCACCAGCGAGGTGTAGACGATGGCGACGACCGACAGCACGAACATCATCGGCGCGAACATCTCCGAGGCCACCGGGAACATCGGCAGCGAGAAGCGCAGGAAGCCGTAGCCGCCCATCTTCAGCAGGATCGCCGCCAGCACCACAGAGCCTGCCGTAGGCGCTTCCACGTGGGCGTCGGGCAGCCAGGTGTGCACCGGCCACATCGGCATCTTCACCGCGAAAGAAGCGAAAAAGGCCAGCCACAGCCATGTCTGCATGGATGCCGGGAAGTTCTTCGAAGAAAGTATCTCGGCAATGTCGGTGGTGCCGGTGTGGGCGTACATGGCCATTATGGCCAGCAGCATCAGCACCGAACCTGCCAGGGTGTAGAGGAAGAACTTGAAGGCTGCGTAGTTGCGCCGCGCTCCGCCCCAGATGCCGATGATCAGGAACATCGGGATCAGGCCGCCTTCGAAGAACAGGTAGAACAGCACCAGGTCGAGGGCGCAGAACACGCCGATCATCAGCGTTTCCAGCACCAGGAAGGCGATCATGTATTCCTTGACGCGCTTGGTGATGCTCCAGCTGGCGATGATGCACAGCGGCATGATGGCCGCGGTCAGCATGACGAACGGCATGGAGATGCCGTCGACGCCCATGTGGTAGGTCATCAGCCCGCCGAGCCAGACCACCTTGTCCTCAAGCTGGAAGCCGGGCTGGCTGGGGTCGAAGCTGGACCAGGCGAGCAGCGACAGCAAGAAGTTGATCACCGTCACCGACAGGGCAGTGGCGCGGATGTTGCGCCGGGCAACGTCATCGTCGCCACGGATCGCCAGGATGAAAAGCGCACCTACGAGCGGCAGGAAGGTGAGCGTGGAAAGAATGTACCAGCCGGACATCAGTGCGCTCCTGCGAACATGTACCAGGTGATCAGGAACACGACCCCGATCAGCATGGCGAAGGCGTAGTGATAGACGAAGCCGGACTGCAGCTTCACGATGCGGTTGGTGGTGTCGAGAACGCGGGCGGAGATGCCGTCAGGCCCGAACCCGTCGATCAGCCAGCCGTCGCCCTGTTTCCAGAAGAAGCGGCCGAGCCATTTGGCGGGACGAACGAAGATCAGGTCGTACAGCTCGTCGAAGTACCACTTGTTGAGCAGGAACTGGTAGACCGGCTGGTGCGCGGCTGCGAGCTGGCCCGGCAGTTCCGGCCTGCGGATGTAGAACAGCCAGGACACCGCAAAGCCGATGACCATTGCCACGAACGGCGACCAGACCACCCAGGCCGGCACATTGTGCAATGCCTCGACGATGTTGTTCTCCGGCGCGCGATACAGCGCGGTACCCCAGAACAGCGCCTCGTCATGGCCGATGAAGTAGGTCTTGAACGCGAGACCCGCCAGCAATGCGCCCGCTGCAAGCAGATAGAGCGGAATCAGCAACACCTGCGGGCTTTCGTGGACGTGGTTCATCACGTCACGGCTGGCGCGGGCCTTGCCGTGGAAGGTCATGAACATAAGCCGCCACGAGTAGAACGAGGTGAAGCAGGCCGAGATCACCAGCAGCCAGAAGGCGAAGGTTGCCGCGCCGCCATCGGCCGCGAAGGCGCCTTCGATGATGGCGTCCTTGGAGAAGTAGCCGGCGGTCAGCGGGAAGCCGGTCAGCGCCAGCGTGCCGATCAGCATCATCACCCATGTCACCTTCAGGTGCGGGGCGAGCCCGCCCATGTTGCGCATGTCCTGTTCGTCGGACATGGCGTGGATGACCGAGCCTGAGCCTAGGAACAGCAGCGCCTTGAAGAAGGCGTGGGTGAACAGGTGAAAGATCGCCACGCCATAAGCGCCGACGCCAAGCGCCACGAACATGTAGCCAAGCTGCGAACAGGTCGAGTAGGCGATGACGCGCTTGATGTCGTTCTGCACCAGACCGACGGTTGCGGCGAAGAACGCCGTGATGGCGCCGATCACCGTCACTACCATCAGCGCGGTGGGCGAAACCTCGAAGAATGGCGACATGCGCGCCACCAGGAACACGCCGGCGGTCACCATGGTGGCGGCGTGAATGAGCGCCGATACGGGCGTGGGGCCTTCCATGGCGTCCGGCAACCAGGTGTGCAGCAGGAACTGCGCCGACTTGCCCATCGCGCCCATGAACAGCAGCAGGCAGATCACGGTCATCACGTCCAATTCCCAGCTCAGGAAGGTCATGGTCTTGCCGGCCTGTTCGGGGGCGGCGGCAAAAATGGTGTCGAACTCGATGGAACCGAAGATCATGAAGGTGGCGAAGATGCCGAGGGCGAAGCCGAAGTCGCCGACGCGGTTGACCACGAACGCCTTGATGGCGGCGGCGTTGGCGGAGGGCTTCTTGTACCAGAAGCCGATCAGCAGGTAGGAGGCAAGGCCCACCCCTTCCCAGCCGAAGAACATCTGCACCAGGTTGTCGGAGGTCACCAGCATCAGCATGGCGAAGGTGAACAGCGACAGGTAGCTGAAGAAGCGCTGCGGATGCGGATCGTGGCTCATGTAACCGAGCGAATACAGGTGCACCAGCGCCGAGACGGTGTTCACCACGACCAGCATGACTGCGGTCAGCGTGTCGATGCGCAACGCCCAGTCCGCCGCCATGCCGCCGGAGCGGATGAAGTCGAGCACGTGCACCTTGTAGGTCTGCTCGTTGATGGCGACATCAAAGAAGGCGATCCACGACAGGCCGGCCGAGATCATCAGCAGGATGGTGGTCAGGTACATCGGCCAGGACGGCCCGTGATCATGGTGGTGATCGTCGTCGTGGTGGGCGTGGGCGGCGTGATCCTGCGTGCCCTTGAGCAGCGCGGTGCCGAACACGCCGGCAATGATGGCGCCCAGCAGCGGCAGGAAAACGATGAGAAGGAAGATGGTGTTCATGGCGAATGCAGGTCCGATCAGCCCTTCATCATGTTGATGTCTTCAACCGCGATGGTGCCGCGGTTGCGGAAGTAGGTCACCAGGATGGCAAGCCCGATGGCCGCTTCGCCGGCTGCCACGGTCAGCACCAGCAGCGCGTAGACCTGGCCGACGAGGTCGCCAAGGAACGACGAGAACGCCACCAGGTTGATATTGACGGCCAGCAGCATCAGCTCGATCGACATCAGGATGATGATGACGTTCTTGCGGTTGAGGAAAATGCCGAAGATGCCGATGGTGAACAGGATCGCGGCGACGGTGAGGTAGTGTCCAATTCCGATGGTCATCATGATCAGATCCCCTGCCCCGGCTTGACCTTGCGCACTTCAACGGCGGTTGCCGGGGTGCGGGCGTTCTGTTCGGCGATGTTCTGGCGCTTGACGCCTTCCTTGTGGCGCAGCGTCAGCACGATGGCGCCGATCATGGCAACGAGCAGGACAAGGCCCGCCATCTGGAAGAAGTAGATGTAGCGGGTGTACAGGATCTGTCCCAGCGCCTCGGTATTGGTGAGGCCGCCGGCTGCCGGCGCGGGCGCGGCCAGCGCCTGCCCCACGTCTGGCGCGAACGCCCAGACGCCCAGCACCAGCGCCAGTTCGGTGAACAGGATCAGCCCCACGACCATGCCGAACGGAGCATATTGCAGGATACCGGCGCGCAGTTCGGCGAAGTCCACGTCGAGCATCATCACCACGAACAGGAACAGCACCGCCACCGCGCCCACATAGACGACCACCAGGATCATCGCCAGGAACTCGGCGCCCAGCAGGATGAACAGGCCGGCGGCGTTGAAGAAGGTGAGGATCAGGAACAGCACCGAGTGCACGGGATTGCGCGAGGCAATCACCATCACCGCCGACGCAACCGCGACGGCGGAGAACAGATAAAAGAACGCGGCAGATACTGCCATTGCTTCAACCCCTGTGCTCTTCCGGAGCCGGAAGGCGGCCCCTCAAGTCCCTCTGTGCGCCATGCATGCCCCGCTTGTCAGCGGTACGGCGCGTCCATGGCGATGCTCGCCGCGATTTCCCTCTCCCACCGGTCGCCGTTGGCCAGCAGCTTGTCCTTGTTGAACAGCAACTCCTCGCGGGTCTCAGTGGCAAATTCGAAGTTCGGCCCTTCCACGATGGCGTCCACCGGGCAGGCCTCCTGGCAGAAGCCGCAATAGATGCACTTCACCATGTCGATGTCGTAGCGGGTGGTGCGCCGGGTTCCATCATTGCGCCGGGGGCCTGCCTCGATGGTGATGGCCTGGGCCGGGCAAATCGCCTCGCACAGCTTGCAGGCGATGCAGCGTTCTTCGCCGTTCGGATAGCGGCGCAGCGCGTGTTCGCCCCGGAAGCGCGGGCTGACCGGGCCCTTCTCGAACGGGTAATTGATGGTTGCCTTCGGCGCAAAGAAGTAGCGCATCGACATGAAGAAGGCGTCGATGAACTCCTTCAGGAAGAGCGACTTGGCAGCTTGTGCAAGGTTCATGTCACTATGCTCCCATTGTTCACGGCGCCAGGCCGAAAGCGGTCACGACGCCCGCCGTCAGCGCCACCCAGAACAGCGAAATCGGCAGAAACACCTTCCAGCCCAGCCGCATCAACTGGTCGTAGCGGTAGCGCGGCACGAACGCCTTCACCATGGCGAACATGAAGAACACCAGGAACGTCTTGGCCATGAACCAGATGACGCCCGGCACCCAGGTGAACGGTGCGAAATCGAACGGTGGCAGCCAGCCCCCGAGGAACAGGATGGTCGTCAACGCGCACATCAGGGTGATCGACACGTACTCACCCAGCATGAACAGCATGTAGGGCGTGGACGAGTATTCCACCATGAAGCCGGCGACGAGTTCCGATTCCGCTTCCGGCAGATCGAACGGCGGGCGGTTGGTTTCCGCCAGTGCGGAAATGAAGAACACCACGAACATCGGCAGCAGCGGCAGCCAGTACCAGTCGAGGAACGAGCCGGGAAGGCCCAGCCACGTGCCGATGCCGGTGGACTGGCTTTCCACGATGCCGGTGAGGTTGAGCGTGCCGGCGCAGATCAGCACGGTGACGATGACGAAGCCGATGGACACTTCGTAGGAGACCATCTGCGCGGCCGAGCGCAGCGCGCCGAGGAACGGGTACTTGGAGTTAGACGCCCAGCCACCCATGATGACGCCGTAGACGCCGAGCGACGAGATGGCGAACAGGAACAGGATGCCGACATTGATGTCGGCCACCACCCAGCCTGCGTCCACCGGCACCACCACCCACGCCGACAGCGCGAGGATACAAGTCACCAGCGGCGCGATCAGGAACACGCCCTTGTTGGCACCGTCGGGAATGACGACTTCCTTGAACACGAACTTCAGCATGTCCGCGAACGACTGGAACAGGCCCCAGGGGCCGACCACGTTGGGACCACGGCGCATCTGCACCGCCGCCCAGATCTTGCGGTCGGCGTAAACCAGGTAGGCGACGATAACGAGCACCGATACCAGCAGCGCCAGCGACTGCAGCACGATGAACCCGACGGTCATGAGTAGTTCGTTCATCTGCCCGCCCCGCTCTCGCAAATCATCGTTTTCCCCGGATCACGTCCGAGGGAGGCATGAATATGGTGTGACATGCTCATTGCCCCCTACTCCGCCGCCTGCTTGTGCTGGTTGAGCCGCATGGCCGAACACTCGGCCATGATCCTCGACGCCCGCGCGATCGGGTTGGTCAGGTAGAAATCCTTCACCGGGCTGGCGAACGGCTTCGACGTCATTCTTCCGCCTGCACTGGCGAGGTCAGCGAGAAGCGAGGCATCAGCCTCCACCACCGTGTCCAGCCGGGCCAGGTGAGGTGCTGCCTTGTACATCGCGGCGCGCAGGTGATCGAGATTGTCGAAGCCGAGATTGACGTCCAGCTTGCCGGCCAGCGCGCGGATGATGGCCCAGTCCTCGCGGGCGTCGCCCGGCGGGAAGTTGGCGCGGCGCGCCATTTGCGGACGGCCCTCGGTATTGACCCAGGTCGCCGACTTTTCGGTGTAGGTGGCGCCCGGCAGGATGACATCGGCGCGGTGGGCGCCGGCATCGCCGTGGCTGCCCTGGTAGATCACGAAGGCATTGCCCAGCGAGGCCATGTCGATCTCGTCTGCCCCGAGCAGGTAGACCACGCCGATCTCGCCGGCCTTGGCGCCTTTCAGGATCGCCGCGGTGTCCTTGCCGCCGGGCAAGGTGGGCAGTGCGCAGACGTCCAGCGCGCCAGCGCGGCCTGCCGCCGTATGCAGCACGTTGAAGCCGTTCCAGCCGTCCTTGATGACGCCGATGGCCTGCGCGGCCTTCATTGCCGCAGCGAGCACCGCCTTGCCGTCAGGCCGGGACAGCGCGCCCTGGCCAATGATGAACATCGGGCGCTGGGCCTTGGACGACTTGTGGCGGGCCAGTTCTTCCAGCGCAGCCGGGCCGTCGCCGAGATAGGTGTACGGGTAGGTCAGGTCGGCGCGTTCGCCGATCACGCCGATATGGACGCTGCCAGCCAGGTAACGCTTGCGGATACGGCTGTTCAGCACCGGCGCCTCAAGGCGCGGATTAGTGCCGATCAGCATGATGGCGTCGGCCTGCTCGATTCCAGCGATGGTGGAGTTGAAGAGGTAACCGGCGCGCCCGCCTGCCTCGCCCAGCGGGTTGCCCGGTTCGCGGCAGTCCAGGTTCTTCACCTCAAGTTTTTCCATCAAGGTCTTGAGGGCAAACACTTCTTCGACTGCGTTCAGGTCGCCCACAAGGGCTGCGGTGCGGTCCGGGCCGGCTGATTTCAGCTTCGACACGATCAGGGCGAAGGCCTCGTCCCAGCTTGCGGCCCGCAGCTTGCCATTCTCGCGGATATAGGGCTTGTCGAGGCGCTGCGAGCGCAGGCCATCCCAGATGAAGCGGGTCTTGTCGGAGATCCACTCCTCGTTGACGTCCTCGTTGAGCCGCGGCAGCACGCGCATTACCTCGCGGCCGCGCGCGTCCACGCGGATGGCCGAGCCGACCGCGTCCATCACATCGACCGTTTCGGTCTTGCGCAGCTCCCACGGCCTTGCCTTGAACTCGTATGGCGCCGACGTCAGAGCACCCACCGGGCACAGGTCGATGACGTTGCCTTGCAATTCGGAGCTCATCGCCTGTTCGAGGTAGGTGGTGATTTCCATGTCCTCGCCACGGCCGATGGCGCCCAGCTCCTCGACGCCGGCCACTTCAGTAGTGAAGCGCACACAGCGCGTGCACTGGATGCAGCGGGTCATGGTGGTCTTGACCAGCGGGCCGATATACTTGTCTTCGACCGCCCGCTTGTTCTCGTCGAAGCGGTTCTTGTCGATGCCGTAGGCCATGGCCTGGTCCTGCAGGTCGCACTCACCGCCCTGGTCACAGATAGGGCAATCCAGCGGGTGGTTGATCAGCAGGAACTCCATAACCCCTTCGCGGGCCTTCTTGACCAGCGGCGAATTGGTGCGGATTTCCGGCGGTTCGCCATTGGGTCCCGGACGCAGGTCGTTGACCGACATGGCGCACGACGCTTGCGGCTTCGGCGCGCCCTTCACCTCGACAAGACACATGCGGCAGTTGCCGGCAATCGACAGCCGCTCGTGATAGCAGAAACGCGGAATCTCGGCACCGGCCATCTCGCACGCCTGGATCAGCGTGGTGCCGTTCTCAACCTCGATCTCGTGACCGTCGACTATGACCTTTGGCATATCGCTCTACTCCGCCGCCACGCGCGTGACCGAGCCTTCCGGGTCGGGCCGGGCAGAAAACTCGTCAATGCGGGCTTCAATCTCGTGCCGGAAATGCCGGATCAGGCCCTGTACCGGCCAAGCCGCCGCATCGCCCAGCGCGCAAATGGTGTGGCCCTCGATCTGGTAGGACACGTCCAGCAGCATGTCGATCTCGCGCTTCTCGGCGCGGCCCTCGACCATGCGGGTCAGCACCCGCCACATCCAGCCTGTGCCTTCGCGGCAGGGCGTGCACTGGCCGCAGGATTCGTGCTTGTAGAAATAGGCCAGTCGCGCAATCGCCTTGATCATGTCGGTGGACTTGTCCATGACGATCACCGCCGCCGTGCCGAGGCCGGACTTGTGGGCTCGCAGGCTGTCAAAGTCCATCGGGCAGTCCATGATGTCCCCTGCCGGTACG
This sequence comes from Anderseniella sp., assembly GCA_036350935.1. Lineage (GTDB taxonomy): Bacteria > Pseudomonadota > Alphaproteobacteria > Rhizobiales > Aestuariivirgaceae > Anderseniella. The sequence goes on along the minus strand of JAZBOA010000055.1, from coordinate 21,635 downwards.
CACGGCACCGACGACCCGCCGGGAATGACGGCCTTGAGATTGTCCCAGCCGCCACGGATGCCGCCGCAATGGCGGTCGATCAGCTCGCGGAAGCTGATGCCCATTGCCTCTTCCACGGTGCACGGCTTGTTGACGTGGCCGGAGATGCAGAACAGCTTGGTGCCGACGTTGTTGGGGCGGCCGATGCCGGCGAACCATTCCGGGCCGCGGCGCAGGATGGTCGGGGTGACGGCAATCGATTCGACGTTGTTGACGGTGGTCGGCGCGCCATACAGGCCCACATTGGCCGGGAATGGCGGCTTCATGCGTGGCTGGCCCTTCTTGCCCTCCAGGCTTTCCAGCAGCGCGGTTTCCTCGCCGCAGATATAGGCGCCGGCACCATGGTGGACATAGAGGTCGAAGTCCCAGCCATGCTTGTTGTTCTTGCCGATCAGCCTGGCCTCATAGGCCTCGTCGATGGCGCGCTGCAGCGCCTCGCGCTCGCGGATGAACTCGCCGCGCACGTAGATGTAGCCGGTGTTGGCGCCCATGGCGAAGCCTGCGAGCAGGCAGCCCTCGACCAGCAGGTGCGGGTCATGGCGCATGATCTCGCGGTCCTTGCAGGTGCCAGGCTCGGATTCGTCGGCGTTGACGACGAGATAGTGCGGACGCCCGTCCGACTGCTTGGGCATGAACGACCACTTGAGGCCGGTGGGGAAGCCTGCGCCCCCTCGTCCGCGCAGGCCCGAGGCCTTGACCTTGTCGATGACGCCATCGCGGCCCAGCGCAAGCATGGCCTTGGTGCCGTCCCAGGCGCCACGCTTCATGGCGCCCTTCAGGCCAACATCATGTTGGCCGTACAGGTTGGTGAATATCCGGTCCTTGTCAGCGAGCATCGCCGCACTCCGTCTTGTCAGTCCCGCAAGCGCCGATGCGCGCGGGCAATACCAGATTGAAAACAATCATCAGCAGGGCCAGAAAGCCCAACACGCCGGCAAGCTTCAGATACGACCAGTCGCCGGTGATGGCGAACAGCGACCCGAGCAGAACCAGTGCAGCGGCCGTCATGACCATGGACATCCGGGCGCACAGGCTCATACCGGCTTTTCCGCCGGTCTGCACTTTCGTGTCCATATGCTGCCCGTTGACCATTCAGCGTCCTTATCTCGGCTTCTTGCCGAACACCTTGACGTATTCGGCTTCGCCGCCCTTCGCGAGGGCCTTGGCCTGCTTCACCCAGTCGTCCCGCTCGATGCGGCCCTTGAACGACAGCTCATCGTCAACGATGGCGATGTCCTTCTTCGTCCATTTGGCGATCTGGCTGAAATGCCAGAAACCAAGCCTGTTCAGCGTCCCTTCCAGCTTCGGTCCCACGCCGGAGATCAGCTTGAGGTCGTCGGCCTTGCCCTGCGGCCTGGCGAGGCGCTCCGGCCCAGCAGGCTTTGTGGCCGTCTTTGCCGGTGCGGCCTTCTTCTCGACCTTCGTTGCGCTCTTCACCGCGACCTTCTTTTCGCTGGGCGAATTGAGGCCATTGGCGGTCTCGGGCGCAGCGGTCTTCGGTTTGGCGGCCCTGGACGGCGGCACCTTTACAGCAGGCTTGCTCGCAGCGGCCTTCTTCGACGGCCTGGCGTTGACGTCCCCGGTCAGCGTTGTCGGCCCGCCTTCGGGGGCAGACATGATACGGTCGATCTGCGGGCCCGGCTTGACCTTCTGGCCCCTGGCGATCTTGTCCAGCAGGTCTTCCAGCGCTTCCGGTGTCAGGTCCTCGTAGGTGTCCTTCCAGATCTGAATCATCGGCGCGTTGACGCAGGCGCCGAGGCACTCGACCTCTTCCCACGAGAAATCGCCATCGGCTGACAGCTGATGCGGGTTTTCGGCGATCTTGCGCCTGCACACCTTCATCAGCTCTTCCGAGCCGCGCAGCATGCACGGCGTGGTTCCGCACACCTGCACGTGGGCCTTCTTGCCCACCGGTTCAAGCTGGAACATGGTGTAGAAGGTGGCGATCTCGTAGACACGGATGAACGGCATGTCGAGCATCTTGCCGACTTCCTCCATCGCTGCGCGCGACACCCAGCCGTCGTTCTGTTCCTGGGCGCGCCACAGCACCGGGATCACCGCACTGGCCTGCTTGCCATTGGGATACTTCTTCAGCTGTTCCTTCGCCCACTTCAGGTTCGCGGGCGTAAACGCGAACGATGCGGGCTGAACGCTTTCATCTGCAAGTCTGCGAACACTCACCGGTCCACCTCACCAAACACGATATCGAGAGAGCCGAGTACGGCGGAAACGTCGGCCAGCATGTGGCCACGGCACATGAAATCCATCGCCTGCAGGTGCGCAAAGCCCGGGGCGCGCAGCTTGCAGCGATAGGGCTTGTTGGTACCGTCCGACACAAGGTACACGCCGAACTCGCCCTTGGGCGCTTCCACGGCGGCATACACTTCGCCTTCCGGCACCTTGTAACCTTCGGTGTACAGCTTGAAGTGATGGATCAGCGCCTCCATCGACCGCTTCATCTCGCTGCGCTTGGGCGGCACGATCTTGCCATCAGCCGACGAGACCGGCCCCTTGCCCTCCGGCGCGTTGAGCAGCTTGATGCACTGCTGCATGATCTTCACCGACTGGCGCATCTCTTCCATGCGGATGAGATAACGGTCGTAGCAGTCACCGTTCTTGCCGACGGGAATATCGAAGTCGAGTTCGCTGTAGCACTCGTAGGGTTGCGCCTTGCGCAAGTCCCAGGCGGCGCCGGAGCCACGAACCATCACGCCCGAGAAACCCCAGGCAAAGCATTCATCAAGGTCAACCACGCCGATATCGACATTGCGCTGCTTGAAGATGCGGTTGTTGGTGAGCAGGCCCTCGATGTCGTCCAGCACCTTGGGATGCGTTTCGCAGAAGTGCTCGATGTCGTCGATCAGGTTCTGCGGCAAGTCCTGGTGAACACCGCCGGGGCGCACGTACGCCGCGTGCATGCGGCTGCCCGATGCACGCTCATAGAACACCATAAGCTTCTCGCGCTCCTCGAAGCCCCACAGCGGCGGGGTGAGAGCGCCCACATCCATGGCCTGCGTGGTCACGTTGAGCAAATGCGACAGCAGACGCCCGATCTCGGAATAAAGCACGCGGATAAGCTGGCCTCGGCGCGGCACGGCGACGCCCAGCAGCTTCTCGATGGCAAGCGCGAAGGCGTGCTCCTGGTTCATCGGCGCCACATAATCGAGCCGGTCGAAATACGGAATCGCCTGCAGGTAGGTCTTCTGCTCGATCAGTTTCTCGGTGCCGCGATGCAAAAGGCCGATGTGCGGGTCGACGCGCTCGACCACCTCGCCATCCAGCTCGAGCACGAGGCGCAACACCCCGTGCGCCGCAGGGTGCTGCGGACCGAAGTTGATGTTGAAGTTTCTGACCTGCGCCTCAGCCATGGGATTGCTCCGCAATCTTGCGAATAGCGAATGGCGAGTAGCGAATAGCAGTCCGCATCATTGCGTCTCCATTCTCTGCTGCAAGCTACGAATCATCGCTCTAATCATCTTTCCTGTGGCTTCCGACATGGTCAAAAGCTGTTCCTGCCTCGCCCCATCCAGAAAACTCAACCGCCCGGCGAGGATCAAATGGGTTTCCAGTTCCTTGAGCGAGCCCTGTGCAACTCTGCAAAACTGCACGAAAGCTCCGGTAGTCTCCCTGCCATGACCTTCGGCGATGTTTGCAGGTACCGAACCTGCTGCACGCCTGATCTGGCTGGTTAGTCCATATATTTCTTCCCTGGGAAATGATGCTGTAGCCCGGTGACACTCGACAGCCAGCTCCATTGCGGCTTGCCAAACTTTCAAATCACGATACGAGCTGACCTCCATCGAATTTCCCTATTCGCTACTCCCTACTCCCCATTCGCTCATTTTGCCTTTTCGTCGCCCGGAAGCACGTAGTCGGTGCCTTCCCACGGGCTGAGGTAATCGAAGGTGCGGAATTCCTGCACCAGCTTGACCGGTTCGTAGACCACCTTCTTCTTCTCGTCGTCATAGCGCACTTCTACGTGGCCGGTGACGGGGAAGTCCTTGCGCAGCGGATGACCGGCAAAGCCGTAGTCGGTGAGGATGCGGCGCAGGTCCGGGTGGCCGGAGAACAGGATGCCGTAGAGGTCGAACGCCTCGCGCTCGAACCAGTTGGCCGCCGGAAACACGTCGACGGTGCTTGGCACCGGGGTGTCCTCGTCGGTCATGACCTTCACCCGGACACGGGTGTTCTGGTACGGGCTGAGCAGGTGGTAGACCACGTCGAAACGCATCTCGCGGGCCGGATAGTCCACGCCGCAAATGTCGATGAAGCAGGCGAACCGGCAGCTGGGATCATCACGCAGGAAACGCAGCACCTGCACGATGTGTCTGGCATCCACCGTAACCGTCAGTTCGCCGTGGGCGATGGATGTTGCCACGCCATACTCAGCCAGTTCGCCGGCGATATGCTCGCCCAGATCAACCAGTGTCTCGTCCATGTCGTCCCTGCCCCGCTCTCAGCGCTCGATGGTGCCCGTGCGGCGAATCTTCTTCTGCAGTTGCAGGATGCCGTAGACCAGCGCCTCGGCGGTTGGCGGGCAGCCGGGGATGTAGATGTCCACCGGCACGATGCGGTCGCAGCCGCGCACCACCGAATAGGAATAGTGGTAGTAGCCGCCGCCATTGGCGCACGAACCCATCGAGATGACGTAGCGCGGCTCCGGCATCTGGTCGTAGACCTTGCGCAAGGCCGGCGCCATCTTGTTGGTCAGCGTGCCGGCCACGATCATCACGTCGGACTGGCGCGGGGAGGCGCGCGGGGCAAAGCCGAAGCGCTCAACATCGTAGCGCGGCATGGAAGCCTGCATCATCTCGACCGCACAGCAGGCAAGACCAAAGGTCATCCACATCAGCGAGCCGGTGCGCGCCCAGTTGATCAGGTCATCGCTGGTGGTGACCAGGAAGCCCTTGTCGGCAAGCTCGTCGTTGACCGAGGAATAGAAGGCCTGCTGCTCGGGCGTCAGCACTGCCGGTGCAGCCGCTGCCGCCGTCAACGGGTTGCCGTTCTTGTCGATCAATCCCATTCCAGTGCCCCCTTGCGCCATTCGTAGATGAAACCGATGGTCAGCACGCCAAGGAAGATCATCATCGACCAGAATCCGAACACGCCCACTTCCTTCAGCGAGATCGCCCAGGGAAACAGGAACGCCACTTCGAGGTCGAAGATGATGAACAGGATCGACACGAGGTAGAAGCGGACATCGAACTTCATTCGCGCATCGTCGAACGCATCGAAGCCGCACTCGTAGGCGGACATCTTTTCCGGGTCAGGGCGGCGGATGGCAATGATGAAGGCCGAAGCCATCAGTGCAATTCCGAGGCCGATGCAAATGCCCATGAATATGACTATGGGCAGGTAGTCCTGGAGAAGCTCAGGCATGTCTCTTCTGATGCGGCCGCGATACGTTGCGCAAAACCGCATCTCCTCGCAAATCGACAGTTGTCGTTGGCTTGCGTGGTAACGCAGCCACACAGGCCTTGCAAGCCTGAATCCCGCTTGGCGCACCACTTGGAAAGACGTTTTACCCAGTGGATGCAGATGGCAGAGACGAAAGTCTATGGCGCTTTTGGAATGGCCCATGAGCGGGCCGAATAACTGGGCGGAAACAGTGAATTTCAGGAGAGAAAATGGCGCGAGTGACGGGGCTCGAACCCGCGACCTCCGGCGTGACAGGCCGGCACTCTAACCAACTGAGCTACACCCGCGCGATGTATGCAAGCGGCCTCGACATGGCAGCCTGCGTTGGTGATGGGTGGATTAATCAGTTCGCCCGTTCAAGTCAAGCGGCGAGACGGGCCTGCCGCCATAAAACTTCCATCCGGTTTCAGGCCTGCTTGCGGGCCGTGACTTCGATCTCGATCTTCATCGCGGGATCAGCCAGCCCGCATGACAGCATGGTGGCCGCCGGGCGCACATCGCCAAACCACTTGCGCAGGACCGGCCAGCACGGCTCGAAGTCGGCCGCATCCGGCAGGATGTAATGCACCCTGACCACGTCGGCCATGCTGCTGCCGGCCTGTTCGAGCGCAGCGGCAATGTTGCAGCAGCACTGCTCTGCCTGCTCCACCACGCCGGCGGCGATGGTCATGGTGGCGTAGTCGTAGCCGGTGGTACCGGAGACGAAGATCCAGTCGCCGTCCACGATGGCGCGGGAATAGCCGATCTGCTCCTCGAAGGTGGAGCCGGAAGAGATTCGGCGGCGGGTCATTCGTCCCTGTCCTTGCGCCGGATATTCAGCCGTGGCCCCTCGCCCAGCACCCGTACCTCGCGCTGCGGGAACGGAATCGAGATGTTGTTGGCCTTCAGCGTCTTCCACACGACCGCCAGGATATCGGAGGTAAAGCGGTTCATGCCGTCATCCAGCCCCTTGCACCAGAACTCGACCGCCATGTTGATGCCTGAGTCGCCAAAGCCGCGCAGTTCAACGTCCGGCATTTCCGGCTCGCTCAGCACGTCCGGGTGAGCGGCCACCGCCTCCCCCACCAGCCGGGCCACCTCTTCCACGTCACTGTCATAGGAGACGGTAAAGTCAACCTCGTAGCGCTGGCGTGGATCATCGCGGGTCCAGTTCTCGAAGGCGGTGGTGATGAACTTCTCGTTCGGCACCATGATCTCCTTGCCGTCGAAGGTTTCCAGCGTCGAGGAGCGCATGTTGAGTTCCTTGAGGATTCCGGCGCGGCCATCCTCAAGCTTGATGTAGTCGCCCACGCCTATGGAGCGCTCCAGCAGGATGATGATGCCGGAGATGAAATTGGAAGCAATCTGCTGCAGACCGAAGCCGAGCCCTACGCCCAGCGCACCGCCGAAAACGGTCAGCGCCGTGAGGTCGAGGCCGAGTATCTGCAGCAGCAGGATGAACACGACGATGAACAGGACGATCTCGAACAGCTTGGCGAACAGTTCCTTGGTCGCCTTGTCGAGGTCCTTCTGGTTACGGATGGCGCGCTGGCCGGCACTGGCCGAGATGCGGCCAAGCCAGAACAGCAGGCCGCCGAACACCGCCGCCTTGGCAAGGAAATACAGCGACAGCCGGATGTTGCCGACTTCCAGGGAGATGCCGTCAAGGAAAGCGACCGTATCATCCCACCAGCCGAACACCTGCAAGGTGGCGATGGGAATGCCTACGTAGGTCGCTGCCGTGCGCACCAGCGAATTGGTGATGAAGCGGTTGATCGCCGCGTAAAGAACGGCAATAACGCCAACCGACTGGGCGATGCGGATAAGCCAGGCGCTTCCGACGGTGGCCTGGACAATCTCTATGGCGACGGCCAGCGCGAGAACCGCCAGCACCGGGAACAGCAGATCGCGCAGCGAATAGGCGAATTGCAGCCAGCGGGCAAACTTGTGATCATCGGCAACCGGCTCGGCCAGGAAGCCGACGCGGCGGCGCAGCTGGGCAGCGCCAATGCGGGCAGCAAGTACGGCAACCGCAATTGCCCCGACCTGGGCGTAGAACTGCGGCGAGGTGGCCCAGCCCACGAGAATGTCTGCATATTCGACGCTTCGCGCCTTCAGTTCGTCCAGCGTCAGCATGGCGCCTGCACTCCCCCCGGGACTTAGGCTTGCAGGAAAGTGGTGGGCGGTGACAGGCTCGAACTGCCGACCCTCTCGGTGTAAACGAGATGCTCTACCAACTGAGCTAACCGCCCACTGTCTGCTTGTGGCGAGTTGTTTAACCTTGTGCGGCGCGCCGGGCAAGCGTCTTTGCACACCAGTTGCAGAATGCAGATCGGCCCCGCGCCTGTTCTGAAGGGGACGCGGGGCCGGATGTAGATCAGTCCAGCCGGGCCGTTCTCAGCCCTGCCTGAACATTGACCGGTTAGCCGTTGACAGCCTCCTTAAGAACCTTGCCGGCCTTGAACTTGGCGTTCTTGGAAGCCGGGATGTCGATGGAGCGGCCGGTCCGCGGATCGCGGCCGGTGGAGGCTGCGCGCTGGCTGACGGAGAAGGTGCCGAAGCCAACCAGGCGGACATCGTCACCCTGCATCAGGGCCTTCTGGATGTTCGCCAGTGTGGCTTCAACGGCTTCGCCAGCTTCGCCCTTGGTGAGCTTTGCTTCCGCAGCCACTTTTGCAATCAGGTCATTCTTGTTCATGTGAACAGTCCTTTCAATTCAACGTCTGCGAAGAATCAAACGCGAGGTACGCACAATTCGAATGCAGTGAAAGTCGCGGATTTTTGCGGTTTATTGCAAGCCCGGCTTGCGGGCTTACAAAAAGCTGCCTGATTACATGAACTTATTGCACCCGCAAAATATGGCAGAAAACTGCCAATGTACCGGTTTTGTACATTCAAGCACTGAATTGATTCGCTGAACCAATTGATTTCAAACGGGAATCACTGGCGAACACTCAATCAGAGGTTAATAAACCGTTAACAAAAAGGCCGGGCAAACCTTGCCCGGCCTGCATCGTTTACAGTCAACAGACCCTGGGGTCAGTGCGCCGTGACGCCTTCGCCGGACTTGGCTGCATCCGCGGCAGCCTTGGCAGCCGCCTCCTCTGCCGCCTCATCCCACTCGATTGGCTCAGGCATCCGCACAAGCGCGTGCTTCAGCACTTCGTCAACGCGGCTGACCGGCACGATCTCCAGGCCGTTCTTCACATTGTCCGGAATCTCGGCAAGGTCCTTGGCGTTCTCTTCCGGGATCAGCACCTTCTTCAGGCCGCCCCGCAATGCCGCAAGCAGCTTTTCCTTCAGGCCGCCGATCGGCAATACCCTGCCACGCAAAGTCACCTCGCCGGTCATGGCGATGTCACGGTGCACCGGGATGCCGGTGAGAACCGAGGTAATCGCCGTTACCATGGCGATGCCCGCGGACGGTCCGTCCTTTGGCGTGGCCCCTTCCGGCACGTGGACGTGGATGTCCTTCTTGTCGAACACCGGCGGCTTGACGCCGATTTCGGTCGAGCGCGAGCGGACATAGCTGGAGGCAGCCGAGATCGACTCCTTCATCACGTCGCGCAAGTTGCCGGTAACGGTCATCTTGCCCTTGCCGGGCATCATCACCGCCTCGATGGTCAGCAACTCGCCACCCACCTCGGTCCAGGCAAGCCCGGTGACGACACCGACCTGGTCCTCCAGTTCGGCCATGCCAAAGCGGTACTTGGGCACGCCGAGGAAATCGGCCATGGTCTTGGCCGTAATCCTGACCTTCTTCTTCTTGCCCTTCGACATCACCAGTTCCTTGACCACCTTGCGGGCAAGGGTGTTGAGCTCGCGCTCCAGGTTGCGCACCCCCGCCTCGCGGGTATAGCGGCGCACGACTTCGGTCAGGCCATCGTCGGTCAGTTCGAACTCGTGCTTCGACAGGCCGTGGTTCTCAAGCGCCTTGGGCAGCAGGTGCCGCCGGGCAATCTCGAACTTCTCGTCCTCGGTGTAACCGGCGATGCGGATGATCTCCATGCGGTCCATCAGCGGCGCCGGGATGTTGAGCGAGTTGGCGGTCGTCACGAACATCACGTTCGACAGGTCATATTCCACTTCGAGATAGTGGTCCATGAAGGTCGAGTTCTGTTCCGGGTCCAGCACCTCCAGCAGCGCCGACGACGGGTCGCCGCGGAAGTCCATGCCCATCTTGTCGATCTCGTCGAGCAGGAACAGCGGGTTCGACTTCTTTGCCTTCTTCATCGACTGGATGACCTTGCCGGGCATCGAGCCGATATAGGTGCGGCGGTGACCACGGATCTCGGCCTCGTCACGCACGCCGCCCAGCGACATGCGCACGTATTCGCGCCCCGTCGCCTTGGCGATGGAGCGGGCGAGCGAGGTCTTGCCGACGCCGGGCGGGCCGACGAGGCAGAGGATGGGGCCGCGAAGCTTGTTGGCGCGGGCCTGCACCGCGAGGTACTCGACAATGCGTTCCTTGACCTTATCAAGGCCGAAGTGATCGGCCTCGAGCACCTGCTCGGCCAGCACCAGGTCGTTCTTGACCTTCGACTTCTTGCCCCACGGAATTGACAACAGCCAGTCGAGATAATTGCGAACCACGGTGGCCTCGGCAGACATCGGCGACATCTGCTTCAGCTTCTTCATTTCCGCGTTGGCCTTTTCGCGGGCTTCCTTGGTCAGCTTGGTCTTGCGGATGCGCTCTTCCAGCTGGGCCATCTCGTCGTTTTCTTCGCCGTCGCCGAGCTCCTTCTGGATGGCCTTCATCTGCTCGTTCAGGTAGTACTCGCGCTGGGTCTTCTCCATCTGGCGCTTGACGCGCGAGCGGATGCGCTTTTCCACCTGCAGAACGGAAATCTCGCCTTCCATCAGGCCGTAGACCTTCTCCAGCCGGCGCGCCACGGAGGCGGTTTCCAGCAGGTCCTGCTTTTCCGCAATCTTGATGGCCAGGTGCGCGGCAATCGAATCGGCGAGCTTGGCGAAGTCCTCGATCTGCGTGATCGAGGCTACCGCTTCCTGCGGTACCTTCTTGTTGAGCTTCACATAGCTTTCGAACTGGCTGACAGCGGTTCGCGCCAGCGCCTCGGTTTCCTCGCCGTCCTCGTCGGTCACGGCCATGATGGTGGCGCGGGCTTCAAAGAATTCCTCGCGGCCGGTGTACTCATCGATGGTTGCGCGCTCCAGGCCTTCCACCAGCACCTTCACGGTGCCGTCAGGCAGCTTGAGCAACTGCAGGATCGAGCCGACCGTGCCGACCTCGTACATCAGATCCGGTGACGGATCATCGTCGGAGGCGTTCTTCTGCGCGACCAGCAGGATCCGCTTGTCCTCGCGCATCACCTCTTCCAGCGCGGCGATGGATTTCTCGCGCCCCACGAACAGCGGCACGATCATGTGCGGGAACACCACGATGTCGCGCAGCGGCAGAACCGCAAAAACATCCTGGGCTGCAGCCGGCTTCTTCTTGGTCATTTCTTGTCCTTTCGGCCAAGCCGCTCCGTTCGGCAGCGGCTTTTTCAGCTTGCAGGCCGTCGCCAACGGCAGCCTGCGTTAGAGTAACAATCAGCGGGATCTGTTCATACTGCCGTCGAGGGAACTCCTGCCGGGTGCGGCAGTTGCCTATCGGCGGACCAAACCACCTGCCTTGAGTGCCCGATCATGCTACTAAGCCACGATTCGTGCACTTCCCGCAGTCCCGTCCACGTTGAATGGTAAATGGCTGTGGACGGGTTTGGTTTCAAGACCCGCCGCTGGCGCCAAACCGGTCAGCCAGCCTGGGCCGGCAGGCGCTGGCCATTGCGGTCTTCCACAAAAAGCTGGCCATTCTGGTCGACGAAGCTGTCGCAACGTGAAAGGCCGGTGGTGAACTGCACGCAAACCGAAACGTCACGGATCTGGTACTGACCAACGGAGATCACCTGGCCGTTGCGGCTTTCCTGGTAGGAGCCGGAGCGGCCATACTCGAGTGTCCGGCCATCAGCCACGGTGATTGTCCTGCCGGGCAGCAGCGAGCGCAGCTGTTCCTCGCCGAGCTTGGCGCCGGCAGGCGCCAGCGGCACGGTCGAGCCGGTAAAGCTGCCCTCACCGGGCTTGGGCGCTGGAGCAAATGCAGCCTGACCGTCAGGCGGAACAGGCTGCGCATACTGCTGGGGCTGGGCGGGCTGGCCGTATTGCGGCTGCACGGGCGCGGCTGGCTGGCCGTACTGGCTGGTGGCAACCTGCTGCTGGGGTTGAGGCTGAGGCGCTTGCGACGACAGCTGCGGCGTATCGTCGGACCACATGCCGCCGAGGTCCATGGCGCAGCCGCTTGCCAGCAGCGCTACACCGAGCAATATCAAACTCTTTCGAAAAACCAAGCTCATCCCTCGTACACCCCCGCTACAGCAGATCACCGCTCTTGCGGCGGCTTGAACTCGTTCATTTGCACAGGAATGCGGCCAAGGGAAGGCCAAAATTGCTCTAAGCCCAACACGGAGTGCTACTCGTTCAGCGCCCAGTCATAGTGGGTATCCGCCAGATCATTCGCCTCACGGATCTTTCTGGCGAGGGCTGGTTCGGCGTACTGGAGCAAGTGCTTCATTACACCCTCCTCGGAATTGCCGAAGTCATAGGCAAACCAGGAATAGATGGAGGAAACCGAAACTGAACCGCTGGTTTCGACCAGAACACCGCGTGCGGAGTTGATGTAGGCGCGGGCATTGGCATCGAGCATGGCGTCAACGCTGGCGCCGGTGAACGCCTCGCTCATCAGGTTGGGACAGCCGACGGAGGCACAGTTCACCCCGTAATGGATTCGCGGATCGCGCCAGATCGGCCGCAGGATGTCATGCTCGATGTTGTCGAGCGACAGCGGCGTTCCCTCGACGCTCACCAGCTCCTTTTGCCAGGGGCCGTCCTTCAGAAAGCCGGAAATATCGATGTCCTTGATCGACTTGACCGGATAGTGGTCAAGGATCACCTGCACGGTCACGGCGTTGTACAGGTTCAGCCAGTAGGCGAGCTGTTCGTTGCGGTTGAAGCCGGTGATTTCAACTGCGCTCAGCCCGGAAATGTAATCCTTCAAAGCCTGCCTGCCTTCAGGCGTCACCGCGCCGTAGGCAAAGCGGTTGAGCCCGTCGCTTCCTGGCTTCACATAACTGGCAAGCAGACCGGACCAGGCGCCATGATCGATGACGCGGGTATCGGCTTCATTGTGGACAGCCCAGTCTTCCCAGGCCTGCGGCGCGCGGGAAGAAAATCCGAACCCCGAAACCAGCAGAAGTACACTGACAAGAGCAACAAGCCGCGAAACAACCCGCATCAACCTGACCTACCTCAGAGATTGAACCTGTATCCGGTATAGGCGGCTTGCCGGGCTGGCGCCATTCACATGCGATCAGTGCTTCTGAACACCGCGTGATCATCAGGACGCGGCAGCTGACACAACTGTGAATGCAAGTGAATTCCACCTTTGCGCGAAACAGGCGAATAGTAGGAACGCAGGTTCGAACTGCGTCATCCGGTAAACCACGATCACGGAACCCACCATGTCCAGAACAACATCAGTACGGTCCCTCATGACCGCATTTGCCTTGGCGCTTGCCGTTGCCATCGCCGTCACTGCAAACGCTGTCCATGCCAGCAGCTCCAGCAACAATAGCACCACCCAGCAGACGGCCGCCGAGTCCGAGGCCGCCGCCAGCAAAGCAGCCAAGGAAGCCGAGGCCAAGGAGAAGAAAAAGAAGAAGGAATCCAGCTATCCCGCAGGCAAGGGCAGCTGATGCAACTGACTGCCGGTGCCGGCTCTCTGCCGGCATCGCACCAGCCATACTTGTGGCTGGCGGCAAGCCTCCTGCCGCTGGCCGGCGCCCTCCTGCTTCGGCAGGCAGGGCCGCTCTTTACCTATGAGGTGGCGGTTATAGACCGGCCCCTGCTGGCCTTTGCGGCACTGTATTGCAGCGCTGGCATCCTCTACCTGCTGGCGCTGTGGTGGCTGCTGCCACGGCGCACCTGCGCTCCTGCCGCTCCCGTACCCCTCACCTGCCTTGTCATTATCATCACTGCCGGGCTTGCGGCCCGCATCCTGTTGTTTGGCAGCGTGCCCGTGCAGGAGAACGATTTCTACCGGTACCTTTGGGACGGGGCGGTGTCGGCGAACGGTCTCAATCCCTGGCAATTCGCGCCGCAAGCGGTGCTCGATGGAACCGCCGGAACTGCGCTCGACGGGCTCAAGGCAGAGGCTGGCGATGTCCTGACCCGGGTGAACTACGCAGACTTGCGCACCGTTTATCCGCCTGTAACGCAACTGGCCTTTGCCGCCGCCCATTGGATGAAACCGTTCTCGCTGGACGCCTGGCGGACCGTTTTGCTACTGCTGGAACTGGCCATGCTTGGCGTCATCCTTGCGCTGTTGCGGCACTGCGGCAAGCCTGCCGTGTGGTGCGCGATCTACTGGTGGAACCCGATCGCCATCAAGGAAGTGATGAATGCCGGCCACATGGAGCCGGTGGTCATGCTGCCAGTGCTGGGCGCCTTGCTGCTGGCCATGAACTCCCGTCCGTTTGCCGCATCGCTGCTGACCGCCCTCGCGGTGGCCGCCAAGGTCTGGCCCGTGCTGCTGCTTCCGGCGCTGTTGAGAAGAAGCCTGGACCGCCCTGCCCTTGTAATCGCGGTGGTGGCAACGTTCACTGCCGCCACAGCGCTGATCTACTGGCCAGTGCTGGTCACCCGGCTCGACGGGAGTTCCGGTTTCGTGGCGTTCGGCACGGAATGGCAGCGGATATCTGCCAGTTTCAGCGCCATCCTGTGGCTGGTGTCGCAGGTACCGCAAACCCTGGCTGATGCCGGGCTTGTGGCGCGCGCAATCGCGGCGGTAATGGTAGTGGCCATTGTGCTTTTCAGCAATCTGCTTCCCCCCCGGGATGCGGATGGCCTTGCGCACAGGTTGATGATTGCCGCTGCCGCGCTCTTGCTGCTCTCACCCGTCCAGCTGCCCTGGTATTATCTGTGGCTGCTGCCGCTCTTGTGCATCCATCCAAACCCGGCCCTGCTGCTGATAACGGCCACCTTTCCGGTCTATTACGCCTTTTTCGCGCTGACTGCCCAAAACATCGATGAGGCCTGGCTGGAGGCACTGGTGTGGGCGATGTGGCTGCCGGTGTGGGCGGCGCTGGCGGCGCAGTGGTGGATGCAGCGCCGGCGCGGGTCCACAGCTGCCCGCCTGGAGGCGCGCTGATGTTCAGGGGTCAGCGCGTTGCGGTGATCATACCCGCTTTCAACGAGGCCGGCGCCATCGGCAAGGTCATTGGCAACATCCCCGACTGGGTTGATGCCATTGTCGTCGCCGACAACAATTCCACCGACGGCACTGCCGCCATCGCCGCCGGGCTCGGAGCCATCGTGGTGCACGAACATGAAGCAGGCTATGGCGCCGCCTGCCTGAAGGGCATCGCGGCTGCCCGGGGCCACCAGATCATGGTGTTCATGGACGGCGACTATGCCGATCGGGGCGACGAGATGCACCGGCTGGTCGAGCCGATTGCGGCTGGCGAGGCGGACCTCGTAATCGGCTCGCGCACCCTTGGTCAGGCCGAACGCGGCGCGCTGACGCCGCAGCAACGCTGGGGAAACTGGCTGGCTTGCGCACTGATCAGGCTGTTCTGGGGCGTGCGTTACACCGATCTTGGCCCCTATCGCGCCATATCAGCCGATGCGCTTCATGCCATCATGATGCAGGACAGGGCGTTCGGCTGGACGGTCGAAATGCAGCTGAAAGCTATCCTGTTCAACCTCAGGACCATCGAGGTTCCGGTCAGCTATCACAAGCGCATCGGCGTTTCGAAGATTTCCGGCACTGTGCGCGGGACCCTGCTCGCCGGTCGCGCCATCCTCGGCACCATCTTCCAGACGGCACTGCAGCACTACCTGGCACGCCTGAAAAAGCAAGGACCGGCTACACGTATGTAACCGGCCCTGCTTCGTTCTTGTCTTGTATGCCGGGGAGCCGGTTCAGGCGCTGGCGTTGCCGCTGACGGCCTTCGACTTGCCCTTGGAGCTGGATTCCTTGTCCGAATAGATCATCAGCGGCTTGGCTTCTCCGGTCACCACCTCCGCTGAAATCACCACTTCCTCGACCCCTTCCATGCCTGGCAGGTCAAACATCGTGTCAAGCAGGATGGCTTCCATGATGGAGCGCAGGCCGCGCGCACCGGTCTTGCGCTCGATAGCCTTCTTGGCAATGGCGCTGAGCGCCTCCTCGGTGATGTTGAGGCGCACATCCTCCATCTCGAACAGGCGCTGGTACTGCTTGACGAGCGCGTTCTTCGGTTCGGACAGGATCTGCACGAGTGCGGGTTCGTCCAGGTCTTCCAGCGTAGCGATGACCGGCAGACGGCCGACGAACTCGGGGATCAGGCCGAACTTCAGCAGGTCTTCCGGCTCCAGCTCGCGCAGCACCTCGCCGGTGCGGCGCTCCTCGGCATCCTTGACTTCGGCGCCGAAGCCGATGCCGGAGCCCTTGCCGCGCGCCGAGATGATCTTGTCCAGCCCCGCAAAGGCACCGCCGCATATGAACAGGATGTTGGCCGTGTCGACCTGCAGAAACTCCTGCTGCGGATGCTTGCGTCCGCCCTGTGGCGGCACCGAAGCGACAGTGCCTTCCATGATCTTCAGCAGGGCCTGCTGCACGCCCTCACCCGACACGTCGCGGGTGATGGACGGGTTGTCGGACTTGCGCGAGATCTTGTCGATCTCGTCGATGTAGACGATGCCGCGCTGGGCGCGCTCGACGTTGTAGTCGGCGGCCTGCAGCAATTTGAGGATGATGTTCTCGACGTCCTCACCCACGTAACCGGCTTCGGTCAGTGTGGTGGCGTCGGCCATGGTGAACGGCACGTCGATGATGCGGGCCAGCGTCTGGGCGAGCAACGTCTTGCCGCAACCGGTGGGGCCGACCAGCAGGATGTTGGACTTGGCCAGTTCGACGTCGTTGTTCTTCGCCGCGTGGGCCAGCCGCTTGTAGTGGTTGTGCACCGCCACCGACAGCACGCGCTTGGCCTGGAACTGGCCGATGACATAATCATCCAGCACGTTGCAGATCTCGGTGGGCGTGGGAACGCCATCGCGGGACTTCACCAGCGAGGTCTTGTTCTCCTCGCGGATGATGTCCATGCACAGCTCGACGCATTCATCGCAGATGAACACGGTGGGGCCGGCAATCAGCTTGCGCACCTCATGTTGGCTCTTGCCGCAGAACGAGCAATACAGCGTGTTCTTTGCTTCGCCATCACCAGACTTTGTCATCTGCACTCCTTAGGACTTCACACGGGCACCCGGCAAGGGCGCTGGAAGCCTTGCATGTTCACGATGCGGAGCCCGCAAACCGTGATTCTCGATATTCCACCATGCTCGGCCATCAAAGATCAACAAATCATTAACGCCGCGACCCGATCCGGGTCGCAATGACACATTAAAAGAGGGTGTCTGCAATATCCCTGCCGGTCGCGGCTGCCGTCATCACTTCTTCGCTACAGGCGCCTCGCCGCGCTTGTCGATCACTTCGTCCACGAGGCCGTAATCCCTTGCTTCGGTCGCTGTCATGAAGTGGTCACGGTCGAGCGTGCGTTCAATGGTCTCGTAGTCCTGGCCGGTGTGGTTCACGTAGATTTCATTGAGCCGGCGCTTGATCTTGATGATGTCCTGGGCGTGGCGTTCGATGTCCGAGGCCTGGCCGGAGAAGCCCCCGGAAGGCTGGTGCACCATCACCCGGCTGTTCGGCAGCGCAAAGCGCATGCCCTTCTCGCCGGCCGTCAGCAGCAGCGAGCCCATCGACGCGGCCTGGCCGATCACCGTGGTGGAAACCGCCGGCTTGATGAACTGCATGGTGTCGTAGATCGACAGCCCGGACGTCACCACGCCGCCGGGCGAGTTGATGTACATGGCGATTTCCTTTTTCGGGTTCTCGGCTTCAAGGAACAGAAGCTGGGCCACGACCAGCGTCGCCATGTGATCCTCGACCGGGCCGGTCACGAAAATGATCCGCTCCTTCAGCATGCGCGAGTAGATGTCATAGGCGCGTTCGCCGCGGTTGGTCTGTTCGACCACCATGGGAACGAGCTGGGCGTAGGTTTCAATCGGGTCGCGCATGGAGTAATCCTTCGATGTCGGGCGGGCGGCCTGGCTGGTTCAGAATCGGCCGGACGGGTTGGTTTGTGCAATAGATAGGCGAAATGCCCGGCAACGCAAATAGCTGCAACGTCACATGTTGAACGCTGCGCAGGCGAGCATTGGCAACGGCATCAATTTCTGGTTAGTTTCCCAAAGGAAGCCATGTTCGCTGACCTGACCGGGGTTTCCGTCAACAATGACTGATAATTAGGGAGTACCGATTCTCATGGAACGCCGTAAGTTTTTGAAGGGTGCAGCGCTTGTTGGCGGAGCTGCTGCCGCGTCCACCCTCGCCGCACCGGCCATTGCCCAGTCCACGAAGGAAATGGTCATCGTGTCGACATGGCCGCGTGACTTCCCCGGTCTCGGCACCTCGGCCCAGCGCCTCGCCGCCCGTATCACCGAACTGTCGGAAGGCCGCATCACCACGCAGTACTTCGCCGCTGGCGAGCGCGTTGGCGCCTTCGACGTCTTCGACGAAGTGGCATCGGGCAACTCCCAGGCCTATATCGGCGCTGACTATTACTGGATCGGCAAGCACCCGGCTTTCGCCTACTACACGTCGGTGCCGTTCGGCATGACCTCGCCGGAATGGAACGCCTGGATCAAGTTCAAGGGCGGCCAGGCCCTGTGGGACGAGCTTTCCGGCGAATTCGGCCTGAAGGCCCTGCCCTGCGGCGGCACCGGCACCCAGATGGGCGGCTGGTTCAACAAGGAGATCAACTCTCCCGACGACCTGAGGGGCCTCAAGATGCGCATCCCCGGCCTCGGCGGCACGGTGTTGACCAAGCTCGGCGTCTCCACGGTGTCGCTGCCGGGCGGCCAGATCTATGAAAACCTGGTCTCGGGCGCCATCGAGGCTACCGAATGGGTCGGCCCGTACAACGACTACTTCATGAAGTTCTACGAAGCCGCCAAGTTCTACTACTCCGCCGGCATGCACGAGCCGGGCGGTGGCCTGGCGCTGGGCATGAACAAGTCGTTCTGGGAGGGCCTGACCGACATCGAGAAGGCGATCATCACCGCCGCCTGCAACGAGGAACACGCAGCCCAGCACGAAGAGGCTTCCGCCAACAACGGTGAATACCTCAACCGCCTGATCAATGATCACGGCGTGGTGGTGAAGTCGTTCTCCGACGAAGTGTGGGACGCCTTCGGTTCTGCAGCGAAGGAAGTGTTCGAGGAAACCCGCAACCACTCGGCCCTTGCCGCGAAGATCGATGACGACTACCAGGCCAAGCTGCGCGAGATCGGCGGCTTCCGCAAGATCGGCGAGATCGAGTTTTCCAACCAGCGCAACCGCGTGCTCGGTATCTGACAAGTCCGGCACGCCTGCCGGAAATCAAGCGGGAGGTCTTTTCAGGCCTCCCGCCTTTTCTTTGCCCAACGCCGTCATTATCTCTTGAGGCATCATGATCAAGCGCCGCCAGTTTCTGACCACTGCCGCAGCCGGTACCGCGGCCTCCACACTCGCCACACCGGCCATCGCCCAGGCGCGGGTGGAGATGAACATTGTCTCGTCGTGGCCGCGCGACTTCCCCGGCTTCGGCACCTCCGCCCAGCGCCATGCAGCGCGCATCCAGGAACTCTCCGAAGGCCGCATCGTCATCACCTATTACGCCGCCGGTGAGCGGGTCGGCGCGTTCGACGTGTTCGACGAGGTCGCCTCCGGCAATTCCCAGGCCTACAACTCCGCCGACTATTACTGGAAGGGCAAGCACCCGGCCTTCGCCTACTTTACTTCCATCCCGTTCGGCATGACCAACCTTGAGTGGAATGCCTGGATCGGCGTCAAGGGAGGCCAGGAGTTGTGGGACGAAGTGGCAGCGCCCTTCGGCATCAAGTCCATTCCCTGCGGCGCCACCGGCAGCCAGATGGGCGGCTGGTTCAACAAGGAAATCAACTCGGCCGACGACCTGAAGGGCCTGAAGATGCGCATGCCCGGCCTCGGCGGCGACGTGCTGTCGAAGCTTGGCGCCTCGCCCGTGGCCCTGCCGCCCGGCCAGATCTACGAAAACCTCGTGGCCGGCACCATCGACGCGACCGAATGGGCGGGGCCATACAACGACTACTTCATGAAGCTCTACGAGGCGGCGAAGTATTACTACTGGCCCGGCTTCCACGAGCCCGGCGGCAGCCTGTGCCTGGGGCTCAACAAGAGCTGGTGGGAAGGACTTTCAGCCATCGACCAGCAGATCATCCTTGCCGCCTGCAAGGAGGAACATGCCCGGACCTACGAAGACGTGATCGCCAACAACGGCGCCTATCTGGACCGCATGGTGCGCGAGAACGGCGTCGAGGTGCGCGGTTTCTCGAACGATGTCTATGACAGGTTCCACCAAGGCTGGCAGGCGGTGGCGGAAGAAACCCGGCAGCATTCCGAACTTGCCCGGCGGGTGCACGACACCTACTTCGCCGCACTCAAGGAGCTTGGCGGCTGGACGGCCATCGGCGAGATCGGCTACTCGAACCAGCGCAACCGGCTGTTGGGCATCGGGCGGTAGTGTATCAACCGTGCCCCGGACCTGTTCCGGAGCCCAGTCTGGATCCCGGCACGAAGGCCGGGAGGCAGAATCACATATCCCGGATCAAATCAGCCGCCCTCCAGCCGATCATCATGGCGCCTGCGTTGGTGTTGGCCGATACGATGTGCGGCATGACCGAGGCGTCGGCCACGCGAAGGCCATCCACTCCGTGAACCTTCAGGTCCGGCCCCACCACGGAAAACCGGTCCGCTGCGCCGCCCATCCGGCAGGTCCCGACCGGGTGATAGAGCGTATCGGCGCGGGTTCGGACCAGCGCCTGCCATTCGGCGTCGGACGCAATGCCCGATGAGTGAAGCTCCTTGCCACGGATGCCATCAAACGGCCTCGCGTTGAAGATCTCGCGGGCCCGCTTTACGCCCGCCACCATGCGGCGCATGTCTTCTGCATGGGTGAGGTATTGCGGGTCGATCATGGGCGCCGTGCCGGGATCGGCGGAGGCAAGCGCAACGCGCCCGCGCGACTGAGGCTTGAGCAGCGCCACGTGCACTGACATGCCGTGACCGGGGCGCATGGTCTTGCCGTGATTGATGACGATGCCGGGGGCAAAGGTGAACTGCAGATCGGGCGTGTCCAGATCCGGCGACGATTTGACGAACGCGCCAGCCTCGGCAATCGGCGAGGTCAGGCGGCCGGTGCGGTCCTTCCGCCATTGCCTTACCGCATCCATGATGGTGCGCGAGCCCGCCCCCGACACGCCGATGGTTTCCGGGCCGGTGCGCGCGGTGAACACCATGACGTAGTCCACGTGATCCTGCAGGTTGGCGCCGACGCTGGGCAGGTCCTGCATCACGGTGATGCCATGGGCTGTGAGGTCTCCAGCCGGGCCGAACCCCGACAGCATCAGCAATTGCGGGCTCTGGAAAACGCCGGCGCAAAGGATGACCTCACGGTGGGCGGTGGCTTCGCGCCACTCACCCTCGTGGAAATAGCGTACGCCCGCGGCGCGCCCGCCCCTGATGATAATGCGCCCTGCCCTTGCCTTGGTCAGCACCGTCAGGTTGGGCCGCTGCATGGCCGGACGAAGAAACGCATCCGCTGCCGAACAGCGCTCACCGTTGCCAATGGTGGCGCGGAACAGGCCGCTTGCCTCTTCGTCGAGGGTATCGAAGCCGTCCGTCGCCGGCAGGCCGCAGGCAGCGGCAGCCTCAAGGAACATCCGCGTCGCCGGAAACGGATCGATCTGATTCGAGACACTCAGGCCCGCCTTTTCCAGCGCGTCGAATGCAGGCTCGACGTCAGCCCACGTCCAGCCCTTCACACCCCAGCCGTCATAATCGCGCGGGCGGCCCCGGGTGTAGACCATGGCGTTGATGGCAGATGAGCCGCCCAGGCCCTTGCCGCGCGGCTGATAGCCCTTGCGCCCGTTCAGCCCCGGCTGCGGCACCGTCGAGAAGGCCCAGTTGCTGATTGGCCATGGCAGCATGGCGGCAAAGCCTGCCGGTGCCTTGATCAGTGGCGAGGTGTTGGCCCCGCCAGCCTCAACCAGCAGGACTGAGCGCCCCTCGTCTTCACTAAGCC
>JAZBOA010000054.1:0-3889 GCA_036350935.1 Anderseniella sp. | reverse complement strand
GTTCCCGGTTCTCGTGTTCTCGCCCTTCATCGTCGACGCCAGCGTGACGCTGGTGCGACGTGCATTGCGTGGCGAAAGGATCTGGCAGGCGCACCGCTCGCATTACTACCAGCGCGTGGTTCTGCTCGGCGCTTCGCATCGTCAACTGGCGCTCGCTGCCTATGTGCTCATGCTGGCGATGGCCGCGCTGGCATTCGCTCTGCTGATTTTGCCCATATACACAAGATCGGTACTTATAATTGCGGCCGCAATCTACATGCTGATTTTCCTGGCCATCGATGTTCGCTGGCGCCGCTTTATCAAAGGCCAGATATCGATGGACTAGGCCATTAGTCCAATGGCCCTTCCGGCGATCGTGTTGCAGCATCCGAACGTTTGGCGACTGATATCAAGCCCATCTCCGACAAAGGATTTTCAGCAACGAGGAGTAGCGAGCTTGTGTTTCGCGTGCGCTATCTGACTCCTGGCCGGGCCAGCTGAAGTTTGGGGTTTCGTCATTCCGGCGATAGTCTGGCCCTAGTCAATTTTGATCGAATATTGCCTTACATGATGAGTCTTAACCCCCGTACCGTAGGCATCATCCTGCACGATATTCTGGTGGCGTGCTTCGCCTGGCTGGGTGCCTACTGGCTGCGCTTCAATCTGGCGTTGCCGCCCGAATTTCTGGCTGCAGCGCTGTCGAACCTGATGTGGGTCGTCCCTCTGCAGGCGGTCATTTTCTGGCGCTTCGGCTTGTATCGAGGGATCTGGCGTTTTGCCAGTCTGCCCGATCTCAAGCGCATCGTGCTGGCGGTGGGCCTGGCAGCGCTCATGGTGCCAGTGGTGCTGGTCCTGTTTGGCGTGAGTGCAGTTGTTCCACGCTCGGTCTTGATTCTCGACCCGCTCTTGCTAGTGCTGATGATGAGTGGCAGCAGGCTGGCTTATCGCGCCTTGAAGGAGCATCGGTTCGCCGGCGTTTTCCATCCGGCTAGCCGGCCGGTTCTGGTGGCGGGCGCAGGCTCGGCGGCGGACTTCCTGTTGCGCGAAATGGCGCGGAATCCTTCCGGGTTTCATGTCGTGGGCTTGCTCGACGACAACCGTGAAAAGCAGGGACGGCTGGTACAGGGAATCCCGGTTCTGGGGGCGCTGACTGATATCGCGACCTGGGCAGCAAAAATGGGAGTGGACGACGTGGTTCTTGCGCTCCCATCGGCATCGCACGAGGTGCGCAAGCGCATCACCCGCGCCTGCACCGATGCCGGCTTGAATGTACTGACGGTCCCTTCCATCCAGGACCTGGTGGCTGGGCGGGTGTCGGTTTCGCGCCTGCGCCCCATTGAACTCGACGACCTGTTGGGACGTGATCCTGTCGAACTCGACTGCAGCGGCCTGCACGACCTGCTGACCGGGAAGGTGGCGATGGTGACCGGTGCAGGCAGCTCGATCGGCTCGGAACTGTGTCGCCAGATCGCGCGCTTCGAGCCGTCTAAGCTGGTGTTGTTCGAGCAGTCTGAGTTGGCTCTGTATGAGATGGAGCAGGAAATGCTGCGGGATTGCCCGGGATTGCCGACCGGATTGGTGATCGGCGATGTCAAGGACGCCGCTTCGGTGAACCGGGTCATGGCGGCGCATCGCCCCCATGTGGTGTTCCATTCCGCTGCCTACAAGCACGTGCCTTTGATGGAGGACGGCAATGCCTGGGAGGCGGTTCGCAACAACGTGCTGGGTACGCGGGTGACGGCCGAAGCCGCGCAAGCGAACGGCGTCGCCAAGTTCGTGCTGATCTCCACAGACAAGGCGGTTAATCCAACCAACGTCATGGGCGCGACCAAGAGATTAGCCGAAATGGCCTGCCAGACGATGCAGAAGCCTGAAGGAACGCGTTTCGTGTCGGTGCGCTTTGGCAATGTTCTGGGCTCGTCCGGCAGCGTGATCCCCAAGTTCCAGAAGCAGATCGAGGCGGGCGGCCCCGTGACGGTGACGCACCCTGAGATCACACGCTACTTCATGTCGATCCCCGAAGCGGCGCAGCTGGTGCTGCAGGCCGGGCTGATGGGGCAGGGGGGCGAGATTTTCGTGCTCGACATGGGCGAGCCGGTGAAAATTGCCGATCTGGCGAGAATCATGATCAGACTGTCGGGTTTGGACGAGGACCGCATCCGCATCGAGTACACCGGCCTGCGCCCGGGCGAGAAACTTTACGAGGAACTGCTCGCCGATGAGGAGTCGACGCTGCCCACCCCGCATCCCAAACTTCGGGTGGCGAAAGCGCGCGCGGTCGATGAAGGCATGTGTGGAAACTGTCTGGAATGGCTGTCGCAGACGGAATTTCAGGAGGAGGAGGCGGTCAAGCGTCAACTCAAGGCCTGGGTGCCGGAATACCAGGCTCAGGACTCGAGTGCTTGAGTGTTTCGTTTGCCAGCTCCGCCATGGGATGCCTCGCGCAACGGCAGCAGCGTCGCGCACAGCAAGGCGATGAGCAGCCAGCTAAAGACAGACCACTGGGATGAAAAGAAGGCGGTATGGGTGTTGAACGGGAACAGCCATGCCAGCGCTGCCATGGCAAACGGCAGTGAGCGAAGCTGAAATTCAGCTTCTGCCCGTCGCCAATAACTGATCAAAAGCGCATAAAACAGCACCAGCCCGACGAGTCCCGTCAGGCCGGTTTCCGTGACCACTTCGATCACGATCTGATGTGCATAGAAAGCGCCGGTTGGCCTGCCTGACGCCTCCTCGACGAACGAAAACGGGTCACCGGGCTGCGCGAACTCCGGATAGGCATAGCGGAAAGCCCGCACGCCGACGCCATTGACGGGGTGCTCTCTGGCCATCGCAAGGGCGGTCTTCCAAAGGCTCCAGCGCAGGGACAGCGCCTGGTCGATCTTGGCTTCATCAGTGGAAAAAATCAGCAAAGTCTGATCCAGGCGCTGCTTGGCATTGGGCGCCTGGAAGGCGGCAAACGCAGCAACAATGACGACGACGGAAGCGATCGCTCCGGTTTTCCACAGCGGCATGCCACGTCGCTTGGATTCCGCAACAAGCAGCCATACGCAGACCAAACCATAGCTGATCCAACCGCCGCGGCTACCAGCGAGGATGACAACAACTCCCGTCATTATTGCTGCCAGCAGCATCAGGGGAAGTTGCCCGCGGACCGCAAGCAAGAGAAAGGGTGCCAGCACGGGCAAGGCATTGCCCAGCTTCAGGCTTTTGTCGCCAAACACACCATTGAGCCTGGATTGCACCTGCGCGTAACCGAGGAAATTATGTCCTGTCACGGCCTGGTACAACGCATCGATAACCCACACTGCGGTCAGGGCAGCAAGCAAGCGGACGAGCAGAGATACCCGACCCTGGTCGGCCATTGCCCAGATAATGAACAATCCAGCCAGGTAGAGCCGAAGGAAGGGTAGTGCCGTACCTGCAGAAGATTTCAGGTTATAGCTGTCCGGAATCGAAAACAGCATCGGCAGCCAGATGCAGGCAAAAAGCAGGGTGAAAAGTCGCACCGCTGGAGCATTCCAAAGCGCTATCCCTTGGCGGTACGCGACTATTCCCCCTGCGATCGCCATGACAAGAACCGGCAGTTCGACCGTGCGGCTGAAGGGGAATAGCAGGAAGCAGGAAAAAATCAGCCAGGTTGAAAAATGAGTTTTGGCGAGTGGTGTCATGTGGTGTATTCGTAGTGCCCCGGATTGCCGCGGGCAGAAGAACCGGCGCGTCTTACATTCCCGCGCTATATCCGTACCGAGTGCTTCTCGGCTGACTAATTAAGTGTTGCCATGTCTACAGTTTTCCGCTGATTCCTCGACCAAGGTGCACCAGCCTGCCTCGCAGCTTGCCGAATATGTCGCGAATAGCCGCCGCGGGACTGGACTGGCGAACAGCATGGCGAGACAGGACCAGCTTC
>JAZBOA010000053.1:0-2113 GCA_036350935.1 Anderseniella sp. | reverse complement strand
TGCTTCGCTCATTGTAGATCCTTTCTGAGGGGTGGAAAATCATCCCTCAACTGGGCCCACATTCCGAGGGCGGAGGCATCATCGTATAACCATTATAGCATACTGAAGCGAAATTGTCAAGGAAATAATCATCAAAATGATGTAAAGCACCCACCCCGTCTGTGCCCTGCAGCCTCGCCGCCTAGTACTACTACCGCACTTTACAAAATGGCCCTTTTGGCGGATAATGGTGGCAACACCAAACCGCTGGAGGGCAGATGACCGCCGAAGAACTGAATGAATGGGCTGCAGATTTCTTGCAGTTCTGCAGCCGTTTTGCTGCCGTTTTTCGTCGCAAAGAGCCGCGAGCACAAGCCACAAAGTACCTGCGAGGGTTGATGGCGGCGGTGCCGCGCAAGAATAGCTGGCAAGTGGCCGAAGCGATCGGTGATCGCACACCGGATGCCACACAACGCTTGCTGTACCAGGCGCAGTGGAGTGCGGACGCCGCTCGGGATCAGCTGCTGGAGTTCGCGATCGAGGTTTTTGGCGAGGAAGATGCCATCGGTGTCGTGGACGAAAGCGGCTTTATCAAAAAGGGCAAGCACTCGGTGGGTGTCAAACGGCAATACTCGGGCACCGCGGGCAAGGTCGAGAACTGTCAGATCGGCACTTTTCTCAGCTATGCAACGACCAAAGGGCACATGTTCCTGGATCGCTGCCTGTACTTGCCTGAAGAGTGGTGCAATGACTCCGAGCGGCGGGAGCGAGCCAAGGTGCCTGAGGACGTGGTCTTTCAGACCAAGCCCGAGCAGGCCATGGCCATGTTGGAGCATGCCTGGCAGGCAGGTGTGCCAATGCGCTGGGTTGCCGGCGATGAAGTCTATGGCGACTCGACTAAGCTGCGAGACCTGATTGCCGGCTCTGAGCGTTTGTACGTCCTGGCAGTGCGGACGATTACGCCCGTATGGGCTGAACGTCCACAGGTGGTTGAATCTGAGCCCGTGGAACGGGGCCGACCTCGCAAGAAGGTGCGCCTGGCTGAAGGTGAACCATCGGCGACGACCGTAAAAGAAGTCGTCGCCAGTTGGTCCGAGGGATGCTGGCAGAGACTGGTCGTAGCCGATGGCGAGAAGGGCTTGATTACGTACGACTGGGCTTGCCAGCGGATCGTCGAAGCACGTGAGGGGTTGCCGGGGCCGGATGGCTGGCTGATTGCTCGCCGTTCGATCAGTGATCCGACCGATATCGCCTACTACTTGTCGAACGCGCCAGTTGATACGCAGGTTCTGAAGTTGGCGCAAGTGGCCTCGACCCGCTACACGGTCGAGCAATGTATCGAAGAGGCCAAGGGTGAAACGGGCCTGGATGAATATGAGGTGCGCTATTGGCACAGTTGGCATCGTCATATCACACTCTCGATGATGGCTCACGCCTGGCTCGCCTCCGTTCGCTACAAAGCCACGGAGAAAAAAGGGGACCTGAGCCCTTCCTGGCCGAGCTAACGGTCCCGGAAGTGCGCCGCTTGCTGGAAGTGGCGTTACCCTTGCCCTATCGTTCGCGTGAGTTGCGACTCGCATGGTCGCTGTATCGACGGGCCAAGCGCTGGCAGGCCCGCCAGAGCCATTTTCGCCGTCAAGCTTCCGCCTGGCGGCTCCGTTTGAAGCCGGATCCCAGCATGCCGGCAAAACTGCGGTTGTAGTACTAGGCAGAACTCGACAGCAGATCTGTCGGGTTCTGCACATCATGATGCAGGAGGAGATTGAGATGAGCACCTGGGATCCGCCGCAGGAACAGGAACTGGTGGTCCAAGGCCGCAAGGCCGCCTATTGCGTTCGGCGTCGCCTCGCTGGAGGTAGTGACTTACTGACCCCCCAAGACATGGAGGATCTCATTCAGACAGCGACACTGGCCTACTGGAAGCACCATCGAGAAGGCCGCCCCGTCCCGTTCTGCTTCGTCTGCGCCCGCCAGGCTGCTGAGAAGCACTTCTATCGGCAGCTCATGGGACGCAACCCCCGCAGTACCCTCAGCCTGGATGCCCCGATTCACGACGGTGGCGATCTGCCCCACGAGTGGCTGAATGCCCGGGGCCCTACGGATGACGAGACAATGCGTCTGGACTGGCTCTCCG
>JAZBOA010000052.1:0-7973 GCA_036350935.1 Anderseniella sp. | reverse complement strand
CCGTTTCAGGGCGCTGAACAGCTGCGACACGAAGGACAGCGGACAGATGCGCCGCCAGAGCTCGTGACTGAGCACGATCGTGAGCAGCACCAGGGGCAGGCCCAGGTTCCAGAACAGATCGTTGCCCCAGTTGCCCTCACACCAGGCGAGCCCGTCACAGGGTGGTGTGGGCTGCCAGGGCGTCAGCCCCGGCATGAGCAACATGGCGATCAGCAGGATCCAGCCCGACAGCAGGGCCCAGCGGGCCAGCCGCAGCCGACTCTCGGGCCAGAGGTGAAAACTGGGCATCCGGAACCGCTGCGGTGGGGGTGCGGTGCGGGAAGGATAGCCGAGGTCACTGAATAACGAGCTGTCCGCATGAATCGTCCGGAAGCTGGTCTCCACAGGCGCCAGATTGGCAGTCGCCGCATGCTCAAGGGCGAACACATTCCGCTGTTGGACATCACCGGGGGCCCTGGCTGGGATGGGTGAACCCCATTTCCCGCCCTGGAAGGCGTCGAAGAGCCGGCGATGGCAGCGCAGGCCGTACTCGTCGCCGCTGCTGTAGTGGGCGCGCCCCCAGACCGGAAGCAACGCCAGGTTGGCGACCTGGTCCGCGCTGCAGCCGTACGTGCCGGTTGCCATGGCCTGGCAGGGACGAAAGGACTTGGCCGTCTGCACGCCCCGATGATCTGCTTCCGATCCACTGCAGTGACTGGACAGATTCAGGCGCGGCTGCGGGGAGCCAGTTTGGTCAGCTCACGACATCAAGATCGAGGATGGTGTTCTTGGGTGGGGGTTGAACAAGTGGCGTGAAGTCCAGAAGAAGCTGGACCGGAGCAAGCAACTGCCAGGGGAAACATTCGTGGTGCCACTGACGCAGGTGACCATCCAGTCAGTCCACAATCCCGATACGGATGTCTCCATCGGCGAAAGACTGAGTCCCTGGCGCAGACCTGCATGCGCTTGTTGAGGTGGCTCTGGATGGCCCGGTAGTTGGAATGAACGCAGGAGAGATTCGAGAGGCGACCGCAGGGCGAGGCAAGATCGCAGGGCGAGGCAGGATCGATGACTCAGTGATGATTGGAGATCTCACCATTTCTTCCGGCAAGCTGATGGAACTTGATCTCCCGACAGTGATTCCTGATGAGCCTCCGCCGCCTCACCTGTCCCGAAGCCTTGGGTGAATGAGTCTGTCGAAGGCGTAGTCTGCCCAGACAAACGCTGGTCCAGGCTGGGAACCGCATCAACTCCTGCATGCCGGCGCGGGAGAGGGGCGCCGGATTCGCTGGCGATGCTGTCGTTCGCGGAATTCGTGCACGGCAAGCCGCTGTTGTTCCAGGTGCGTACGCTCACAGAGCTCAAGGCGGTGGCGGATCAGCTGTTCGGCTGTCGAGCAGTGGCTCAGCCTTCCCACATTTCCAATACATGAGCAATGGCAAATGCATTGATCAGCTACTCGAGCAAGGACAGGTCAACTGCGCTAGAAGTAGCCCGGCAGCTTGAGGAAAAGGGCCATCATATCTGGCTTGACAGCAAATCAATCAGTGCCGGCGAGCAGTGGGACGCCGGCATTGCCCAAGGCCTGAGCTCCGCAAGAGTACTCATACTGCTGCTTTCCCCGAACTCAGTCAGGTCCGAGTATGTGAAGAAAGAGTTCAGCTATGCCAGCTCATTGAAACTTGAGATATTGCCAGTTGTTATCAAGTCATTGATCCTGCCCGAGGAATGGAAATTCAATCTTGAGCGCAAGCAGAAGCTGTTCTACGAGCGCGACCCGAAAGCGACCATTGACAAAATAGCCAAAGTGTTGACGAGTGCCGATCAGACACTCTATCTCCCTGGAGAGCTTGTCGATACGCTTATGAACGATCAGATCAGAATAATCAGCTATTGGTTAAAGAAACTTGTCGAGCAGGGATCCGCCGACCAAGGCGATCACGTGGTATTTCACCCGGTGAAAGAAAAAAGAAATAATGTCTATATCCAGGCGGCCAAGATGAATGATGGCTCTTTGTTGCTTGAGGCCAGCAGCAGGCTGTGGGCACCACTGACCATGGATGACACCATGAACAGAAAGCTTCTTGGGCTCGGCTGGTCTCATCCAGCCAGAGCAAACTACTCAAGAACCATCCGAATCCAGGACAGGAATGAACTTGAGAATGCGGCCAACATCATTCTCCTGACGTTCATGAGCGTTTACAATGTCAATCCCAATGAGTCGATCGAAGTCGAGCACACGCTTGAAGCATGAGAGTGTTGGGGGCCTGGGAGATGTCCTGCACTCCAGCGATGCCAGGGAGTGCGTGTAGCTCAACAGTCATCTCCTTTTCTGCATCCTGAGACGGAGGTGGTTCGAATGGGCGGTGCCCGCGTGAAAACTCGTTGTCTGCAGCAGACTCCCTCCAGAATGGGCCTGGGTTCATCGTTTGGTGAAGACTTTCGAAAGGGTCAGGGCCTGGCCATGCCAGATGGTGATCTCCACCTCTGTCGATAGGCTCTGGATGCTTGGTCGAGCGATGTGGGCTTTCAGCCTGCGTCCGCTGGTCAACCTGATCCCGATCCGCAGGGAGCGACGCCATGACTGATCTTTCTCCCTCCCCCACGGCATCCGAACCAGGGCTCCATCCCGTGGCGACTCGCTTCCGCGCACCGGGGCCGAAGCGGATCCTCAGCCTCGATGGGGGAGGGATCCGTGGCATCCTCACGCTGGGAATCCTCGAGCAGGTCGAGGTCTTGCTGCGAGAGCGCCATGGCCACGATTCATCCTTCCGCCTCTGTGACTACTTCGATCTGATCGCCGGCACCTCCACGGGATCGATCATCGCCGCCCTGCTGGCGCAGGGTGCAAGCGTCAGGGAAGCGATCGACCTCTACCGCCGGTTGGCCTCCACCGTGTTTGCCCGCCGCTGGTGGAGGCGAGGGATCCTGCTGCCGCGCTACGACCAGCGGGCACTCGCCACCTTCCTTCAGAATCAGTTCGGCCCAAACTGTCGCCTCGGCGATCCCGAGCGCCTGCGCACGGGCCTGCTGGTGGTCACCAAGCGGATCGACACTGGCAGCCCCTGGCCGGTGGGAAACAACCCGTTCGGCAAGTATTTCAGCCCCCGGCCGAAGAGCTCCTCAATCGCCAATCGGGACTATCTGCTCTGGGAGGTTGTGCGTGCCTCCACAGCTGCTCCTACCTTCTTCGCGCCGCAATGGATCGAAATCGGTCGCCGGCAGGAAGCTGACGGGTCACGTGACACGGTGGCGAGGGGGAACTTCGTGGATGGCGGCGTCAGCCCGCACAACAACCCAGCCCTGCAGGCCTACCTATACGCCACCCTCAAGGGCTACGGGATCCAGTGGCCCACTGGCGCTGATCGGCTGCTCGTGGTCTCCGTAGGAACCGGTCGGGTGCCTACCCAGCGTCGACCGTCATGGATCTCGGCCGTCAGCGGGGTGATGGCGTTGCAGAGCCTGATGGACGACTGCTCTGCACTGGTGGAGGCGTTGATGCAAGGGATGGGGAAGGGTCCCCGGCCGCGAGAGATTGATCCGGAACTTCAGGATCTTCGCGACGACAGAGATCCGGAGGGGGGGCCACTGCTTGTGGATGAACCCCGATTCCACTACCTTCGCTATGACGTGAAGCTCTACCGTGACCCCCGACCCCGCGACGGGATCGATGACGATCCCCTGCTGAACGAGGTGCTCGATCGGCCAGGGCTACCCGGAACCCCCAAGCCTTCTGAGCTCCTGCGCCGGATGCAGCAGATGGATGATCCCCGGCCGCGCGAGGCGCTACTGGAACTTGGCCGCAAGTGTGGGCAGGCAAAGGTGCGGGCGGAGCATTTTCCCGCCACCTTTGATCTGCCGGATGCTGGAGCAGTGCCGACCGCCACGGCCTTGTCGGCTGCAGCACGCCGTCCTGTGCGCCGGCCGTACATCAGGCGGCCAGGACAAACGGTGCAGGCGATCCAACTGACATTGGCTACGAAGGGATTCCAGTATGAGAAGTGGGGCAGTATCCAGACGTGTAAGCAGGGCGACTGGATCGTACGCAACGGTAGCGACCTCTACACCGTGGATTCGGACAGCTTTGAGAGGACCTATCGACCCCTTGGCGATGGACGCTATGTGAAGCACGTGTTGGTGTGGGCGGAGCCAGCCGCAGCCGATGGTGTGGTGATCACGAAGGAGGGCAAAACCCACTATCGGGCCGGCGACATGCTGGTGTTCAATGAGCTTGATGGCAGGGATCCCTATGCCATCAGCCGGGATAGGTTTCAACAGCTTTACGAACCAGCCGATGAATCATGAGGCGTTTGACCAACCCCCATCACCAACAACATCAGTCGCATGTGTGTGTCAGTGAGATGATGCTCCACTTGCCCATCATTCTCTCGAGATCGATCTCCACGCTATAGCAGCCTGCCGCCGGGAGGCTGATGGGGAGCACCTGATCAGAGGATCCGTAGGCATCACGCATGGCCTTATCAATCGCACTCGCCCCGCGGATGGTGATTCTGTGGTTGCCAGTTGTGGTGTTTACTGTTACGTCAAACCCGCGCTTCTGGCTGCCATCGCCAACCACCTTGTCATCGAATAGGATCTCAACTTTGCCGTCGCCCAGAAAAAACTTGCCTTTGTAGTGCAGTTTTATTGTCACTGTACTTGCTTCTGTTGCTGGTACTTGTGGTTGGTCGGGGGGCAACGTTGAAGCTGGCGAGCCGCCTAGGAGCGCATCAACAGCCCTGCGTATTGCACGGCAGACTTCCAGAAATGCTTTATCCTGATTTTCCCATTCCGTCACTGGCCGACCGTTGGGAGGCGCAGCCTGAAGATGAGCGAACGCAGTATTCTGCCAATCGCATGGACGCAAGATAATGGGGATTACCCGTGCTTCACCGGCCTCGTGTCGCTTGATGGCTTCCGATAGTTCTGTCCAGCAGAAGTCAGAAGCAAGGAAATCCGAGCTGACCAGAAGCAGAATGATTGTTGCCTCCTGAAGCTCGCCCGCAATCACCTCCCGCCATTCATCGCCAGCCGTGATCTCTCGGTCGTGCCAGTCAACGATGGCCCCCTCGCGCCTCAGCGCCGAGAGATGTTTGTCAAGCTCATCTCGGAGCGCCTCGTCTTCATGCGCGTAGCTATAGAAGAGATGGGCTGGCCTCATCCTGGACTGGCCTCTGATCAAGTGGAGTTAGTATCATGGTAACAGTCATCTTGTAACCTCGCCCATATTGCCACCCTGCCTTGATGTTGGGGAATGGGGGACATCCCTCGTCCCGGCTGAGGAGAGGCAGAGATATTGTCCAGGGAAGAGGTCCCTATTGTGACCCGTAAGCCATGAATGAGTCCATGGAGTCTGAGTGCAGCGAAGTGATCCCCCCGCCGACGCCTCGTGAGATCGCTTGTGAAGGAGAAGCAAGGAATCTTATGGGCTGTCTCCTGGCTTGACACCAGTAATACCCCATTCCAGTCGCTTAAGATCAGCCAGAGACATGCCGCCACGAAGATCAACCCAAGTTAGCTCTTGAAGAAAGAGGGGCAGTTCCGGCCTCAGTGGAGCGTCCGGGAGCAAGACGGGGATGACGGGCATATTGCGTTTGACGAACTGGGAAAGGCAGGCGTTCATTTCGGGTATTTCCCATGGACCCAAGCCATCCTTGCCGACGAGTACGGCGGCACTGCGCGTTGTTTGGATGATGTTCTCGATCTCGCTCTGCCAGGCCCGGCCGGGAGGGAGTTGTTCCTCGTCAAGCCACACTCGAAGTCCGCGCTCTTCTAAGGCTCTGGCAAGTATTCGAACAGTGGGCTTGTCCTTGCTGTTATGGCTTAAGAAGACATCGTATCCGTTGTTGGCTTGACCATGCAAGCCCCCTTTGTGGCGTCTGTCGACATACTTTACCGGCAGATGAAGCATGGCCGCCTGGGCGAGGCTCATTGTGGCTGGCCCGGTCAGAGCACCGAGCAATCCCCCATAGATCATGAACATCCCAAACCAGGCAAGCGGCGGTGCCATTGCCTGCCAGTCTTGGTTGATTGACAGAAAATACAGAGACAGTGTGGCAAGAGGGATGCTGCCACCCACAAAGCCACCGACCGCAGCATTCCTTGTGTTGATTGCCCCGATCAGGGCAAACCCTCCAAGAACAAAGTATAGGCCGTACGGCAATGATGACGCAGGCTGACCCATGGCCAGCGCAAGCAGAGTCCAGGGAGCAGAGTATATCGCCCATCCTATGGCAAGAAATAGAGACACGTGCACGACCTTGACCGGGAGGCCTGCCACGGGCGGGATTGAGAGTCTTGCATACTGAGATACAAGAAATGCGATCTGCCCAATTGCGATGAACAGCAGAATGCCGGTGTTGCCGTCAGGGTTGAGTGGTGCCATCGCTTATTGTTCTGGCTTGAGTGGTATTGGTGGGCTTGGGTTTTCCCGATTTCGCGGATCCTGACCCGGGGCACAACCGACCAGGGGCATAGGGGGAGAGTGTACGGGCAGTGACGAACTGCTGCAGCAGTCGATTGTGCTGGGATGGCCGATCGTTGACTCGCGCCACTCTCGGGTGTCGTGACCATCAATCAAGAAGGGTAGATCGAGCTCCTGTTGCTGGGATTGGTCATCGATGGACACTCTGGTGGTCAGGGCGCGCCTGTCCGTGAGCTCTTCCCGCACTGGCCTGTCAGAGCGCCCCTGTCAGAGCGCCTTGGTGGCTGCCATGTAGGTGGCCTTGGCCAATTCAAGGCCTCGTTGAAACTGTCTCGTCGCTTCCAGCGATTCTTCGCTTCCGCGGGCGGTGACAAGCTTGGAGGAGAGAACGCTGTAGAGGGTCATCACCTGCGCTGAATAGGCCTGTTTGAGCGCATTGTCGGTCAGGGCTTTCAGCTCGGCCTGGGTCATGGATCTCTGGTGGACAACTCCATGACGAAACTAGCCATTTCCGTGCTGTCCTACAAACAATGCCGAGGGCCCCGAGAAGGTTGGTTCGGCGTCCTGGCAGCACAGTCCAGCCAAGCTCAGATCAGCTCAGCCCATCAGCTCAGCCCAGCCGTCCCCACCACGCCCCGCCCTGTCCCATGAAACCCAGCTGGGAGCACTTCGAGCACGGCGCCGACGTGGGGGTGCGCGGGCTGGCGGCCGGCAAGGCGGGGGCCTTCGAGCAGGCGGCGCTGGCGCTCGTGGCTCTGGTGAGCGACCCGGCCGCCGTGCGGCCACTGCAGGCGGTGCCGATCGTCTGCGACGCCCCCGATGACGAGCTGCTGCTGCTCGACTGGCTCAATGCCGTGGTGAGCGAGATGGCGGTGCGGCGGATGCTGTTCGCCGCCTTCACGGTGACCCTGAGCGATGGCCGGCTGGAGGCGGTGGCCCGGGGAGAGCCGATCGACCCGGCACGCCATGAGGCGGGGGTGGAGGTGAAGGGGGCCACCTGCACCCAGCTGCGCGTGGCGCCCACGGCCGGGGGCGGCTGGCTGGCCCAGACGGTGGTGGACGTGTGACGCCCGGTGTGGGCGGAACCAGCATGGAGGTGGCGCCGGCAGGGCAGCGATGGACACCCACGACTGGATCCGGCGGGACACCTGCCTCTGGGAGCTGCCGCCCAGCGGCGCCATGCGCGTGCCGGTGCGGATCCATGCCGGCCAGGAGCTGATGGAGGCCATGGATGAGAAGGTGCGCCAGCAGGCGGCCAACGTGGCCTGCCTGCCCGGCATCGTCGGCGCCAGCCACGTGATGCCCGACGGCCATTGGGGCTACGGCTTCCCCATCGGCGGCGTGGCCGCCTTCGATGCCGACCAGGGCGGGGTGGTGTCGGCCGGCGGCGTGGGCTTCGATGTGTCCTGCGGGGTGCGCTGCCTGCGCATGGGCCTCACCCGCGCCGACCTCGATCCCATCCAGAAGGATCTGGCTGACGCCCTGTACCGGGAGATTCCCGCCGGGGTGGGCAGCCAGGGCACCATCCACCTCGATGGGCCCGAGATGCGGGGGATGCTCAGCGGCGGGG
>JAZBOA010000051.1:0-11492 GCA_036350935.1 Anderseniella sp. | reverse complement strand
GAAGTCGTCCAGCGCCTGGCGCACCTGCCTCACCAGCCGCTTGCGCAGCTTGTTGAACGACACGCTGTCAGGGGCACCGCGCAACAGGCTCGGTCCACCCGCGCCGTCATCAGGTTCAACGATGTCTTCCGCAAGGCTCATGGGTGAAACCGCTATCAGGCAAGCTTCAGGCTGTCCACCATCCGTGCGGCCACGTCGCGGCCCGACTGGTAGGCCCCGTGCGCCGTCGCCTGCGACTTCAGCGAGAACGCCTCACCCGCGAATGCCACGCTGCCAGCGTCTGCCTTGATCATCCGGTGCCGGCTGTCCGCCCGGCCCGCCACGGCGTAGCTGTAGGCGCCGCCAACATGACGGTTCTGCATCCAGCCGGTCGGCACCATGGCCTCCACCTGCTTTCGCACGCCTGATCCCCAACCGGCCACCAGCGCCTCCATCACATGGTCACGCAGCGCATCAGGCCCGGCCCCGGCAAGTTCCCTTGCGGGCGTGCCGGCGATATGGGCAACCGCCAGCCCCGGCCAGTAGGGGCTGATCTGGAAGTTGACGACATGATTGTCGGCCAGCTGCACGCTGCCGCCCCGGTGATTCTCCGCGGCAAAGGGATCGCCGCTCACCTTGATAGCCACCTTCTCATAGTAGCCGCACGGCACGTCCTCAACGAGTTCCAGCAGTTCCTGTGCCGGCCCCGGTGAAAACCGGATTTGCCGTGCCCGCAGCACGTTGGTGGATGCCGTGATGATGCAGGCGCGAGGCTTGATGACACCGTCAGCCATCTCGACCCTGACGCCGCTTGCTCCCTGCTCTATGGCCATGACCGGCGCGTTCAACCGCACCGGCAGGCCCGCCGCCATGCGCTCGATCAGGTCGCCATAGCCCGTCACCACCGGCCAGTTCGTCTCGGTGTCCTCATAGTCGGCATAACCGCGCGCCGAAACGGCCTCCGGATCGCCGCTCGACATCAGCCGCAACCAGTGCCGCAGCAGCCTTCCCTGCTGGCCGGACAGGTCCATGGCCTCAGACAGCGGCACGTCCGCCTGGCGTGCTCCAATTTCCGCCAGCGCCATGATCGGAGCCCAGGTTTCGTCCAGCACCAGCTGCCGCCCCGCCTTGTCAAGCCAGCCGCCATCGCGCCAGACGCCAAACCAGTCATCGCGACGGTCTTTCAGATAACCAGCGCCCAGCCGGTCCGCCCATTCGACCAGCGGGTTCACGTCGGCGCAATGCATCCAGTGGCAGCCCTGGTCCCACGGCTGGTCCAGAGAGGTCTTGTCGGTGTAGGCGCGCCCGCCTACCCGGCCCTGCGCTTCCAGAATGATGAACGGCACGCCGCGCGCCGCGAGTTCCAGCCCCGCCCCAACGCCCGCCGCCCCGGCTCCGACGATCACAACGGCAGGGTCAGTCATGCTCCACCCTGTCGAGGACGATCAGGGTGAAGGCGGCATCATCGCGCTCGCCCTTCGGGTGTTCACTTCGCGAGACTTCCTGCCACTCGCTCTCTGGCAGGTCCGGCAGAAATGTATCTCCATCGACCTTCAAATGGATGCGTGTCAGGTAAATCCGGTCAGTCCGGTCCATCGCCCTCTCGTAGACCTGCCCACCGCCGATGACCGAAACCTCGTCCTCGCCCTGGCACGCCGCCAGCGCCTCGTCCACCGAACCCACGATCTCCGCCCCCTCGGCTTCATAGTCCCTGTTGCGCGTAATGACGATGTTGCGCCGGCCCGGCAACGGCTTCCTCGGCAAGCTTTCCCATGTGCGACGGCCCATGATCACCGGCTTGCCCATGGTGATCTGCTTGAACAGCTTCAGGTCCGACGAGACATGCCAGGGCAGCCCGCCATCCTTGCCGATGACGTTGTTCTCCGATGCAGCAACTACCGCGCTCACTCTCATCTTCCTGCCTCCGCCAGCGCGCGGATTTCCGGTCCCCACATCTGCCATGTCTCGGCGCCGTGCTTCACCTTGCCGCCGATGCGCCGGTAGAATGCCTTGCCAACCTCGTTGTCGTCCATCGCCAGCCACTCGAACCGCCTGTAGCCGCGATCCACACAAAGTTGCGCCAGCGCCTTGAGAAGCGCAATGCCGGCGCCCTGCCCGCGCGCGGCGGGGTCAACGCACAGGTCCTCCATGTAGAGCTTGGTTTCTGCCGTGTACGTGGTCACCAGCGTATACCAATAGGCAAAGCCGATCACCGCACCACCTGCCTCAGCAACGAAACATCCCTGCCGCGAACCGCCTTCGCACAGCAGCGCTTCGAGTTGCGCCGGCGTGGACGTCACCAGGCGCGCCTCGTTCTGGTGTTCGGCCAGCGCCACCACAAGCCGGTGCAACGCCTCGCCATCACCGGGCCGCGCCGGGCGTACCGAAACGGTCATACCGCCACCGGGGCGGCGATGTGCGGGTGTGCCTCGTAACCGGCGATCTCGAAGTCCTCGAACGCAAACTCGTCGATCTGTTTCACGTCGCGCTTCAGCACCAGTTTCGGCAACGCCAGCGGCTCGCGCTTCAACTGCTCGTCCGCTTGCTCCAGGTGATTGAGATAAAGATGCGCATCTCCGAGCGTATGGATGAACTCGCCGGGCTTGAGGCCGGTGACGTGCGCCATCATGTGGGTCAGCAGCGCATAGGACGCGATGTTGAACGGCACGCCGAGGAAGATGTCCGCCGAGCGCTGGTAAAGCTGGCACGACAGCCTGCCGTCCGCCACGTAGAACTGGAACAGGCAGTGGCACGGCGGCAGCGCCATGCGGTCCACGTCAGCGGGGTTCCATGCGGTCACGATCAGCCGGCGCGAGTCCGGTTTCGTCCTGATCTGCTCCACCACGTTGGCAATCTGGTCGATGGTCGAGCCATCGCGCGCCGGCCATGAGCGCCATTGGTGGCCGTAGACCGGGCCAAGGTCGCCGTTCGCATCGGCCCACTCGTCCCAGATGGTCACCTTGTTCTCGTTGAGCCACTGGATGTTGGTGTCGCCGCGCAGGAACCACAGCAGTTCGATGATGATCGAACGAAGGTGCAGCCGCTTGGTCGTCACCACCGGAAAACCTTGCGCCAGATCGAAGCGCATCTGGTGGCCAAACACCGACAGTGTGCCAGTGCCCGTCCGGTCGTCCTTGCGTACGCCGGTGTCTCGCACATGTCTGAGCAGATCGTGATACTGCCGCATCGCCTGATTCTCCGTCGCATTGAGGCCTGCAAGGCTAGCCTCAAAAGCAAACCGCCGGCAAATCAATGCCGGCGGCCATCAACAGCTTGGAAAGCGCGCTGCAGAGTTCAGAACTCAGGCAAGCGCGTCCGTCGTACCGGTTTCCTCGGCAAGCAGGTAGTAGAAGGTAACGCGGCTCTTGGTCCGGTCGCCCTTCATCTTGTCGCAAACAGCCGCCATGGCCTTGTCGGCGGCATCGCCTGACAGGCCCAGCTTCTTTGAAGCGAAGCCGTCGCGCACCCGCCCGAGTTCTTCCGGGTCCGTGCAAGACACCAGCGAGGCGTCCCTGGAACGCAGCGCAATGCCGCAATACTTGACGATCGAGTCAACGATGGCCGGGTCTACGCTGCTTACGTACTTGGCGATGTCGGCGTGATAGCTTGAGTTGTCTGCCATGAAAGTTTCCCTCCGGTTTTGCATCAAATGACAATACAGGGCCCGGAAAGAATCCGGACCCTGCAGCCAGCTTAGCAGAATTGCTTCCGGAATGAAGCCGTCTGGAGCCTCTATCCGCACACGTCACTTGAGCAGGTTTG
Organism: Anderseniella sp.; assembly: GCA_036350935.1. Classification (GTDB taxonomy): domain Bacteria; phylum Pseudomonadota; class Alphaproteobacteria; order Rhizobiales; family Aestuariivirgaceae; genus Anderseniella. The sequence continues at coordinate 7,751 of JAZBOA010000051.1, read as the reverse complement.
GCCAGTTGTTGTTGGCGGTTGAAATGTGACCGGGAATGTCCTTTGCCCAGGTCTTCTGCACCCCGGCTGAATAGTTGAGGTAGAGCTTGCCATCAACGATCTTCCACTGCTCAGGCTCGCCCTTGACAAGCGAACCCTTGGCAACGCCGTAGGCGCAATAGCCGCCATACTGGGGTGCGTAGGCTGCCGGGTTGGCCTTGAACTTCTCGAGGTTGCCAGCGTTGGAGAATTCCCAGGTCGCGCCCTTCCATTCGGTGGCGAATTCGGCAGAGCCCTTTACCGGCTTGCCCATGGTGAAATAGGCCACCACGTCATGGCCGCCAGCGCCCTTGCCTGCGACGAGGCCGGTGAAGATTTCGGGCTTGCCAGCCAGGGCTGGCAGGGTGAAAGACACGGCAAGCGGCAATGCGAGAGCGGCAGCGATCAGGTTACGGCGGTTCAGCATCGGTCAGTTTCCTTTGCGCATGAGTTGAACTGTCCAAAGCCTAGGACGGCCCGCGGCGGCATTCACCACACGTTCGAATTACGGACATTCAACATGCCGTGACCCTTTATTTCGCTCGCGTGAGCACCTATATTCGCTTTGCCGGTGCTTGCATCGGCTATGGCGATAAATGGTGATCGTAATAAACCTTTCGGACCCGGGGGCAGTACCCGGCACCTCCACCACATGCTGCCCGGCAATCGCCGGCAGCGGTGGACCAGTTCCCCAAGGCAGCATCTGCTGGGGGTGAACCAGGATCGACGAGGGCGTAAAGGATTGACTTTTGCCCGGCATTGTACCGCCGTTATCGGGCTACCATAATAGTTGCAAACGACAACTATGCGGAAGCACGTCTGGCTGCGTAACGCAGTCCGATCGCTTCGATCCAAGCCCTGAGCCGTCGCAGGTTCAGGCGGGGTTCGGGGGCACCTGGCAACAGAAGCCCCCACTTCCTCACACAACGGAACCATAGTCCACAATCCGCCGTTATTGGCTGCGAGAACTCCGGCTGGCAGCGCTGGCACGGCCCGGTGGCGAACACCCCGCACCCGTAGTATTGTCAGACGTCGATTCGTTCCGGCTGTCCGGACCACCTGGAGCGACATCCACAGGACGGTGACATGGCTGAAGACTTGATGAGATACGACGTTCTGGCCCAGCACGCCCTGCGCAGCGTGGTGAAACTGGCGCTGCAACGTGTGATGCGCGACGGCCAGTTGCCCGGCGAGCATCACTTCTTCATCTCGTTCGACACGGCCTATCCTGGCGTGAAGGTTTCCGAACGTCTCAAGGCGAAATATCCCGAAGACATGACCATTGTCCTGCAGCACCAGTTCTGGAACCTGCACGTGTTCGACAAGCTGTTCGAGGTCGAATTGTCTTTCGACAACATTCCGGAGAAACTGGTAGTGCCGTTCGCCGCCATCAAGGGTTTCTTTGATCCAACGGTACAGTTCGGCCTGCAGTTCGAGCCGGGCGTTCTCGAGCAGGCCGGCGGCGAAGGTGGCAATGCCGATGACACCGCCGAGGCTGATGATGCAGCAGTGCCACTTGCAGAAGACAGCCCCAAAGACAACGGCGCACCAGCCGGCAACAAGGCATCGAACGACGACACAACGGTGGTTTCGCTGGATGCCTTCCGCAAGAAATAACCGCCCGCTCAAACTCCCCGGCCTGATGGCCTGCCTGTTGCTCTCGCTCGGCTGGAGCACTGGGGGCGCGCTGGCCCAGGCGGCCGGCCACACCGGCGAAGTCGTCAAGCCGCCGTTGCCCGCGATTTCCGATTTCGTTCCCGCCAAGGTCTATTTCGGCCGCGTCGTCGGCCCCGCCCCGCTGCGGGCCGAAGTGTTCGGATCCTACTCGCGTGGGTGCATTGCCGGCGCCGAGGAGATGCCGGCAGACGGGCCGGCGTGGCAGGTCATGCGCCCCTCCCGAGACCGGGCCTGGGGCCATCCCGAACTTATCAAGCTGGTCAAGCGCCTCGCCACCGAGACCCGGCAGCATGACGGCTGGAACGGCTTGCTGGTCGGCGACCTCCAGCAGCCGCGTGGCGGCCCGATGCTGACCGGCCATGCCTCGCACCAGCTCGGTCTAGACGCCGATATCTGGCTCACCCCGATGCCGGACCGGACGCTATCCCGGAAGGAACGCGAGACCATGTCGGCCACGCTGATGACCAAGGACCGCAAGACCATCGACGCCAGCCGCTGGACTGAAGCCCACGCCCGCCTGATCAAGCGCGCCGCGTCCTACAACGAAGTCGAGCGCATCTTCGTTCACCCGCCGATCAAGAAGGCCCTGTGCGACTGGGCGGGAAACAAGGGCGCCTGGCTCGCCAAGGTCCGCCCGCTGTACGGCCACAACTATCACTTCCACATCCGCATGGGCTGTCCGAAAGACTCGCCCCGCTGCAAGCCGCAAGCAGCAGCCCGGCCAAAGGATGGCACCGGCTGCGGCGAGGAACTGGCCTACTGGTACTCCGAAAAGCCCTGGAACAAGCCGAAGGCAGCCGCAACCGCGCCAGCCAAGAAGAAGACCGCCAGCGGTGTGCCCATCCCCCGGCCGAAGCCCGTTCCGCGCCAGAACCTGGCCTGGTTGCCAAATGAGTGCCGCGCGCTGATCGCCATCAGGTGACCCGGCCATCAGGCGGTCGAAACCTTCCGTTTGAAAATCTGTGTACAAATCAGAGTGGCGTTTTTTGACGACATTAACGTCACGTAATGATAACCTTGCGTCCGGGGGTAGAGAGAGGCTTGTCAAAGCCCAAAGCGAAAGCAAAGGAAATAAACATGAGAATGCTCCTCCTTGCAGCCATCGTGGCAACGGGATCACTGTTCGCCACGACTCCGGCATCAACCGCAGCGCCTGTTGCCCCGGCCATGTCCGTTCCCTACGAGATGGCCGCCGATGCCATCCAGCAATCCGTACTGCCGGTTCACTGGGCAGGCCCCCGGCACAACTGCCGCGTCCACGGCCACTGTGGCGGCGGTGGCGGCATCTATCTCGGCGGTCCGGGCATTTACTTCGGCCCCGGTTATGTCGGTCCAGGCCGCTCCTGCCGCCGGGTGCGCCGTTTCTGCCGCCGCGAATGGGGTGGTGGCCGCAGCTACCGCCGGTGCGTGCGCCGTCAGGGCTGCCGTCCGTAACAGACGCAGCACATCGGAATCATCAATCCAGCGCGGCAGGACACCTGCCGCGCTTTTTCATGGGTGACATGTCAGAAAGCTGTTGCAAACACCTGCAACAGTCCGGGTAATCTGCCTCCCTCGGCAATCCTGTGCGGACACCCCTCAGACCATGAACCCCATCGACCTGTTTTCCCGGCCCGGCCGTTTCTGGCGTGGCAACCTTCACACGCACTCAACGCTGTCGGACGGCGCGCTGGAGCCGGAGCGAGTCATCAACGCCTATCATCAGGCAGGCTACGACTTCATGTGCCTGTCCGACCATTTCTGGAACATCTACGGCTGGCCGGTAGCCGACACCCGCAACCTGCGCCGCAATGATTTCACCACCATCATCGGCGCCGAACTGCATGCACCGAAAACCTCGGTCGGCGAACTCTGGCACATCGTCGCCAACGGCCTGCCGCTCGACTTCGAGCCGCTCAAGGACGGCGAGGACGGCGTGGCGCTGGCGAAGCGCGCTGCCAGGGCCGGCGCCTTCGTCTCCATCGCTCATCCGCAATGGTCGCAGCTGTCCATGGCCGACGGCAACGATCTGTCCTTTGCCCACTCGGTTGAGGTCTACAACCATGGCTGCGCGGTGGAGAACAATCGCGGCGGCGGCTTCTACCTGATGGACCAGCTGCTGAACGATGGGCACCGGCTCACCTCCATCGCAACTGACGATGCCCACTTCCGCGACCACGACCACGACGCCTTCGGCGGCTGGGTGATGGTCAAGGCTGACAGCAACGACCCGGACGCCTTGCTCGAAGCCCTGAAATCCGGCGCCTACTATTCATCGCAAGGCCCGCAGATCCATAGCCTCGACCTGAACGGCCGTGAACTCACCGTCGAATGCTCACCGGTCAACGCCATCACCGTGCTTGGCGGCACGTCCCGCACGGTGTCCACCACCGGACGGTCGATCACCCGCGCCACGCTCGACCTTGCAAGGCTCGACAATGACTGGCTCGCCTGCCCGCCATCGAAGTGGCTGCGCGTCGTCGTGCGCGACGAGCACGGCAAGGCAGCCTGGACCAACCCGATCTGGCTGGAAGACGTCGGGTTGGCTTGAGCGGGTCTTGAGACAGACCCGGCCAATTGCTATGTATGCAGCATAACGACAGGGGCGCGGGCGCCAACGCCTGCTGAGAAGCACCCTTGGAACCTGATCCGGATAATGCCGGCGAAGGAAGTCGTCCGCTGCATTTTTTGAGCATTTGCACCGGATGCCTCTTTCTCTGGCGGGGAGGCATGGCATGAGCATCGACACCGGCAAGGCCCTGGCGCGCATGCGCAAGCGCACACCGCTCGTCCAGAACATTACCAACTTCGTTGCCATGACCACCATGGCCAACGTGCTGCTCGCTGCCGGCGCATCGCCTGCCATGGTGCACGCGAAAGAGGAAGTCGAGGAATTCGGCAAGCTTATCGGCGCGCTGACGGTGAACATCGGGACGCTGACGCCAGCCTGGGTCGAGTCCATGATGCTGGCCGCGCGCACCGCCAACGCCAATGGCAAGCCGTGGGTGCTGGACCCCGTCGGCGCCGGCGCCACGACCTACCGTACCGGCGTTGCCCGCGACCTTGCCGCGCTCAGGCCCACGGTCATCCGTGGCAATGCATCGGAGATCATGGCGCTGGCAGGCGAGGCCGCCTCCGGCAAGGGCGTCGATGCCGGAGACACGGTCTCTGCCGCGGAAGCGGCTGCCCGCCGCCTCTGCGCAGATGCTGGAGCGGTCATTGCCGTTACCGGGCCAGTCGACCTGGTCATATCGCCCGATGGCCGCCGCGCCGAAATCGCCAACGGTCATGCGCTGATGCCACGCATCACCGCACTGGGCTGCGCGCTGACCGGCATCACCGCCGCCTTCGCAGCGACCACGCCGGACCCGTTCGCGGCAACCGTTTCCGCGCTTGCCTATTACGGCATTGCCGGAGAGCGCGCTGCCCTGTCCACCAGCCACCCCGGCACATTCTACGTCGCCTTCCTCGACGCGCTTTTCGCCCTCGACCCTGAAACCGTCAACGCCGCTGCCAGGATAACCTTGTCATGAAACACCCCATCGACCTGTCGCTCTACCTCGTCGCAGGCCCTGCCGACTGCGCCAATGGCGACCTCGTTGCGACCGTACGTGAGGCCGTGGCGGGCGGTGTTACCGTCGTCCAGCTGCGCGACAAGACCGCATCCGATGAGGAGTTCACTGACCTTGGCCGCAAGCTGAAACAGGTACTGGAAGGCACCGGCGTGCCGCTCATCATCAACGATCGTGTCCACCTCGTCGAAGCTGTCGGGGCTGACGGAATCCATGTCGGCGTCAAGGACATGCCTGCAAGCGAAGTCCGCAAGATCGTCGGCGGCGGCATCCTCATCGGCACATCGATCAACCCGGCAGACCCGGCCACCCTGCCCGATCCGGCCTATGTGGACCACGTCGGCATCGGCCCGGTCTTCGCCACGTCCACCAAGCCGGACCACGACGCGCCCATCGGCTTTGACGGCCTTGCCCGCCTGATAGCCCAGGCCAGGGTGCCTGCCGTCGCCATCGGCGGCATCAAGCATGGCCATGCCGCCGCCGCCCTTGAGGCAGGCGCGCACGGTATATGTGTCGTCTCCGCCATTGCCGGCGCGGCCGGCCCGCGTGACGCCGCCCGCCGCCTGAAAGCCGAAATCGAGGAAGCCCGCTCATGATCCCGAACATCCTCTCCATCGCCGGCTCCGACCCCTCCGGCGGCGCCGGCATCCAGGCGGACATCAAGTCGATCTCCGCCAACGGCGGTTACGCCATGGCGGCACTGACTGCGCTGACCGCCCAGAACACGCAAGGTGTCTCGGGCATTGAACTAGTGGCGCCGGCCTTCGTCGGCCAGCAGATCGACGCCGTGTTTGCCGACATCGATGTCCATGCCGTCAAGATCGGCATGATCGCCACGGCGCAGATTGCCGAAGCCGTGGCCGATGCGCTTGCACGCAACAACGCCGTCAACGTGGTGCTGGACCCTGTCATGGTGGCCAAGGGTGGTGACCGGCTGCTGCGCGAAGACGCGGTTGCCGCCCTCAAGACACGGCTCGTCCCGCTGGCAACGCTGATCACTCCCAACCTTCCCGAAGCGGCCGAACTCACCGGCGAACCGGAGATCACCTCGCGCGATCAGATGCCGGCGCTGGCGCAGAAGCTTGTCTCGCTTGGCGCAAGGGGCGTCATGCTGAAAGGCGGTCATCTGGCCGGACACGACAGCCCCGATTATCTGCTCACGCCGGACGGCAAGGGCGTCTGGCTTGAAGGCCCGCGTACGGCGACGAAGAACACCCACGGCACCGGCTGCACGCTATCCTCGGCGCTGGCCACCCAGCTTGCCCTCACCAGTGACGCCGGGAAAGCCGCCCGCGCCGCCAAGGCCTATGTCGCCGCCGCCATCGCCGCCGCGGACCAGCTCAATGTCGGCCACGGTCACGGCCCCACCCATCACTTCCACGCAACTCAGAAAGGCTGAACCCCATGGACTATGGCTCATCGTTCCACGGCCTGCTGCGCGCCGAAGCAGGCCCCGCCTGGACCGCTTATGTCGAGCACGCGTTCGTACGCGGCATCGAAGACGGAACGCTGCCCCGCGCTTCGTTCCTGCACTACCTGCAGCAGGACTATGTTTACCTGATCCACTATACCCGCGCCTGGGCACTGGCCGCCGCCAAGTCCACCGATATTGACGAAATGCGCGAGTTCGCAGGCGCGGCGCTTGCCCTCATCGACGGCGAAATGCAACTTCACATCGAAACCTGCGAAGCCGCCGGCATTTCCAAAGCCACCCTCGCCGCCACCCGCGAAGAGCCGGAAAGCCTCGCCTACACCCGCTTCGTCATGGATGCGGGCCAGCGCGGTGATCTGCTCGAGCTGCTGGCCGCCCTCATTCCCTGCGCGCTCGGCTATGGCGAAATCGGCTTGCGCCTCATGGCCGCAACCGAAGGCACCCGCGAGAGCCACCCCTACAAGGACTGGATTGAGACCTATGGCGGCGAGGACTACCAGGGCTTCGCCCTCGCCGCCGCCAGCCGCTTTCAGCTTGTCGCCGAACGCACGTTGGGGCCAGACTTCAAGGCCTCGCCGCGCTGGCAAGCCGTGAGCACCATCTTCACCACCGCCTGCCGGCTGGAAACGGCGTTCTGGTCGATGGGAATGCGCGGCTCGATGCACCCGGACTTCCGTCACTGACTTGTCCATCCGTCGAACTGGAATAGGCGCGCGGTGCATGCTATGCCGCCACATTCCCTTCTGCCCGACCGACGGAGTGCTTGACCGATGGCAACGACCCGCACCGAAACCGATACCTTTGGCCCCATCGAGGTGGACGCCTCGAAGTACTGGGGCGCACAGGCGCAACGCTCGCTCGGCAATTTCAGGATCGGCTGGGAGAAGCAGCCCCAGCCCATCGTCCGGGCGCTGGGTATCGTCAAGCGCGCCGCTGCCGAAACCAACATGGCGCTGGGCAAGATGGACGCCGGGCTTGGCAAGACCATCATCGCCGCCGCGCAGGAAGTCATCGACGGCAAGCTCGATGATCACTTCCCGCTGGTCGTCTGGCAGACCGGTTCCGGCACCCAG
>JAZBOA010000050.1:0-3859 GCA_036350935.1 Anderseniella sp. | reverse complement strand
TCTCTCTACCGACATCAAGTCCGATCTGCGCGAATGACTGTGGCGCTGCCCAATCTTGCTCACCCATGCTTTTAATTTTTTGAACGGAAGCAGCCATAATCCCAGCCTGATGGCTACGACAACCGCCAGCCCCTCTGCCAGGAAAAGTTTCTCTCTCCATTTGAGGTGCATAAAGACACGCACTTTGTGGTGCATTCCGATCTCCCAACGCATGCATCGATCAGTCGCACAAGAGCAGTTCACCTCTGCCGAGTGCATTATGTCACAAGGACGTATGACTTGAGTTTAGATAAATGAAGAGGGCGGCTTGCGACTTGCGCAAAACCGCCCAATGGTAGAAACTGAAGGTACGCCAATACCGGAGGTCTCTACCATGGAACAGTTTAACAAGCTAATCGAGTTTCGTCAAGCCATCTATGATCACGGACTGACCAGAGCCAAGGATGCTCAGTTCGAGCTACTGGATGCGCTTCTCCTGAGCCCACCGATCCGCTCCTTTCCAGAGTTGAGCCTGTCGCCAGTGTTTCGGCGGCAGTGGCCAAGTGTCTACGCTGCAATAGAAGATGGAGGGCAAGATGTGGCGTGGCTAGAAAGCTACTTTGTACAGCAGATTCCTGTCACGGGAGTCCAGATTTATCCATTGGACGGCACGGTGTGGGCACATCCGGGAGCCAAAGCGATGTCGGACCGTCAATACGTCTACAGCCCGACGATAGCGGTCGACGGCGGGTCGATTGTGGTGGGCCATCCGTACTCAGTGCTGGCGTGGGCACCTGAACGGAATAGCAGTTGGACACCCTCTGTGTCTGTGAAGCGCATCAAGAGTCAACAAACTGCCGTGCAAGCGGGCGTTGAGCAAGTCAAACAGCTCTGCCGAGACCGAGAAGCTGCGATGAGCGAAGCGGTGGACATCATTGCCGCAGATGGCAAGTATGGGAATCATCGTTTCCTTGGACCGTTGAAAGATCAGCCGTGTGGTGCACTGGTGCGACTCCGCTGTGACCGCGTGCTCTATGGTGCGCCGGGTCCATACGGTGGAAAGGGACGTCCTCGCGTCCACGGAGACCGATTTGCGTTCAAAGAACCGGAGACATGGGGCGAACCAGCGGCAACCGATGAACTACAGGATGATCGTTGGGGGCAGGTGCGATTGTATCGCTGGGATGACCTGCATGCTCGCGAAGATGCAAATACACCTTTCAGTGTGCTCTTGGTGGAAGCGCATCTGGAACGTGACAAGCCGAGCAAGCTCTTTTGGTTGGCTTACCAACCCCCTCCTAGCCAAAAAGCAGGAGAGCAGACAGTGAGTGACCTATGGTACTGGTATCAGCATCGATGGCCTGTTGAGCCCAGCATTCGTTTTCGCAAACAGTATCTGTACTGGACCTTACCGCGTTTTCACACGCCAGACTGTTGTGATCGTTGGACAGTGTTGGTCAGCTTGGCACAATGGCAGCTGTTCTTGGCTCGCGATGTGGTCAAAGACCAGCCTCTTCCCTGGCAACCAGCACAAGAAAAGCTGACGCCAGAACGTGTTCGGCAAAGCCTGGGTGGGCTTTTTCGACAGATTGACACGCCCGCACAGGCACCCCAAACGCGCGGAAAGTCGCCCGGTTGGCCCCAAGGTCGCCAGCGCACCCGTCCTCAGCGACATCCAGTAGTCAAAAAGGGCAAGAAGAAAGCTATAACGGCCTGAAATCGATACGAAACTCGATTGTTAAAGAGCCTGACTGACCTCGGTCTTTGCCGAGGCGGTTACACGTAGTCTAAACCCAAGCTCGGTAATCATCTCCCGAATAGGTAAATGATAAGGGCCCCTGGTCTCGCACTCACCACACTGGATGCAGTTCCTGGCCGCATCTGTGACCCGGCCCATCCAGTTGAAACAAGTCTCCCGTGGCCACAGTTTCCACATCCCATTGGAGATCATCACCATAGAGATAGGAATTTCTTGCGGGCACGGTTGGCAGTAGCCGCACTGACGGCAGAATTGAGTGCCCAACTCGGCGCGTCGAGCCGCGATCTCTTGCTGCTCTTGGGGCGTCAGTGCCCAATCCCTGCTCTCGACGATGGCCACGATCTCTTCGATCTCTTCCACCTTTTGTATGCCCGGGTCGGGCACCACCGAGTCGAACTGGAGCACGTACTTGATGGAAAGCGTGGCGTTCCCCAACAGCCCCCCAGCAAAAGGCTTCATCCCGATGAAACCAACATCGTGCTCCTTGGCCAGGGGGATCAGTTTGTCCGCCGGCTCGCGGGTGACATAGTTGAAGGGGAACTGGATCGTCTCGAACAGGCCCGATTTGACGGCCTCCATCGCAATGTCCAGGTTGTGGCTTGAAAGGCCGATGTGGCGAATTTTGCCCGCTTGCAAGGCTTCTTGGGCCGTCTCCAGCGATCCGCATGGGCCGGTCACCTGGGCATATTTTTCCGCAGTGCTGATGTTGTGAAGCTGCCAGATGTCGATCACGTCGGTCTGTAGCCACTTTAGGCTGCGCTCCAACTCCGTTGCCGCCTCCGCCTTGCTCGATTTTCCGCTTTTGGTGGCGACGATCACTTGATCGCGGCGGCCAACCAGCGCTTTGCCGATGCGTTCCTCGCTGTCTCCGTAGCCGGCAGCAGTATCAATAAAATTGATGCCCAGCTCCAGCGCCCGGTGTATGACCTTGATAGCCTCGTCCTCAGTAGGGCGCTGGAGCGAGATGCCGCCTATGGCTACTCAGGAAACATCCAGGTTAGTCCTGCCTAGTCTCACGGATTTCATTCCTTGACATTGTAACCCGGTTGATCGTCAAGATCGTTTTGAACAAGTGTATTTTGGTCAGATGACTATGCTGCGCCGCCCAACTTGATCGCCTCAAAGATGCGCATCCGTCTCAGGGCGAAAAAGAGCGCGATCACAGCAGCGAGAAACATAGCGCCAAAGATGGTATAGATATATGTGATTTCTGTCCAGGCGACTTGAACGATGAATGGCGGGGTCAGTGCATGCTCGCCGCCCTCGACCTGGAGAAACGGAATAAGGAGCCGGCTGACAAACACCCCGATACCTGTACCAATTCCAGCCCCAGTGAGGATCAAGATGAGTTGTTCGGCGACCAGCGATAGCGCCATCTGTCCCGTGGAAAGGCCCACTGCGCGTAGCACACCCCACTCGATGTACCGCTGCCGGAAAGAAATGTAGGCATAGAGTAAAAACCCCAGCACAGTCACAGACGCGGAAACGATAAAGCCCACGGACAATAGGCCAAACACACCTTGCCGATTAGGCTCAAGCTGCATTCTGTCGACGTTCTGCCGTGCGTTTTGAATGTGTCCAACAATTAATCCCAACTCTCTGGCTTCTTTTCCCAATGTCCAGGTGTCTACAAAGGATGACGTCTTGAGCCACACATCGTAGGGATAGAGACCGCCGGCGACGTTGAAAATGTGGTCCAGGTTGCCGACAAGGAACGGCCCCTCTTCTGGATAGAGCCGGGGAAACAGGTCAACCACGCCGACGATGGTGAAATCGATTTGGGTGGCTTCTCCCAGGGGAACAATCACATCGATCTTGGAGCCGACCTCCAGCCCATAGTCCAGTACATCGCGGCTGACCAGGATACCGTCGTCCCGTACAGCAAGGGCATTCATCAACGCGCCCAATGAGGCCGGTGCAAAATCGTGGCGAAAGAATGCCGTCTTGCTAAAGCCGATGCGATCGATGCCGACCATGCGCACATTGACATTGTTCCCGCGCAATCTGGCAGTGGCCTCTTTGTCCCACACGCGGGAAGCGGCCTGGACGCCGGGGATGTTGAGGTGTTCCTCCACCGGCAGGAACAGCCACTGCGGGCCTTCGTATCCTGGTTCTTCTCCC
>JAZBOA010000049.1:0-2649 GCA_036350935.1 Anderseniella sp. | reverse complement strand
TGACGTGACGCTGGAGCGGGTGGGGCAGGTGCCTTACGTCTATGGCGCCGATGTATCGGTCACGGGTGCTGCCGGCATCCAGTCGCGAATGATCGTTGCCCGCGGCAACTTGCGGGTTCAGGCCTCGCGCATTGAGGCCGACGGCCTGCTGGCCAACGGGGATGTGGAGATACTTTGCCCCGATATCCGCGTCACCCGCGTGTCGGGCTTTTCCTACCGGTTCAACATGCAGCCAATCCCCGCCGTTGCGCAGAAGGCCTTCGGGTTCCGCCGCTACAGTACGGATCAGGCCCGGCACATGGGCAGCCGATCCACCAATGAAATTGCCAACCTCTCGATCATCACCGAGAATATCGTCTGTGGCGGCGACATCGTGATCGGCCGGGACGTGACCATTCACGGTGCGGTGAAGATCTATGGTTCGATGAAGCTCACCGGGCCGGTGGTGTTTCTCGGACCGGTGGTGGTCAACGGCGACCTGGACGCGCCGGAAGGCTGCGTGTTCATGTCGGATGTAGTGGTCAAGGGACAATTGCGTTCGAGCAGTTTCCTGGTGGCCGGTCATCCCCAGCGCCATGCCGTGTGCGTCGTGGCGCGGCAGCTTCGACTCAAGGGCATCGTTGCCGGCAGCGGCACGCTGGTTGCCAGCGAGCAGGAGGGCCTGCGGCATGCGGCTTGATGTTCCGCGGATATTGCTGGGCACCACTTTCGTGGGGACGACCACCATGGTGGCGATGCTGAGCGACCTTGGCATGGCCCGGCTGTCGCAGCAGTTCGCCGGGCTGGACTGTATGCGCGAAATCGTTGGCGTCAGTTGCCAGCTGCCGCCGCCGGCTGCCGACAACCAGGTCACGATACTGGCCTTCTTGCTGCTTGGCCTGTTGACCTATGTCTGGTTCCGGCACCGTGCGTCGGGTTCGAACTATGCCCCGTTTGTCATGTTCCTGTCGGGCCTGCTGGTGGTTTGCACGTCGTTTGACCTGATGTTCGGTCTGCACGCCTTCAACATGTCAAAGGTCTATTCCAGCACCGTGAACACCTTCTCGTACATCCTGATGTTCACCTTCTTGGTGATGGTGCTCATCAAGGACTATGATCCTGTTACCTTCATGGTGTCGGTTGCAGGCTCGTTTACCGTCAAGGTGCTCGCATTCACGGCGCTGGGATTGCTGCTGCCGGCGATGCCGGGGGCGAGCGGCATGTTTGCACTGTTCGTGACCTATGCGTTCGCCGCTTTCGGCATCCACCTGATGATGGCCTGCAAGCTGTTCGTGTCGTCGCGCTGAGACGGCTGGTCAGGCGAACATCTGCTCGATATCGGCGACGATGCGTTCGCTGGCCTTGCCGTCACCGAACGGGCTGACGGCATTGGCCATGGCCTTGTAGTGGGCGGCGTCATCGAGCAAGCAATACGTGGCGCGGACGATGCGTTCGGGGTCTGTCGAGACGAGTTCGGCGACACCAGCTGCCACCGCCTCCATGCGCTCGCTGGTCTGGCGCATGACAAGCACCGGCTTGCCCAGCGCAGGCGCTTCTTCCTGGATGCCGCCCGAATCGGTCAGGATCAGGTGGGCCCGCTTCATCAACATCACGATCGACGCATAGTCTACCGGCGGTATGAGGTGAACGTTCCCCAAGCGCGCCAGCCGTTCGTGCACGATGGTCTGAACGTTGGGATTGAGGTGGACCGGATAGACGATCTCGACATCCGGACGCTCCGAAATCCGTGCAAGTGCCTTGCAGATGTTTTCGAAGCCCTCACCGAAACTCTCGCGGCGGTGGCCGGTGACCAGGATAAGGTGCTTGCCCAGCGTAACGTTTGGTAGCCTCGATGCAACTTCCTGCGCCCAGTTGCTGTCCTCGTCCAGCCGCGCCGATATCGACAGCAGGGCATCGATGACGGTGTTGCCGGTGTTCAGCACGGTGGCGGGGTCGGTGCCCTCGCGCAGCAGGTTGTCGACAGACGATTGCGTGGGTGCGTAATGCCGCATGGTCACCACGGAGATCATCCGCCGGTTTGCCTCTTCCGGCCAGGGGTGGTCCAGCGAGCCAGTGCGCAAGCCCGCCTCAACATGCCCGACCGGTACGCGGCGCATGAAGGCGGCAACCGCCCCCGCCAGTGCGGTGGCAGTGTCGCCTTGCACCAGCACCAGGTCCGGCCTGATCTCGGCCATGGCTTCGTCGAGCGAGGCGATTGCGCGCGCCAGCAGGGCGTTGAGGGACTGGTCCGGCCGCATGATGGAAAGATCGCGGTCGGGCTTGATGTCGAACAGGTCGAGCACCGAATCCAGCATCTCGCGATGCTGCGCCGTCACACACACGACCGGGTCCACGGCAGGCGAGCGGCGCAATGCGTGGATGAGGGGTGCCATCTTGATTGCTTCCGGCCGCGTTCCGAACGCGACGAGGCAACGATGTTTCATGATTTTCCCGCCCCGTTGACTGCTGGCTTACGTCTGGCTGAAGGGTCTGGGGGAGTTAACAGAGTGGGGATGAATTGCCCACCATGGGTTGCGATACTTTATCCTGCGTAAACTCAACCAATGGATTTATGCCAGCCAGGGATTCTCGAAATAGATGTCGGACCATTGCGGGACACCCGTCTCGAAGCCTGCGACGATGAACATGTCGCCGGTGCCTTCGCCGGTG
>JAZBOA010000048.1:0-4614 GCA_036350935.1 Anderseniella sp. | reverse complement strand
TTCGGGCGGGGGCGCGCTCGGGCTGTTCACGGCGATCTCGCGGCTGCGCCAGGTGCACCGCCGGCTGGTGCGGCCGATGGCGGAGGCGGGGCTGCCGCTGTACGCCCAGCACGCCGATCCGATCGATACCGGCACGCTGGTGGACATGTTCCGGGCCGAGGCCAATGCCTGCCTGCTCGGTACGGACGCGGTGCGCGACGGGGTGGACGTGCCGGGCGACTCGCTGAGGCTGATCGTCATGGACCGGGTGCCTTGGGGCCAGCCGACCATTCTCGAACGCGCGCGGCGGCAGGCCTTTGGCGGGGCGCAATGGCAGGACATGCAGGTGCGGCTGAGATTGCGACAGGCCTTCGGGCGGCTGATCCGGTCGGCCAATGACCGGGGCTGCTTCGTCATGCTGGACGGGCGTCTGGCAAGCCGGTTTGCCACGGCGTTTCCGCCGGGGCTTCCCATCGAGCGGGTAGGGCTGGTAGACGCGATAGACATCGTCAGGGGCTTCCTGGCTCGCTGACGCTCGCGAAGCCCGTCGCACAATTCATCCCAAAACCGGTTCTGACCCCCGCATGCGCGGGGCCTGGCGCTTTTCGGATTGTGCTCAATACCCTGTCGCACAATTTATCCGAAAACCGGTTCCCACTTTTCGGATTGTGCTCCATATATTCCTGCAACAGAGGAGCATGACCGGATGACGCAGACAATCAATCACCACCAGGCGCTGATCTATACAATGGTCACCATGATCGCGGTGGACGCCAAGATCGGCAATGCCGAGTTGGCGCGCATCGGGCGGCTGGTGCAGACGCTGCCCGCTTTCTCCGGCTTCGACCCGGAGCGGCTGACCCACGTTACGCAGGAGTGCGGAGAGATCCTGCAGGAAGATACCGGCCTGCAGACGGTGCTGGCGCTGATCCGCGAGGGGCTCCCGCCGGTGCTGCGCGAGACGGCCTATGCGTTGGCCGTCGAAGTTGCAATCGCCGACCGCAACATCGCGCGGGAGGAAATCCGCTTCCTGGCAATGCTGCGCGATACGCTGAAGCTGTCGAAGCTGGCCACTGCCGCGCTGGAGCACGCCGCCATCGCCCGCTACCAGAGCGCTTGATTTCGGGCACAATGCCGGACGGAAAACCGCTTCACACTTTTCCTGGCATTGCTTGATGGTTGCGCAATGCCAGACGGAAAACCGCTTCACACTTTTCCTGGCATTGCTTGATCGTGCACTGAGGCGTCCTGGCCTACATGCCGGCCGGGTGGCAGTTCACTGCCGGCTGGAAAATCCCTGGCGCCGAGGCAGCGGAACTTGCTGTCGTGAATCAGGCAGGAGGTTCTTGCCGTCGGCCAGACCATCTGGCGCAGGAACCACTGGTCAATGTGCCAGTTGGCCAGCGATGGCGGCCTGAACTCATTCAGCAGGCTGGTGAGCGGCGGCAGCACGCCGCCAACGCCACCCCAGAGGCCCGCCAGCATCACTTCCGTGTGGGTCCACCAGTCCCTCATGACGTGAAACGCCTTGCCGGAGGCCAGCCATTCGCCAACGGCTGCCCTCTCGCGAACGTTGATCATCGAGTCAGCGTCGCGCACCAGGAAATGGCGGGTGTGGCCATCGTTGAGCGGCAGGAAGCGCCAGAACAGCCCGTCAAACGGGTTCTTGCGGGTCATCATCTGCACCTGGGCGCCAAGGTCTGCAAGCTTCTGGCGCACCGGCTCCGGCACGGTTTCGTCCACATAGAACCGGCAGGTCCAGCCGGCATAGATGAGCGGTTGCGCCTCGGCATTGGCCACCGCGCCTTCGGTATATTTCCGGCCATCGCCCCACAGCGAGAAGGCGATGATGTTGCGGGTTGGATCATCATCAGAAAAGCCCGGCAGCGAAACAGGCGCCGGAAAGGCCCTGCCAGTCGCCGCTGCCGCATCTTTCAGTTCAAGGGAACGCTCGCCATGGGCGCGCGCCTCGTCAAATTGCTGCAGCCGGTAGCAGGCAGCGGCCAGCGCGTCGCGGGTGTTCACCGCATCGGGCGCAAGTTCCACCGCCCGATGCAGCACTGTCGCCGCCTCGCCGAACTGGCCGGTGCGCGACAGCGCCACGCCATGGTTGGTCAGCGATTCAGCATCATCGGGCGCCAGCTTGACCACCTGCCCCATCACCGCGGCTGTTGATGCGTGGTCGCCTGCGGAAAACAGAAAGGCGGCAAGGCGCTTCTGGTCGTCGAGGCTTGCCGGGTTCAGCCCGCCGATGGCGTTGACCACCTGCATCTGCAGCCTGATCGCCTCGGCGAAGCGGCCAGCCTTGTAGTGCTGAAGCGCGGCATCGCGCAGCCGTTTAGAATCACCCGTCATGGGCGAAGAGCATTACCGCTCCCAGAACACCTGTACAGCATAGAGGTGATGGTTGACCTGGGCCGCACCGGTTGAAACGAAGGCGTACCAGCGGTTCATCAGGTTCTTCTTGTGGCCGGCCGAGTCCATCCACTGCAGGAACAGCCGGCGGGCCTTTTCCTTGTCCACCTCGCCGTTCTGCCGGTCACGGGCGGCGTTCTCGCCAAAATCGCCGCGCTCGTCCGGATTGGCGAAGGCCTCGAAACGCTTGCGGAAGCTGTAGCCGGACTCCGACTGGTGGCCGACGAAGTTGCCCTTGATCATCTCAAGCGCCTGGGCGCGGGCCATGTCGCGCAGCAGGTCGGAGGCCTGCACCGGCGAGCGGCGGGCCTGTACCCGCGCCTCGGCCGCCAGCAGGTCGAGATATTGCTCAAGGTCCGGCCGGATGATGGCGCCGCGCGGCGGGGCGGCCAGCATGGCGTCGGCATAGGCGCGATAACCGTTGGCGGCGCGGGCTGGCAGCACGAGGGTGGACACAACAAGGCCTCCCACGAACAGGCGCCGGTCGATTGCCGTCATGTTTCAAAGCTCCGTCATGAACGTGGCGATGGCGTCCAGTACGGCGGCTGTTTGGTCCTTTTGTGGCGCGTGACCGCACGCGTCCAGAACACAGGTGGTGACCGGTCCATTGACCTGCCGTGCGATGGCATCGGCCTGGGCGATGGTGCCGTATTCATCGTCGCGGCCCTGGATCAGCAATGACGGCACACCAATGCGGGACAGGAATTCCTCGATGTTCCAGGACCGGAAGCCGGGGTCAAGCCAGGCCCGGTTCCAGCCGAGGAAGGCGCAATCGACATTGCCGCCATGATGACGGACGAGCCGCTCACGCAAGGCCCCTTGCTCCCATGCCTGGCGCGCTGCCTCGATGCCGGCGATGGAGATGTCCTCGACGAACACGTGCGGCGCCATCAGCACCAGCCCTGCAAGGCCGGGCTGCGGGCAATGGCCGGCATGGATGAGCGCGATGGAGGCGCCGTCGGAATGACCCAGCAGCACATGGCGGCGACCGGCCAGTTGCGCCACGATCTGCGGCAGCACGGTGATTGCCTCGTCATGCATGTAGGTGAGCGGGCGGGGCAGGCTTGCGTAATCGGACTTGCCATAGCCTGCCCGCGACCAGACCAGCACGGGTGAACCCGTGCGCGCCGCCACGTGTTCCGGAAAGTCGCGCCACAGGCTCACCGAGCCAAGGCCCTCGTGCAGCATCAGGATGACCGGACTGTCCGCGCCGCCATCTATCCAGCGCGCCTCCAGCCGCTGCCCGGCGGCGTGCAGGAAGCCGTCCGCGGCGATCATGCGCGCAGCTTGAACCGCTGGATCTTGCCAGTGGCGGTCTTGGGCAGGTCGGGCACGAACTCGATCCAGCGCGGATACTTCCAAGGCCCCGCCTGCGCCTTGACGTGCTCCTTCAGCACCTCGAACAGGCCGTGCGCCTCAAAGCCCTCATTGAGCACCACGAAGGCCTTGGGCTTGACCAGCCCCTCACCGTCCTCGTGCGCCACCACCGCACACTCCAGCACGGCCTCATGGCTCACCAGCGCCGACTCGACCTCGAACGGCGACACCCAGATGCCGGACACCTTGAACATGTCGTCGGTGCGGCCGCAGTACTGGTAGAAGCCTTCGCCGTCGCGGATGTACTTGTCACCGGTGCGGGCCCACTTTCCCTCGAAGGTGGAGCGCGTCTTGCCGCGCTTGTTCCAGTAGCCGTTGCAGCAGCTGTCGCCGGACACCAGCAGTTCGCCGATCTCGCCGTCGGCCACGTCCTCGCCGTTCTCGCCCACCACCCGCAAGGTATAGCCGGGAACCGCCTTGCCGGTGGTGCCGCGCTTGTGGCCGTGCGGTCCGTTGGACAGGAAGATGTGCAGCATCTCGGTTGAGCCGATGCCGTCCCATATCTCGACGCCGAAGCGCTTTTGCCAGGCTGCCGAGACCTCTGCCGGCAGCGCCTCGCCGGCGGACAGGCACCTGGCGAGCCGCTTCGAGCCGGTGTCAGGGGTAATGGACCTGTCGGCGAGCATGGCCGCATAAAGCGTCGGCACGCCGAAGAACATGGTGCATTGGTGCCTGTTGAGCCGCTCCTGCACCGCCTGCGGCGTGGGCCGGCCTGCAAACAGGATGGTGGTTGCCCCCACCGACAGCGGGAAGGTGAGCGCATTGCCGAGCCCGTAGGCGAAGAACAGCTTGGCGGCTGAGAACACCACGTCATCCTCGCTGATGCAGAGCGTATGCCTGCCG
>JAZBOA010000047.1:0-3672 GCA_036350935.1 Anderseniella sp. | reverse complement strand
GGTGGGCAACGCGATCGATCCCGGTATGGCCAGCCAATCCGAAAATGTGGCCTCGCTGCGGGCGCGTCTGCCGGGCCCCTGTCTGGGGATACATTCTTACCAGCCGAATCTGGTTGCGATGACCAGCGCCTCCGAATGGCTTGTCCTGCCTGATGAAGAAGCACATAAGAATAGAATGAAATAATGATGTTTTATTGGTAAATCAGTAAGTTAGGTGACCTGCTCGTCTTGTTGGCGACGCTGGCGCCGTGTTATCGTCTGCGACATATTGCCGCACTCGGTTTCTTCCATTCCTAGGCATGGATCAGGTGAATACGGAGGACTGTGTGGGCGAGTCAGCAGGCGCATTTGTATTTGAATCCCGCCCCAATCAATCGCTGACGCGCCCTCAGGAACGGCTCGTTTTCTGGAGCCTTGCGGCACTGTGCTTTGCTTCGGCGAGCGTATTTGCGGTGATGGGCTACTGGCTGATCCTGCCTTTCGCCGGCTTGGAAATAGGTCTGCTGGCGTGGGCATTCGATGCGCTGCGCAGACGCGAATCCGACTACGAATGCCTGGTCATCGAGGGCGACGTGGTGCGACTGGAATGGCGTGCCGGTGAACACAGTGGTCGCCGTGAGATGAACCGCCACTGGGTGCGCGTGACATGCGGATGCAGGAAGCCGGGCATGGATTGCCGACTGAGCGTGAGCTCGCATGGACGCGCAACGGAAGTTGGACAGTATTTGAGTGATGAAGCGCGGCTGCAACTGGCCACCACGCTGCGCAACAGGTTGCATGACTAAGGACACGCATCGGGGTGCAGGACAGCGCAACCCGGGTAGCGACGACACCAATAATGGGTACGAGAGGACGGGGGATACGATGAAAAATATCTGGCAACGGGCAGGGATGATGGGAGCGGCGCTGGCGGCCAGCGGCTCGGCACTGGCGGAATACGGCTATAACCTCCAGGTGCCGGCAAGCCAGGTGGCGCAGGATGTGTTTCAGTTGCACAACCTCATCATGCTGGTGTGTCTGGGAATCTTTGTCGTGGTGTTCGGCGCGATGTTCTATTCGCTGATCAAGCACCGCAAGTCGGCTGGCCACAAGGCCGCACACTTCCACGAGAACACGACGGTCGAAGTCGTCTGGACGGTGATTCCCTTCATCATCCTGATGGGCATGGCCTATCCCGCCGCCAAGGTGGTGATCGACATGAAGGACACCTCCAATCCGGACCTCACCGTGAAAATCACGGGCTATCAGTGGAAGTGGGGTTACGACTACCTGAACGATGGCATCAGCTTCTACAGCAACCTGTCCACGCCTCGCGAACAGATCCAGGGCACGGCCGAAAAGGGCGAGCACTATCTGCTTGAGGTCGATGAGCCGATGGTGGTGCCAGTCGGCAAGCGCGTGCGCCTGCTGATCACGGCAAACGACGTGCTCCACGCCTGGTGGGTGCCCGCACTCGGCGCCAAGCAGGATGCAATTCCCGGCTTCATTCGCGACAGCTGGTTCAAGGCCGACAAGATCGGCACCTATCGCGGGCAGTGCGTCGAACTGTGCGGCAAGGATCACGGCTTCATGCCGATCGTGGTCGAGGTGGTCTCGGAAGAGGACTACGCGGCCTGGGTTGCGAAGAAGAAAGGGACAGCCGCAGTGGCGTCAGCAGACAACACCAAGACCTTCGAGATGACTGATCTGGTCGCGCGGGGTGAGCAGGTCTATCAGGCCAACTGTGCAGCCTGCCACCAGGCCGACGGCATGGGGTTGGCTGGCGTGTTCCCGGCGATCAGCGATTCCAAAGTGGCCAAAGGTCCGATCGGCGACCACATCGCCCTGGTGCTGAACGGCGTGCCGGGGACCGCCATGTCGGCATTTTCCGACATGCTGTCCGACGCCGATATCGCAGCGGTGGTGACCTACCAGCGCAACGCGTGGAACAACAAGATGGGCGATATGGCACAACCCGCCGAGATCGCCGCCGCTCGGGGCGGTGCTGCTGAAGTCGCTGCACCCGCTGCTCCCGACGCAACCGCTGCGCAGTAAACACATAAAGTAAAGAGGAGAGCACACGATGTCTGATGCTGCACACGCCCACGACGACCACAGCCATGACCATCCCACGGGGATCATGCGCTGGCTGACCACCACCAACCACAAGGATATCGGGTCCCTGTACCTGGGGTTCGCGCTCATCATGCTGTTCGCGGCAGGCTCGATGGCGCTGCTGATCCGCGCCGAGTTGTTCCAGCCCGGCCTGCAGCTCACCAACCCCGATTTCTTCAACCAGCTCACCACCATGCACGGGCTGATCATGATTTTCGGCGTGATCATGCCGGCCTTCTCGGGCTTTGCGAACTGGCAGGTGCCGCTGATGCTCGGCGCGCCCGACATGGCATTCCCGCGCATGAACAACTGGGCGTTCTGGGTGCTGCCGGTTGCAGGCCTCATGCTGATGACGTCCTTCCTGTTGCCCGGCGGCGCGGTCGCCGGCGGCTGGACGATGTATCCGCCGCTGTTCATCCAGGGCGGCATCTCCTATGACCTGACGATTCTGGCGGTGCACATCATGGGCCTGTCGTCCATCATGGGCTCGATCAACATCGCCACCACCATCCTCAACATGCGTGCGCCTGGCCTCACGCTGATGAAGATGCCGCTGTTCTGCTGGACCTGGCTGATCACCGCCTACCTGCTGATTGCCACCATGCCGGTGCTGGCGGGTGCGGTGACCATGCTGCTGACCGACCGCAACTTCGGCACGCACTTCTTCAACGCAGCCGGTGGCGGCGACCCCGTGATGTTCCAGCACATCTTCTGGTTTTTCGCGCACCCCGAGGTGTACATCCTGATCCTGCCGGCGTTCGGTATCGTGTCGCAGATCATCCCGACCTTCGCGCGCAAGCCGCTGTTCGGCTATGCCTCGATGGTGTACGCGACCGCCTCGATCGCGATCCTGTCCTTCATCGTGTGGGCGCACCACATGTTCACGGTCGGCATGCCGGTGACGGCGCAGCTGTTCTTCATGTTCTCCACCATGCTGATCGCGGTGCCCACCGGGGTGAAGGTGTTCAACTGGGTGGCAACCATGTGGCAGGGTTCGATGACCTTCGAAACCCCGATGCTGTTTGCCATCGCCTTTGTCTGCCTGTTCACCATCGGCGGCTTCTCGGGTCTGGTGCTGGCCATTGCCCCGGTCGACATCCAGTTGCATGACACCTATTACGTGGTGGCGCACTTCCACTATGTGCTCGTGTCCGGCGCGCTGTTCTCCATTTTCGCCGGCATCTACTACTGGCTGCCGAAATGGACCGGCCACATGTACAACGAAACGCTGGGCAAGTGGCACTTCTGGCTGTCGGTGATCGGCATGAACATCGTGTTCTTCCCGATGCACTTCCTGGGCCTGGCCGGCATGCCGCGCCGCATTCCCGACTATGCGCTGCAATTCACCGAGTTCAACCAGATTGCCACCTACGGTGCCTTCATCTTCGGTTTCAGCCAGCTGATCTTCCTGGCGGTGGTGCTGAAGTCGATTCGCGGCGGTGCCAAGGCTGACGACCGGGTGTGGGAGGGTGCCGAGGGCCTGGAATGGACGGTGCCGTCGCCTGCGCCGTATCACACCTTTGAAACCGCGCCGGTGGTCAAATGACTGAGGGCGGGGCAGAAATGACTGACAAGCGC
>JAZBOA010000046.1:0-3672 GCA_036350935.1 Anderseniella sp. | reverse complement strand
TGAGCAATCGTGTACAGGCTGTTCCGAGATGCATTCGAGGCCGTAGGACAAGCTCTTGGCTCAGGGCGTTCTATAGATCGGAAAACGGAAGCTATACGATCGAGAGCGTCATTTGGCTTCCGATCTATGTGTTCATCTTGGCAATCATGATGAACGTGTCGATGGTGTTCTTCAATGAATCCCAGCTTCTTCGTGTCGTGCAGGACGCCAATCGCTCTTTCGCCATTGGGCGCATCTCCACTCTGGCAGCCGTTGAACAGTATGTGACCGAGCGGATTGATTACCTTGACGTGACGCCCGCGGTGAGCTCGCAGTTGGTGGACGGGATCATATACACAAACCTGAGCATCACTGCGACGCAGTTGATGCCATTCACGATGCTTCACGAGTTTTTCAGCGGCACCGAGATAGTCATCTCAGCGCAACAGATCGTGGAGTTCTAAGCCATGATGCGCTTTAATCGCTTAGCCAAACTGCGCCGCCTGAGCAGGGATGAATCCGGCAGTGCAACCTTGATGGCCCTGTTCTTTGTCTTGATTTCTGCGGTTCTCGGGGGGTTGGCCATTGATTTTAACAAAGCGATGGCGCGACGTACACATCTTCAGGTCACAGTCGATGCTGTCGCGCATGCCGCCTTGTATACGCGGGAACGCAATACAAGAGAGCAGGCAATCGCAAAAGCATTGGAGATTGCAAACGTAAATTTGCCGCCCGAGAGAAATGGCAATGCTCTTCTGGCCAGCGACATCGAATTTGGTGTCTGGGATTATGACACACTCGAATTCACTTCGGACGCCAATGCAAAAAGCGCCGTGCGCGTGAATGCGTACCGCATACTTGAGCGCAATAACGCCGTGAGAAATATCCTGCTTAAAATGGTGGGCTTCGATACGTTCGATCTCAGTCGAGCGGCGGTCTATGTCACCTATCAGCCCACATGTTTCCGCGAAGGGTTTGTGGCCAACGGGGTCGTGGATGTGCAAAGCAACAACTCGTTCCAGAACGGTTTCTGTATCCATTCGAATGATCATGTCAAAGTCAGCTCAAACAACTACTTCGGGGACGATACGATTGTATCGATGCCGAACACCGCGAATTTGCAGCTGCCACGGTCCGGGTTTGACTCAAACACCGGGCTTGAGGACGCGCTGCGTGACAATGGATATCACCTTCGGGTCCTGAACCGCTTAGATCAACTGATCTCGGATCTGTCTCAAAGCTCTTCAAAGACCAAGCCAGACTATATCACGACAGCATCGGTCGAATACCTCGATGGAAAATCGGTAGATGGAAGCCAGTTCCTTCCAGGGCGCGCCTACGTTGTGACCTGTGGCAATGGACCAGGCATGTCCATCAAGAACGGTGCGGTGATCCGGAAGACCACCATCGTGACAAATTGTGCGATCAAATTTGGCCAAGGCGCGACTTTGGAAGACACGGTTCTTGCAACCACGAACACGGGCGACAAGTCCATCTCTGCGCCGTCGTCGCTTCAGATCGGCAAGAACGATAACTGCGCACCAGGAGGCGGAGCACAAGTGCTTACCCTTGGCGGTGTTGATATGGCCGCCGACATGCGGATGTATGGCGGGCAGATCATTGCGAAGGGGGACGTCGCATTTGCTGCGAATGCGAATGGTATCGCAGGCGCGTCCATCATCGCAGGCGGCACGATCAGCGGCACATCCAACATGACGATGGGGTTCTGCGGTGATGGCATGGAAGACAGTTTCCGTGCGGAATACTTCAGATTGGTACAGTGAATGTGACATGGATCTGGTTGGAGTTGGGGGGCTCCACCAATACGGCGGACTGCCGCAAGGAGCCTCATGATGTCTGGAATCAGACATGGGTAAGGCTTCAAAGTTTCCAACTGACGCCTGATTTCCGACTCGGTTCTCTTCAATGATTGTTTAGACTGTATGGAGCGAAAAGCATGCCGACGAGTATCAGTTTCTACGCGCGCGGCGATGGCTCTTCTGCGAACAACGCTGCCCTGAACGTCGAGAGCTTATCGCAGCAACCAGTCGTTTTGCTCACCTTCGAAGCGAGCCCTGGTGGCGATATTATTCTTGAAGCCAACGGCGGTGGCGTAGATCCTGACACCACTGTGCTCATCAATGGGGTTCGATATAACTTCACCTTGGAGCTCACAGGCGGGCTGCCTCTGAACAGCAACAAAGTGCCGGATGCACTTGAGGGCAAAACGATCACCGTGATTTCAACGGTGATAAATGGAAAAACCGAGCGATTTTTCTTTGTGAGTGACGGCAGCGGTTCGTTGAGCCTTATGGATGCATTTGGCAATGGGGCTGTCGCTCTGACCAATGCGAATTTCGCGCCACCGCCGGTGTATGTCTGCTTTTGCACAGGCACCGTGATCCTGACACCCTCAGGGTACCGCAAGATAGAAACCCTGAAGGCGGGTGAAATGGTGCTGACGGCTCAAGGGGAGGAAAAACCGATCCTTTGGATTGGAAAGACGGATGCCACGGTCGCGGAAATGCAAAGCAGTGTTGAACGTAGGCCCATTCGAATCCCTGCAGACGCCTTCAGTCCCGGCGTCCCATTTGACGACCTGTTCGTTTCTGCCCAACACCGGATCGTCCTGTGGCATGTTTTTGCGGACCTGTTGTTTGGTCAAAGTGGCGTCATGGTCCGGGCAAAACACCTGCTCGGCGCTTGCGCGGAGACCGTGATCCCAACGTCTTCGCTCTCGTTTTTCCACGTGCTCCTTGATCAGCACGACATCGTTCTGGCGAATGGACTTGAAGCAGAGAGCTTTCAGCCGTCACAGTCGAATGAAATCGGCATGGTTCCTGAGATGAGAAATACGCTGCATAAGCTTGTGACAAGACAGTTCATGAATGAAGCGTTTCACCGACCGGATGTCCTGCCGACGTTAAAACAGTTTGAGGCAAATGCGCTTCTTAAAAAGATGTTTAGCATGACGACCGTAGACCAAGCTGACCACAAGACTGCAGCATAGCCCAAATCTTCGTCATCCGGCAGTCGACCAAGCAAAAGGCGCAGTACAGGGTCATACTGACTAGCCTTCGGGACGGGAACACGACCGTGGTGGGGCCAAGTGGAGGGTCCAAATCCATAGGAATGGATTGACGCCCTTCTGCGCAATGAACCTTATCGGGAGCGGACGGCGCTCGAGCGGACCAGCGACTTGATAGACAGGGCCACACGCGATTGCTTGTTTGCCGGCTATGAGGCCTTGGTGCCGGCCCTCACGTTGCCGGATCCCGACGATCGGCACGTTCTGGCGGCCGCTATCGTCGGGCGCTGTGACGCTATCGTCCTCCAGCGCCCGAAAGCGTCGTCCCGATAGACCAGTGGCCGACCATGCATTAACATTCAACCTGGACCACTCGATGGGGGCACTCCATCTTGCCTTGACCAAGTACAAGCCGAACGGCTTCGTTCTCAGAACGCCGGGCGCACATGCCGCTGTGTTTATGCTCCTTGTACGATCATAAGGTGGGGTGATGCCGGAGCTCCCGGCCCGCCTGTTCGGCGGCAAATGCTGAAGTAGTGGCAGGGCAGTCTCGCGCTGAAGGACTGTGTCCGTCTCTTGGTCGCTGCGTGTCGTGCCTCTTGAGGGTAAATAAGTCTGGCGCTTGAGCGGCGGAAAGAAATTCAGCAAGAAAGGCGCTGCACCAT
>JAZBOA010000045.1:0-2475 GCA_036350935.1 Anderseniella sp. | reverse complement strand
TGCGATCACGAAGCGACGCACCTACCGCAAGCGCTTTGCTGAAAAGTCAGTTTCCGATGACTTGCTGAATGCTCTCATGATGGCAGCCGGCGTTGAGGGGGCCTGGCTTGAACCAATCGAGGGTGCTGATGCACGCAGTGCGACTTCTGGCCTGGTATCAGAGGGCGATGCAGTGCAGTGGGCCAACCCAAGCTGGAGACGCGAACTCGCACAGTGGATGCATCCCCGCCGAAGTGGAGATGGTCTGTCACTGCCATGGCTCGCTGTGCCAATTGCTCAATTGGTGGTTCGCAGTTTTGACATGGGCGGTGGTGTAGGGGCCAAGGATAGCGAACTGGCTGAAAACTCGCCGGTCCTTGCCGTCCTTGGAACGGCTTCCGACGGAGTGGTTGACCGGCTCGCGGCAGGGCAAGCATTGGAACGGGTGCTGTTGACCGCGGCAGAAGCAGGACTGCAGGCATCGTACCTTAATCAGCCCATACAGGTAGAGCTGTTGAGGCCGAAGCTCGGTGAACTCTGCAAATCAGGCGGGTATCCGCAGGTGCTGTTGCGCCTTGGTTATCAGAGTGAGGAATTGCCGGAGACCCCCCGCAGGCCGGTGGCCGATGTGCTGCAACAATAAGCGGGCAAGGTTCGTCATCACCGGCGTCGTTGATGACAGATCGGGGGGTTGCAGGGACCGGTTTGCCGAATAGCGGAGAGTGTCTGCCGGGTCGCTGAAAACCACCAGTTTTCAGGGCGATCCGAGCAGTCCGGAAGGTGCCATTGCCGCCTGATCTGGAGCGTCGGGCTTGTGTAATCTGCACCGAAGGCACCCCGGCCTGTACCGGTCACGGAGCAATGTCCCGGATGGCATGCTGCTGCATCACAACGCCGCGCTATCCCAGGCACTCTCCGCCATCTACCACAAGTGCCTGCCCGGTCATGAACGAGGATCGGTCGGAAGCCAGGAACAGCAGCGCTTCGGCAATTTCAGATGTATTTGCCCAGCGACCCATGGGGATCTTCTCGCGCACATAGGTCTCCAGCGCCCCGCGTCCACCCATCTGCTTCATAAAGGGGGCGTTGAACGGCGTGTCCACCCAGCCGGGACACAGCGCGTTGACCCGGATATTGAAGCGCGCATAGTCGAGCGCAATCTGCCGTGTCATCGACACCACGGCATGTTTCGATGTGGCGTAGGCGATCATCTCGCGATCATACAGGACGCCCGAGTTCGAGGCAGTGATGACGATGGAGCCACCGCCTTGCCGTTTCATGTGCGGCACCGCAAGACGCGCGGCCATGAAATGAGACCGCACGTTGATCTGCCAGGAGGCGTCCATGCCGGCCGGGTCCACCTGTTCCAGCGTGCCCTCTACCTGTATGCCCGCATGGGAGTGGAGGATGTCAAGCTGTCCGAAAGTCCTGATCGCATGGGCGACCAGTTCTTCCAGTTCACCATCACGGCTGACATCTGTCTTCATGGCGCCGGCAATTCCGCCTGCGCCGGTAATGAGCCTGGCGGTCTCGGCTGCGGCGGTTTCGTTCAGGTCGGATGCGATGACGGTCGCGCCATGGACTGCAAGAATGCGGGCGCTCGCCCGCCCAATGCCGGAACCGGCGCCGGTCACGATGGCGACCTTGCCGGCCAGCAATGTGGCGGGGTCAGCGATCCTCATCGCAACGTCAGTCATCCGGTGCCTCCATTGCCTCGCCTGTCACGGCGCCCTTGCAGTAGCAATTGCGCCACCACCAGCAGCGCCAGGGATGATGCCAGCACCAGGGTGCCGATGGCATTTATCTCGGGTGTCACGCCGCGCCGGATCGAGGAGAATACGTACACCGGCAAGGTCGTCTCTGAGCCGGCCACGAAAAAGGCGATGATGAAATCGTCAAAACTGAAGGTGAAGCTCAACAGGAAACCGGCGAGGATGGCGGGGAATATCTGCGGCAGCGTGATCTGCCAGAATGTCCGGAACGGCGTGGCGTAGAGGTCGGTTGAGGCTTCGATAAGCGCCCGGTCCATGCTTTCCAGCCGGGAGCGCACGATGACGATGACCAGCGCCATGGTGAACAGCGTGTGCGCTGCAATCAGCGAGCCATAGCCGAGATTCAGTGACGGGGCTGCGCCAAGTGCCTGCGGCCATATGACGGCCAATGCAGGGTTGAGAAGATTGAACACGCTCACCAGCGCAATCAGCGTTGCGATGCCGATGACGATGCCCGGCACCATTATGGACACGTAGATGACACCGTCATAGAACGCCTTCATTGGCCCGCGCACACCCTGCAGGCCAAGCGCCGCCATGGTGCCGAACACACTGGCCAGCACGGCACTGGTAAAGGCGACAATCAGGCTCGTCACCAGCGCGTCGTTGGCGAACGGATTTGCCATCAGCTTGCCGTACCACTGCACCGAGAAGCCCTGGAAGCTCGAGGCATGGCGCCCGGCGTTGAAGCTGAACAGCACGATGATGCCGATCGGCACGTAGA
>JAZBOA010000044.1:0-2744 GCA_036350935.1 Anderseniella sp. | reverse complement strand
ATGGTATCGAAGCCGGGGCTGCGTTCGCCGGACAGAGCCTTGTAAAGGCTTTCGCGGGACAGGCCGGCATCTCGTGCAACCTGCGACATCCCCTTGGCGCGGGCGATGTCGCCAATAGCCTTGGCAATGAAAGCGGCGTCGCCGTTCGCCTCTTCGAGGCAGGCCTCCAGATAGGCGGCCATTTCCTCCGGTGTTCTGAGGTGTTCGGCAACGTCGTAGCGAGTGGTGGCGGTCTTGGCCATAACGACTACTCCAAAAGATTGCGTGCGAGGCGCAAGGCTGACTTGATATCTCTGGACTGGGTGCTCTTGTCGCCACCAGCCAGAAGTATGATCAGGTCGCGTCCCCGCTGCTTGAAATAAACCCGGTAACCGGGCCCGTAGTTGATTCGCAACTCGGATACACCTTCGCCAACTGGCTCCGCATCGCCCGGGTTGCCGGCAGCGAGCCGTTCGATCCTGGCTTGGACACGCGCCCGGGCTCTCAGGTCGAGTAGGCCATCGAGCCACTTGGCAAAGACATCCGTCTTGCGAATTTCAATCATGCCCCAAATGTAGCCATGCGGCTACATCATGTCAACGATGCAGCCTTATCACCGTCAACTCTCGCAGTTCCCGAACGCATTCCGCGTGCGGAAAAGCGCGGCGGCACACTCGGTTTTTGGTAGGCAGGAAAAGCGCAGCGCCTTCCGCCAACAAACCATAGCGCAACGGCACAGTCTCCACACCATGCTACAAAGCTAAACCTGACCCCACCCTACGTTGTGACGCCGCCCTACGTGCCCCATTTGACTTGTGTCGTCCATTGAACTACTTTCATTCACGGAATTCGAATGGGATGAGACCAAAAGCGAGGCCTGCTTCGATCAACGCGGGTTCGACTTCGCTTATGTGTTGCGGGCATTTGCCGATCCCAATCGTTTAGTCAGCCACGACCGACGCTGGGACTACGGCGAGGATCGCTATCAACTGCTGGGCAATTAGATCAGCGAATATTTCATTTGGTGTATACATTGCGCGGCACGAGGATTCGCATCATCTCGGCACGCAAAGCCAACAAACGAGAGGTGAAATTTTATGAAGACAGTACGCGTGAAAGTTGATCCAGCCTCGCTATCCACCTTTCCGAAAGGACGGGTAAACAAGCGCCGTCTGGATGCCACGACCGAGCAGGACATTGCCCGGCAGCAACGCATCGATGACGATGAAGCCATGCAGGATGCCGCCCGGTTTGCTCGACGCGTACGCAAGCGCCTGGGGCTGACCCAGCTTGAATTCTCGCAGCGGATCGACGTGTCGCTCGACACGATCCGCAACTGGGAACAAGGCAAGCGGCGCCCGACCGGCGCGGCAAAAGCCCTGCTCAAGGTGCTCGACAAGGCACCGGAAACCGCGCTGCAGATTCTTGGCTAAGGCGCTGGAGTTTATACATGCCACAAAGCCAGCCCCCGGTTCTTGATGGGTGATCCCGATTCTTCGCTTCCGGTTTTTGGTAGGGCGGAAAAGCGCAGCGCCTTCCGCCAATCAAACCAAGCACAATGGCACCGCGCCTCCGCCACGCTAAAAAGCCGGACCGGCCCCACCCCCAAGTTCCTGTCGATTGACTTCACGCTAGCCATCAGCTTGAATGGCACGAACAGGACACACTGACATGAACACACTCGAAACGCTGCGTGCTCGCAAGGCTGAAATCGAACGATTAGCCCGCATCCATGGTGCTCGCAATATTCGTGTATTTGGTTCCGTGGCTCGCTCGGAAGACACGTCAGATAGCGATATCGACTTCCTGATAGACATGGAAGAATCCCGCAGCCTGCTTGATCTGGTCGGCTTCAAACAAGAGCTGGAAGCGATGCTCAACCGTTCGGCAGATGTCTTGACTGAGCGCGGCATAAGTCCTTATCTGCGCAAACGCATTCTTGCCGAAGCTATCGCGTTGTGAAAAAGGACCCGGCTGTTTACGTACAGCACATCTACGATTGCATCTTGCGCATAGAAGCCTATGTGGAGGATGGCCGAGAAGCCTTTTTCAGGGATCACAAAACGCAGGACGCCGTCATACGAAATCTGGAAGTGATCGGACAAGCCGTCAAAGACCTGGGAACAGACCGTTTGAGTGATGAGCAACCTGCCATCCCCTGGTCGCAGATAGCTGGCGCCAGAAACGTCTTGGCTCACCAATATCTCGGCGTCGACCTCACCCTGGTCTGGAATATCGTCGAAAAGGACCTGCCCACCCTTAAGGCAGCCATCGACGAAACGGCCAAACGCCTGTCTATCCAGCTTCATGGACCAGACGATCGATCCTGACTGAGCCCGACGTCACATTTGCCGTTCGAAGGCGCCCAGCTGTGATGGAATCAATTCCGTGGCTGCATGGGCAGACAAACCCTTGCCCCCCACCCAGCCGATACATTTTTGGTTCTCAACTCAGGGTTGATTGCTGCGAGTACCCCCGGGCATAAAGGCGCCACGAAAAAAGCACCTACTCTTGGCCGACGTGCTGCGGAACGTTCGCCGCGAAGCAGCGGCGCTGAAGGGCGCTAACACATAGTTCGGTTTTTGGTAGGCAGAAAAGCGCAGCGCCTTCCGCCAATCAACCGTCCCGCAACGGCACAGTCCCCACGCCATGCTACAAAGCTAGACCTGACCCCACCCTACGGCAGCTTCGCCGGCTCGGCACATCAAACGATCGCCGCCAAGCGCCGCGTTACACTGTAATACACTTTTTTTTGGGGAGGTCCT
>JAZBOA010000043.1:0-9480 GCA_036350935.1 Anderseniella sp. | reverse complement strand
ATGCTCCGGGTGGCGCAGCAGGAACTCGGCCACCGCGCTGTCCCGGTCCTCGCCATCCAGCGCCGTGAGCATGTTGACCACCTCGCGGCCAATGCCGAGGCGCTGTTCAAGCTCGCCGCCGTCTTCCTCGTGCCGCTCGCCAAGCCGGGGTTCCAGTTTCTCCTCCGAGACATACCAGAACCGCGCCGTTTCTGCCGGAGAGTCAAAGTCGAGTTTCAACGCCCAGTCGAAATGCTTGCGCGCCAGCCCGATCAGCCGTCCCGTGGTCATCACCCCATCGATCCGGAAGGAGGCTGCCTCGTCCGCTGCCATTTGCCCCGACAGTTCATCCACGAGCTCGCCATAGGGCTCCAGCATCAGCGAGGCGATGGCCTCCTGGCCTTCAAGCGTCAGATTGGCTTCGGCCCAGCGGTAGAGCCCGTCCCAGGGATGCGCCCCGTCCAGCGCGCCGGAGGCAACGTGCGCTGCCGCCTGGTCGAAATCGCCAGCCAGTTCGCACACCCGCTCCGCCTGCCGCGCATCCGGCGTGTGCCAGCGCTCAAGCCCTGCCCGCGCTCGCATAAGCAGGTCACCAAACCGTTGCTGCTCCGCGGCGGAAGCCGACGCCAGCGCCCGCACCCGCGCAATCGCCGTCTCGCGCGCCTGCATCCAGGCATTCAGCAGGGCGGGATGGTTGACCAGGAACGGCGCCATGCCGAGCCCCGTCGAATTCCCCACGCCCAGCCTGCGCCGCAGGGTCTTGTCGAGTGCCACGGCGCTGGCCCCGCCCTTCACCCGCGCCATGTGCTCGAGAATGTCCACCGTGAAGGCGCGGATCAGCCACACCGCCAGCAGCTCCACCCGGAACGGCCCGCCCGCCTCGGCGCGTGCTTCATAAAGCCCGCGATCCGCCAGTCCGAACTTGCCGTTGCCATAAACCGCCGTGGTGCGCATCAGGTAGCCCACCTTGTCCAGCTCTTCCCGCGCCGGCTGCTCGCCGCGCGCCAGGCAGTCCACCATATGATCGAACAGCCGCACCGAACGGTTGGCGCGCGACAGCACCAGTTCCCGGTCGCTGCACCGGCCTGCTTCCTGCTTCGGCACATTGTGCGACAGCCGCTCGATGTCGGCATCCGACGGCACCCCGTCAAACAGCGCAAAGCTTGCGTCCCACTCGGTCGCGATCACCCGGTCGGAGCGCTTTTCCGGCGGCAGGTCGTTGGCATAGCAGATCAGCGAATAGGTGCGCTCCGGCCCCCGCGCCTCGTAGACCGCAAAGCCGACACCCTTGCCGTCGACCTCCCAACGGCTGCGCTCCACCTGCCACCCCTCACGCTTCACCCGGCGCAGGATGGCGCGCATGAACGACAGCCGCGTCTGGTGCGCGGCGCCCATGCGGTCGAGCTTCATCACCTGCTCTGCCGGGCGAAGGTTCAGCCGGTCACCGGCGTGCTTGTCAATCTTCTGGTCCATCTCGGGCCTACTCCGGCTGGCCGTGGCTGATATAGGCAGTCTTCACGGTCGTATAAAACTCCTCTGCGTATCGGCCCTGCTCGCGCGGCCCATAGCTCGACTGGCCGCGCCCGCCGAACGGCACGTGATAGTCGGTGCCTGCGGTGGGCAGGTTGACCATGACGCAGCCGGTGCGGGCGTTCTGGCGGAAGTGCCCGGCCCGCGCCAGCGACCTCGTGATGATGCCGGAGGTGAGACCGAACGCCGTATCGTTGGTGATCGCCAGCGCCTCGTCATAACTGCCCGCCTTGATGAGGCAGGCGATGGGCGCGAACATCTCCTCGCGGTTGACCCGCCAGTCATTGCGCGTACCGGCAAACACCGCCGGCGACATGTAGAAACCGTCGGTCTTCATCTCCAGCCGCTCGCCACCGCACAACAGGTCGCCGCCTTCCTGCTTGCCAAGCTCAACATAAGCCAGGTTTTCGTCAAGCTGCTGCTGCGACACCACCGGCCCCATCTGTGCGCCTTCATGAAGCGCGTGCCCCACCTTGAACGCCTTTGCCGCCGCGGTGAGTTTCTCGGCAAACTCGTCATGCACTTTCTCGTGCACGATCAGCCGCGACGATGCCGTGCACTTCTGGCCGGTGCCGCCGAAGGCTCCGCCCAGCGCGCAATTGACCGCCGTCGCCATGTCGCCATCATCCATCACCACAAGCGCATTCTTCGAGCCCATCTCCAGCTGCACCTTGGTGAAGTTCGGCGCCGCTGCCGCCGCAACGCCCCGGCCCACCGGCACCGACCCGGTGAATGATACGGCGTTCACGCCCTTGTGCTCGACCAGCGTCTGGCCAACGTCGCCGCCCGGCCCCATGAGCAGGTTGAACAGCCCGGGCGGAATGTCCTGGCGCGAGATGATCTCGGTCAGCGCCACAGCGCTGGCCGGCGTCAGGTTGGCCGGTTTCCAGACCACCGCATTGCCGAAGGCAAGCGCCGGCGCAATTTTCCAGCTTGCCGTGGCTGTCGGAAAGTTCCACGGCGATACCACCGCTACCACGCCCACCGGCTCGCGGGTCACGTCCACCTCGATGCCCGGGCGCACCGACAACGCCTTGTCGCCGATCTGGCGCAACACTTCCGCCGCATAGTAGGTGAAGAACTGCCCGGCCCGGTACACCTCGCCCTTGCCCTCGGGCAGTGTCTTGCCCTCCTCGCGGCTGAGCAGTTCGCCAAGTTCAGCCGAACGCGCCATCAGTTCGTTGCCGATGGCCATCAGCACCGCCTGCTTCGCCTCAAGCGGCTTCGCGGCCCATTGCGCTTGCGCCTTGCGGGCGGCCTCGACCGCCCGGTCGACGTCGGCGCGGCTGCCTTGCGCGAACTCGCCAATCACATCGCTGGTGTCGGAAGGGTTTATGTTGGCGATACGCCCCGCCCCGCCGGACCACTCGCCAGCGATATAGTTGTCAAACTTCATGCGTTTTCAAACCCCTCCAGCACGTTCACCGTGTTGATGCCGATCTCTTCCACTGCATAGCCGCCTTCCATGACGAACAGTGTCGGCAGCTTCAGCTTTGCGATGCGCCCGCCATAGTCCGTGAAGTCCTCCGACTTCAGCTTGAAGAAGCTGATCGGATCCCTCTCGAACGTATCGACGCCGAGCGACACGACGAGCGCATCAGGCGAATAATCGGCGATGCGTTTGATCGCGTCGTCGAGTGCCGCACTCCACTCGTCATAGCCGGTGCCAGGGTTCATGGCGTAGTTGACGTTGAAGCCTTCGCCCTTGCCCGCTCCGGTCTCGTCCGGATAGCCGAGGAAGTGCGGGAAGGCATGCTGCGGCGAGCCATGCAGCGAACAGAACAGCACGTCGTCGCGGTCATAGAAGATGTCCTGCGTGCCGTTGCCGTGGTGGAAATCGGGGTCGAGGATCGCCACCCGCTTGGCCCCGTCATTGAGGAACATCTGCGCAGCAACGGCAGCATTGTTGATGAAGCAGTAGCCGCCATACATGTCCTTGGCGGCGTGGTGGCCGGGCGGGCGGCACAGCGCAAACGCGGCCCGGTCGCCGCCGGCAATGAGCCGTTGCGCCGTCTGGGCAATGGCGCAGCTTGCCTGCGCCGCTTCCCAGGTGCCGGCGGTGATGGCCGTCTCTATGGCCAGCGTGTAATAGCCCACCAGCCCGTCGATATGGGTGGGCTTCTTCACCACCATGCGCCGGGCCGGAAAGCTGGTCGCCAGGATTTCGCCCTTGTAGCCCGCCTTCTGCCACTGGTCCCAGGCCGTCTCCAGAAATTCCAGGAAGCCCTCGTCATGGATCTGGCGCACCGGCCCCATGTCGAGTTTCGCGGGGTCGAGCATCTCCTTGAAGCCGCGCTGACCCAGCCGGTTCATGATGTGCTCCCACCGCTCCGGACACTCGAACGGCCGGACGAACTGGCCGCCATAGAGCTCGCCCTTGGGGAAATGCTTGCGGTGATCGTCGCTGCGGACAACCTTCATATGTATCACTCCTCGATCAGACCGGCGGTCTCCACGACCGCATGGAACAGGACATCCGCGCCGGCTGATGCCCACTCGGGGCTGATCTCTTCCGACTCGTTGTGGCTGACCCCGCCAACGCAGGGGCAGAAGATCATCGCCGTCGGGGCAATGGCCGCGATGTGACAGGCGTCGTGGCCGGCACCCGATATCATGTCCTTGTGGCTGTAGCCCAGCCGTCCGGCAGCGCGGCGAACCGCGTCCACGCAACCGGCATCGAACGCGACCGGATCATAGGCGCCAACCACCTCGCTCTCGCAATCAAGCCCGATCTCGGCGGCAATCCGCTCGATGCCCTCGACCACCGTGGTTTCCATGTCCTTCAGGTCATCCAGCGACGGGTTGCGGATGTCGACACAGAACATCACCTTGCCCGGCACGATGTTGCGCGAGTTGGGGCTGACGTTGAGCAGGCCTACAGTGGCCACCGCGCTGGGCGCAAAGTCGAACGCCACCTGGTTGACGAACTCCACCGCCCGCGCGGCGCCCAGCAGCGCATTGCGCCTGACCGGCATCGGCGTGGTGCCGGTGTGGCATTCAAAACCGGTCAGCGTGAACTCGATCCAGCGCAAGCCCTGCCCATGGGCCACGACGCCAATGTCGATGCCTTCCGCCTCCAGGATGGGGCCCTGCTCGATGTGCAGCTCGAACATCGCCTTGATCTCGCGCCCGCCCACCGGCAGATCGCCCTTGTAGCCGATGCGCGTCAGCTCATCGCCGAACGCCTTGCCCTCGCCATCCTTGATTGCATAGGCCTCCTCCGGGCTCATCATCCCCGCGAATACGCCCGACGACACCATGGCCGGGGCGAACCGCGCCCCTTCCTCGTTGGTCCAGTTGACCACCTCGATCGGATGTTTCGTCCTGATGCCCATGTCGTTGAGGGTGCGGATGACCTCAAGCCCCGCCAGCACGCCCAGCACGCCGTCGAACTTGCCGCCGGTGGGCTGTGTATCCAGGTGCGAGCCAATCATCACTGGCGGCAGCGTGTCGTCGCTGCCTTCGCGGCGGGCGAACATGTTGCCCATGGCATCCACCGATACCGCCATGCCGGCTGCCTTGCACCAGGTGGCGAACAGGTCACGGGCCTGCTTGTCATCATCAGTCAGCGTCTGGCGGTTGTTGCCGCCGGCAATGCCGGGGCCGATCCTCGCCATGTCCATCAGGCTGTCCCAGAGTCGCGTCTGGTTGGTTTTCTGGTTGGTTTTCAGCATCTTCGCCCTGGCTCTCCTGCAAGCAACTCACCTATCACGCAACCGTGTCACCTGTTGCCTATGTTTTCAACGCGGTAACGTACTAAATTATGTGGAATTCCGAGAGGCAGGACATGCAATTGAACCGGAGACGACTGACCACCCTGATGCTGGGAGCCGCCATGGCGTTTCCAGCCCGCGCGGCGCTGGCGCGCAGCTGGCAATCCGCCCACTTTGCGGACCACCCGCTGGTGGGCAAGGTGTTCGACCGCCATGGCAATGCCACGTCGCTGGACGCCATAAAGCAGCGCGCCGCCGATGCTCCCTACGTCATGCTGGGCGAGATCCACCCGAATCCCGATCACCATGCGCTGCAGGCTGAAGTGCTGGCGCACATGATCACGGCCGGCCGCAAGCCCGCCCTGGTGTTCGAGATGGTGACCCGCGCCCAGCAGCCGGTGCTTGACCACGTGATGGCCAATCCCTCCGCCAGTGCGGACATGATTGCGGAACGGCTGGAATGGGCAGCTTCAGGCTGGCCGGACTTCGCCATGTACCGGCCACTGTTTGAAATCGCGCTGACCCACCAATTGCCGTTACGGGCTGGCAACCTCGAAAAGAGCACCATCCGCCGCCTCGGAGGCAGGGAAGGCTCGATACTGACGGACAGCGAGCGCGCCGCGCTTGGGCTCGACCAGCCGCTGCCGGCAGCCGCCGGCGCCGCCCTGCTCGAGGTCATCCGCACCTCCCACTGCAACATGCTGCCGGATACGGTGCTGCCGATGATGCGCGACATCCAGCGCGCCCGCGACTTTGTCATGGCGGACGCCATGATGAACGCCGCCAATGCCGATGGCGCAGTGCTGATCTGTGGAGCGGGCCATGCCCGGCTGGACTGGGGCGCCGGCCTGCTGGTGGACCGCGCCGCTCCCGGCAAGCTGGTCTCGGTTGGCTTTTCGGAAGTTGCCGATGGTCTCGACATCGAGGACATCGACACCGGCGCGCACCATTTCACCATGCTGACGCCGCGCGCCGACGTCACCGACCATTGCGAAGCCTTTGCAAAATCGCTTAATCGTCAGTAATTGAACCAGTTTGTTAACCTTTGGTTAAGAAATTGGCGGGACACTGCATGCATCCGGGGGGATCGTGCTGTTGCGGCATCACCCCTTTGCAGTACCAGGGAGAGAGCGGGGCATGATTTACGTCCTGGACGTAGACAACACCTTGACGCCGCCTCGCGAACCAATGCGCGAGGAGTTTCGCGCGCCTTTTGTTGACTTCTGCCGCTCCAATGTCACCTATCTCGTGACCGGCTCCGACCGGGGCAAGCTTGGACAGCAACTGCCCGAAGAAATCATCCGTGCCTGCGCCGGCGTTTTCACCAGCGCAGGTTCGGAGTTCGAGGCCGGCGGCCGCATCATCTATCAGCACGACTACGAGTTTTCCGACGACCTGATCGACTGGCTCGACGAAACCCTCGGCGAAAGCCGCTACCCGGTGCGCTGTGGCCGCCACATCGAGTATCGCACCGGCGCCCTCAACGTCTCCACCGTCGGCCGCGCCGCCGACAAGCCCGCCCGCAAGGCCTACCTTGCCTGGGACCAGGTTCACAGGGAACGCGCCAGCCTGTGCAGCCGCATCGAGCAGGCCTTCCCGGACTACGAGGCCCATGTGGGCGGCGAGATCAGCATAGACATTTCACCGCGGGGCTGGAACAAGGCGCGCATCATCATCCCCATCAGGGAACGGCATGGCGACGCCACGATCACCTTCATCGGTGACAGCATTCACCCGGGCGGCAATGACTGGCCGCTGGCGGAAGCCTTGCGCGCAGAGTCATCCGCCCATGTCATCGTGCCGGTTGGAAACTGGACAGACACCGCGGACCATCTGGCCCTGATCAGGCCGTCTGCACGCGCCCTGTCCGCCTGAAACATCACTCTTCGAGCGGCAAACCCGCCGGCACCGGCATCGCCGTCAGCAACGCCTGCACGAAACTGGCAAGCTGAAGCCGTTCCAGCGCGCTCATCGCCAGGTAGGCATCGCGCGCGAGTTGCGCCTCACCACCGTGCCAGCGTATTGCCTCGTCGATGGTCGCCGCCCGCCCGTCATGCAGGAAACGGTGCCCTGCAATGTGCCCACGCCAGCCAACCAGAGGCGTGGTGCGCCATTCCTGCGGCGATGCATCGCCCTCTCCGCCGTGCGACGAGAGGCCCGGCCCCATGTCATGCAGCAGCAGGTCTGAATAGAGAGGGACGGACGACACCGGCCCGTCGTCGAGTCTCGGCACATGGCAGCTGGCGCACCCGGCCTTCTGGAACGCAGCTGGTGACGGCAATGCAGCTTCGTCGATGCTGGAGGAGAACGACCGCACCAGTCCGGTCA
The DNA here is from genome assembly GCA_036350935.1 of Anderseniella sp. Classification (GTDB taxonomy): domain Bacteria; phylum Pseudomonadota; class Alphaproteobacteria; order Rhizobiales; family Aestuariivirgaceae; genus Anderseniella. The sequence continues at coordinate 1,930 of JAZBOA010000043.1, read as the reverse complement.
AGGATTCGATCTGCTGATCGCTGACATCGGCATCGCCAGATCCTGCTGCCGCATTCAGGCAGTCCGTCTGGCTGGCCGTGCAGTCGCCGGCCCTGGCGCTGATCAGCGAGGTCGAAAGCCCCATGTCGACATGAAACGCCGCGGCCACCTGGGCCGCGATGGAGGTTTGCGTGGCCTTCCAGTTGAACCGCCCCACCGCTTCGCTACCATCGGGCAACCTCACCATGTGCGCCCGCCCCGAGATGCCGTCGCCATCGGCGTCGTCCGGATCGTGCCGTGTGAGGATCGCTTCATCCGGAATCATCTCGATCAGCCCTGCCGCATCCAGCGCAGGGGCAGCGCGCAGGCTGGGAACATGCCCGGCCGACAGCGGCTCGGCCTGGCGCCGGCGCAGCACCACCACGAACTGGGTAAGGTCATCCAGCACCGTGCTGGACTGAAGCGACGCCACGCCTTCCGGCTCGACGCCTGCCACCGCCTTGTTCTGCAGCTGGAACCCATAGTGCGGGTCGCCCCGCCCCGCCGCATCGGTGAGACGCACCAGCATGCCGGCCGCCGCAACCTCGCCACCCGGCCGCACCCGGATGCGCGCTCCGCCGCCGAACCAGTGGCAGGCATGGCAGGAGGCTTCGTTGTAGAGCGGCCCCAGCCCGTCGGATGACGTTTCGGCGCTGGTCCAGTTCTGCCGCAGCAGGTCCATCGCAGCCTCATCGCTTGCCCCGGCCGGAACGGTCCAGCCGGCGGCGGCAACAGCAATGACGGCGGTCAGCAGTCTCATCCGGCCTTCAGTTCCTCACATCGTGGCGCCGATCTGCCAGGGCACGAACTCATGCTCGCCCAGCCCCTGGGCCTCCGAGAACGACGGCTCGCCGGAGGCAAGCTTCAGCCACGCCCGGAATATCTCCTTGCCCACCTGCTCAACGCTGGCATCGCCTGAAAGGATGCGGCCGGCATCGATGTCCATGTCTTCGGCCATGCGGGCGGCGAGCTCGGAATTGGTGGCGATCTTCAGGGTCGGCGCGGGCTTGGAGCCGAACGCCGAGCCGCGCCCCGTGGTGAAGGTGACCAGGTTGCAGCCCGAGGCGATCTGGCCGGTTACCGATACCGGATCGTAGCCCGGCGAATCCATGAAGGTGAAGCCTTTCGCCGTCACCGGCTCGGCGTACTTGTAGACGCCGTTGAGCGGCGAGGTTCCGCCCTTGGCCGCCGCGCCGAGCGACTTTTCGAGGATGGTGGACAACCCGCCCTTCTTGTTGCCAGGGGTCGGGTTGTTGTCGAGTGTACCGCGGTTGCGGGCAACATAGTCCTGCCACCACTCGATCCGCTCGATCAGCTTGCGGCCGATGGCGGGGGTGGCGGCGCGCCGGGTCAGCAGGTGCTCCGCGCCATAGATCTCGGGTGTCTCGGCCAGCACAGTGGTGCCGCCGTGCGCCGCCAGCATGTCCGCCGCCACGCCCAGCGCCGGGTTGGCGGTAATGCCCGACCAGGCGTCCGATCCGCCGCATTGCAGGGCAACCATGAGCTCCGACGCCGGGCACGCCTCGCGCACCGCCTTGTCGGCTTCCGGCAGCATTTCCATGACCTTGCCGATGCCCGACTCGACCGTGCGCCTGAGCCCCGCCACGTCCTGGATGTTCATGGTCTGGAAGCGCGGCCCCCGCTCCAGCCCATAGGCCTCGAGCAGCCAGTCGATCTGGTTCATCTCGCAGCCCAGCCCCACCATCAGCACCGCGGCATGGTTGGGATGGCGCGCATAGCCCCACATCACCCGCTGCAGGGCGTCGAAGCCTTCACCGGAATCCGCCATGCCGCAGCCGGTGCCGTGGACATAGGCCACCACCCCGTCAACATTGGGCCAGCGCTCCAGCACCGCAGGTGTGAAATGGTCCGCGATCATCCGCGCCGCCGTTGCCGAGCAGTTCACCGAGGT
>JAZBOA010000042.1:0-2138 GCA_036350935.1 Anderseniella sp. | reverse complement strand
TGTTGGCTTCGTCGTTCGTGACGCAATGCACGCCAAGCCTCATCTTCCTGTTGGCGTCGCTGGCGAATCTGCCGCCGCTCATGGCGTAACTCGACCTCTGCTTGATGCAATACCCGTTTCTGCACCTTAGGCGATGGCTGCTCCAACGCTTCGACTGGTGTTTTCTCTGCCGATGGCTTCTCTTGTTCCAATGAGGCCGTCACATAACCCAGCATGGCCTCAGTGTAATCTAGGCTGTCATCGGCAAAGATGCACCCCGGATACTGGTGCTGCTCGTCGACGCCGGCAGGTTGCTCAATCACCAGCCGCCCTGAGGATCCGCTGACCGCTGGCAGCTTGACTTCAGCTTCGTGGCTGGCTGGCACAAAGCACAGATCGACATTCACCGTTTGACCTGGTGCTTCGGCCGTTCGGGCTACGGTCGCAGGCCCCCTTTTTTCGCCGGTGCCTCTGGTTCGGGCCAGAGTCCAGCGTCTTGCAGGATGCGCCGCACCGTATTCGGACTTACCAACGGCACCCAGTTGTTGCCTTTGGCTATCTCGTCGGCGATGCGTTGCTTGCCCCACGTGGGATTTTGCTCGCGCATCGTCTTGACCAACGTCTCGATCTCCGGCGCCACCCGCCGTGTTTTCTTGGGTGCATGGCTGCGGAATTCGCGCAACCCGTCGTACCCTTCAGCCTCAAACCGTTCCTTCCAATTGTAGAAGGTCCGCTGACCCACATGGGCTACCCGACAAGCCTCTTCTCTGTCGCCTGTCGCTTCCCATGTCTCAAACAGCAATCGGCGTTGAGCTGCCGTAGTTCGTGGAAAATGTATGTGCTTTCGTGTCATAGCCCGCATCATACACATAAGTTGCCAATCTAGCCAATTGCATCATGTTTCTGATTGAAACAAATTACGGACATTTCACCCAATAAACTCATAATTGGGATGTATCGAACTCACGCAGTGAGAATCTCCAGCAAAGCTGGATGCTGATAGATAACCTCTCTGCCACGCTTTTCGCCTACGAGGATGCCGATCCGCTCTAGCTCGCGCAGGTAGAACGAGGCAGTTTTGCGTTCTGCCACGCCTGCGTCAACAACGAACGCGATCTTGCAGTACGGTTGGTAAAAGATCAACTCGACTAATTCCTTTGAATAGACCTTCGGAATCTCAGCGCGGCAGCGCTCCGCGGTCGCGTTGAGCAGCGTCCGGATCGCCAGCACCCGGCTTGTTGTCCAGCGGGCCGTTTCTTCCACGGCGGCCAGCATGAACAGCAGCCAACCCTCCCAATCCTGCTCCTCGGTGACAGCTTGCAGCCTGCGATAGTACTCCTGCTTATTCTGGATGATGTAGCGGCTCAGATAGAGCACCGGAATCGCCAGTAGCTGGGCTTGCACCAACGCCAGGATATTGAGGATGCGTCCTGTGCGGCCATTGCCATCCAAAAATGGGTGGATAGCCTCGAACTGATAATGAACGATGGCCAGTTTGATCAATGGGTCGAGGTCTCCCGGGGTCAGGAGGAAACCGACCAGATTGTGCAGCAGTGATACGATCAATTGCCGGCCGCGCGGCGGTGTGTAGACAACTCTATGCGCGTTGGCATCTTCGATGATGACTGGCTCCTGGTCGCGCAAGCTGACCTGATCATCGCGCAGGATACTGCATAGCTCGATAATCAGATCGACATCTATCGGGCGGCTTTGCAGCGCGTCGAAGCCATACCGGAGCGCCGTGCGATAGCGCAGCACTTCTCTGGTCTGTAGATCGACGCGGCCGGGCTCTTCCACCACAGCACGAAACAGCCGATCCTGGGTGGTAACGATGTTTTCGATCTCCGAACTGAGCTTTGCCTCCTGCAAGGGGATGGCATTGATCAGAATCGACTGATTAGGGATCAGATTGCCGGCGCCCTTCAGTTCAGCCAGCGCCCGGCTCGCGGTTACGCAGCGGCGCATCACGCGCGTCGTCTCGATGGGCACGCGTGGAGGCAACCCAGGCAGCTCGTTGTATGGTTCATTGCTGCGGTATGCCATCAACCAGAGTCTCCTTCTACCCTTCCAACGCTTCCTCGACCAACCCATCGAACATCGCCACCAGATCACCGGCGTACTGCTCCAGGTACCGCCGCACGCGCCGCACATCGGCGCCG